>NZ_JBXSOO010000013.1:0-166481 GCF_057784515.1 Martinezella sp. CNPSo 3732
AAACGAGACAAAGTCATAAGACAAGCGGTTTTCCGTCCGGAATGCGGAAACGCACGCCCGAGGCGGGGTTACCAAAGTTTCATGCGCCTTACAGAGGTTTAATTGGTCGTTTTTGACCGCCAGCCGTATCGTTTGACCATTCCTCGACACGAAAGGAAAAGCGATGAACGGGAAAAAACTTCTTCTGGCCGGACTTTCCGCAACCCTGCTTCTCGGCGGTGCCGCACAGGTGGCGCTCGCCGCTTCGCATGATGGCGACCGTGGCGGCAGGCACCATCATCATGAAGGCCGGTGGCACAGACCACATTTTTCGCCTGAAGTCCTTTACGTGCGCATGCTGAAGGAATTCGGCAATCCCGGCGATACAAAGCTCACCAAGGATGAGGTCAAGGCTGGCGTCGACAAGATCTTCGACCAGATCGACGTCAACCATGACGGCGAAATCACCCCCGGCGAATATCGCGCCTATCGCCAGGAGCAGTTCAAGCAATGGCGGGCCGAGCATGCCAAGGCTGATGGCGATAAGGCTCAAGATGGCCAGGCTTCGGGCGGCGATCAGACACAAAACAATCAAGCGCAGGGTAATCAAGCGCAAGACAATCAGGCGCAGAGCAATCAGGCTCCGGCCGACCAGTCCAAGGGCGACCAGGCTCAAAACGACAATGACAACGACAAGGGCGGCGAAGGGCATCGCCATCACGGACCGCATGGCCGCTTCATGCATGAAGCGATGATCTTCCGCTTTGCCGATACCGATCAAAGCGGCCAGATCAGCAAGAAGGAAGCCGAAGACGCCATGAACAAGCTCTTCGACCGGTTGGACCGCAACCACGATGGCGTCGTTAACCTGGACGACATGCCGGGCCGCCCGCTGCTGTAAGCCGATCGCTCCGACACTGGTCCCATGATCGAAAGCCCGCCCTCACCCAAGCGACGGCGGGCTTTTCGTTATCAGTGCCCGTTGTCGTGGTGGCCGTTATCGTGCTCGTAGAAATCGGTGACGATCTCCCAGGCTTCGTCGGCGGTATCAACGAAGCTGATGAGGTTCACATCATCTGGTGCGATGGTGCCGAACTCGGCCAGCCCGTCGAAATTGATGATGCTGCGCCAGAACTTTTCGCCAAAGAGAATGAGCGGCAGGCGCTCCATGCGGCCGGTCTGGATGAGCGTCAGGCACTCGAACAATTCGTCGAGCGTGCCGAAGCCGCCTGGGAACACCGCGATCGCCTTGGCGCGCACCATGAAATGCATCTTGCGGATCGCGAAATAATGAAAGTTGAAGCTGAGCTCCGGCGTCACATAGGCGTTCGGCGCCTGCTCGTGCGGCAACACGATGTTCAGGCCGATCGAGGGCGCGCCTTCTTCCGCCGCACCGCGATTGCCAGCTTCCATCACACCCGGGCCGCCGCCGGTGACGACGACATATTCGTGGTAATCGAAACCGGCGGAATAACGGGAGCAGAGTCGAGCGAACTTGCGCGCCTCCTCGTAATAGACCGATGCGGCTTCGAGATTGGCGCGCTGCACGTCGTTGCGGGCAGCCCAGGCATTGGTGCCGGGGGCAGGAATACGTGCGCCGCCGAACATCACGACTGTCGACTTGATGCCGCGCTCGGTGAGCGACATTTCGGTCTTCAGCAATTCCAGCTGCAGGCGGATCGGCCGCAATTCCTCACGGCAGAGGAAATCCTCATCGGCATAGGCAAGCCGGTAGGACGGCGACATCGACTGCGGCGTGCGCGGCACCGACTCGGCCCGCTGCTTGTCTGCCGAGCTCGTCTTCAACGGGTCCCAAACCCCATCCTTGCGCCTCAGCCTGCCGTTCTTCCCCTTGCTCATCTATTCATGCCTTTCGAATCGATCATGACGGGCCTTTCCTGCCGAAAGACAGGAATGCCCAAGCTCTTGCATATGCCCCTACAACGCCTTGAATCCAAGCTCAATCGGCGCGGAAAAGACATTCCATTTTCGGCATGCATGCTATAGGACCAATCGACCGCTTCCGGACCTTTATCCGGAAATCACGATAGGCCCTGACGTTGCAAGGAATTCCCATGAGCGCTACCGATCTCGCCTCCCTCGAAAAGTCCATCGAGGCTGCCTTCGACAATCGCGACAATGTGAACACGTCGACGCGCGGCGAAGTCCGCGATGCCGTCGAAACGGCGCTCAATCTCCTCGACAGCGGCAAGGTTCGCGTAGCCGAACGTGGTGCCGACGGCAACTGGACCGTCAACCAGTGGCTCAAGAAAGCGGTCCTGCTCTCCTTCCGCCTGAACGATATGAAGATCGTCGAAGGCGGCTCCGGCGGCGCCACCTGGTGGGACAAGGTTCCCTCGAAGTTCGAAGGCTGGGGAGAAAACCGCTTCCGTGAAGCCGGCTTCCGCGCCGTGCCGAACGCAGTCGTGCGTCATTCCGCCTATATCGCCCCCAACGCCATCCTGATGCCGTCCTTCGTCAATCTCGGCGCCTATGTCGGCGAAGGCACCATGGTCGACACCTGGGCGACGGTCGGCTCCTGCGCTCAGATCGGCAAGCATGTGCATCTTTCCGGCGGCGTCGGCATCGGCGGCGTGCTGGAGCCGATGCAGGCCGGCCCGACGATCATCGAAGACAATTGCTTCATCGGCGCCCGTTCCGAAGTCGTCGAAGGCTGCATCATCCGCGAAGGGTCCGTGCTCGGCATGGGCGTGTTCATCGGCAAGTCAACCAAGATCGTCGATCGCGCCACCGGCGAGATCACCTATGGCGAAGTTCCGCCATACTCGGTCGTTGTCGCCGGCGCGTTGCCGAGCGGCAACACCATGGCAAACGGCCAGCCGGCCCCGAGCCTCTATTGCGCCGTCATCGTCAAGCGCGTCGACGAAAAGACCCGCTCGAAGACCGGCATCAACGAGCTGCTGCGCGACTAATCTCACAAAATTTCGGAAGCGCGGCTGCCACATCGCGCTTCCCTCATGCTTGCCGGGTGAGCATGCCTGTGCGATTGCTGGAATCGCGGCAAAGATTTTCGAGTCGTCACCGACCCTTTGCCATCGCTTTGCCATTTCCCGCCGGATAAGTTGCCTCCGATGACTGTTACGAATCCCATCACGAACCTGCAGACCCTGATCCGCTGCGCTTCCGTCACGCCTGCCGAGGGCGGCGCGATGACCGCGCTTGCCGATATGCTGGCACCGCTTGGCTTCAAGGTCGAGCGCATGACCGCGACCGAGCCGGGAACGCCCGATATCGAAAACCTCTATGCGCGGCTCGGCACTGACGGACCGCATCTGATGTTTGCCGGCCATACGGATGTCGTGCCGGTCGGCGACGCCGCTTCCTGGAGCCATCCGCCTTTTGCCGCCGAAATCGCCGATGGCGAGCTTTTCGGCCGTGGCGCCGTCGACATGAAAGGCGGCATTGCCTGCTTCGTGGCAGCGGTTGCGCGCCATATCGAGAAGCATGGCAAGCCGGCCGGTTCGATCTCCTTCCTGATTACCGGCGACGAAGAGGGACCGGCGATCAACGGCACGGTCAAGCTGCTGCAATGGGCGGCCGAGCGCGGCGAGACATGGGATGCGTCGCTCGTCGGCGAACCGACCAATCCCGACCGGCTCGGCGACATGATCAAGATCGGTCGCCGCGGCTCGATTTCCGGCACTATTACAGTCCATGGCGTTCAGGGGCATGCCGCCTATCCGCATCTCGCCGACAACCCGGTGCGCAGCATCATCAAGCTGACGGAAGCGCTGCTCGATCCCCCCTTTGACGCGGGTACGGACAATTTCCAGCCGTCGAACCTCGAAGTGACCACGATCGACGTCGGCAATACCGCCACCAACGTCATTCCCGCCAAGGCGACCGCTGCCTTCAACATCCGATTCAACGACACCTGGACCACCGATACGCTGAAGGCGGAAATCCTGGCACGCCTGGATGCAGCCGCCGCCGACCAGACGCTGCGGCCCGGGCGGCCGCCGGCGAAATACGACATCGTCTGGTCGGAGCGTCCGAGCCAGGTCTTCCTGACGCGCAACAATGCGCTGATCGCCTCGCTGTCCTCCGCCATCGAAAACATCACCGGTCAAAGGCCGGCGCTGTCGACCACCGGCGGCACGTCCGATGCACGCTTCATCAAGGACTACTGCCCCGTCGTGGAATTCGGGCTTGTCGGCCAGACCATGCATATGGTCGACGAGCGCGTGGCGCTCTCGGATCTCGAAACGCTGACCGAGATCTACCAGACCTTCATCCAGCGCTGGTTCGAGAATGCCGAGCTTTAAGGAAGTCCAGTATTACCTGTCCGGCCTATGGCTGCTGATCCGGATGGATGCGCGCGGATTCCAGTATCTGGACATTTCGGACCGCGGCATGCTGCGTTCCTTCTGGGCGATTTTTTGGTGCCTGCCGTCGATCGGCATTTCATGGCTGTGGTGGCAGAAGGCCTATCTGACCGCCATGCCGCCGGAGACATCGGCGGGTCTTGCCTTCTTTCTGCGCCTGGCCTTAGTCGAATTTGCGAACTGGCTGATCCCGCTCGTGCTTGCTGGCGTGTTGCTGCTGATTTTTCGCTTCGGCGACAAGTTCACGCCGATCGTCGTCGTCGTGAACTGGCTCGGCGTGCCGACATCCTATCTGAATGCGTTGCTCATCGCCTTGATCGCCTTCGTTCCCGGCTCCAGCGGGTTGGCGGCGTTGCTGTGGCTGGCGCTGATGATGGCGATCATCTTTTCGCTGGCACGCATGCTCAGAATGATCTGCGGCACGCATCCGCTCTTCATCGGCACGCTGACGCTGGTGCTGCTCATTCCGACCATGCTGCTGACGGACTTCCTGCAGCGCTTCCTCGGCGTCTATCCGCCGGGCTGAGGCAGTCGCGTTCTAACGGTTGACGACCTCGCCATCTTCCTTGGTAAACGGGCCGATATCTGGGTTCGGCAAGATATCGAGCACGCGTTCGGACGGGCGGCAGAGACGCACGCCTTTCTCCGTCACTACGATCGGACGGTTGATCAGGATCGGATACTCGATCATCCGCTCAAGCAGCTGATCCTCGATGAGATCGGGATTGCCAAGACCGAGCTCGTCATAGGGCGTTCCCTTTTGGCGGAGAAGATCGCGGGTCGTCAGATCCATGGCGGCAATGAGCTCCACCAGCTGTTCGCGGCTGGGCGGCGTCTTCAGATATTCGATAACGACGGGTTCTTCGCCGGACTGCCGGATCATCGCCAGCGTGTTACGCGACGTGCCGCAGGCCGGATTATGATAGATCGTCACCGTCATCGATAGTCTCTCCTTCGCTGCCGGCCGAACCGGCACCCTCACGATAATCCACCTGCATGAAATAGAGCCCATCCGGCGGAGCGACAGGACCGCAGGCCTTGCGGTCCCGAGCCTCCAGCGCCGCGCGCACATCGTCAGGCGTCCATTTGCCCTCGCCCGCGAGCTTCAGCGTGCCGGCGAAGGAGCGGATCTGATTGTGCAGGAAGCTTTGCGCGGCGGCGCGGATCTCGATCAGCTCGCCGCTGCGCGTCACATCCAGCCGGTCGAGCGTGCGCACCGGGCTGTTTGCCTGGCAATGCGCCGAACGGAAGGTGGTGAAATCATGCCGTCCCACAAGGGTCTGCGCCGCGGCATGCATGACCTCATGATCCATATCCTTCGGCACCCACCATGCACGGCCGGCTTCCAGTGCAAGCGGCGCGCGGCGGGCGATGATGCGATAGAGATAGTGGCGGCGGACGGCCGAGAAGCGTGCATCGAAGCTTTGGTCGACCTCGACGATATCGAGAATGGCGATGCGGTCACCGGCCATCCTCAGATGGGCATTGAGCGCATTGCGCAGGGTGTAGACCTTCCATTCCTTGGAGAGGTCGGCGTGCATAACCTGACCCATGGCATGCACACCGGAATCGGTGCGTCCCGCCCCGCGGATCGAAACAGTTTCGCCGGTCAAGGACAGGATGGCGCTTTCGATCGCGCCCTGCACTGAGGGGCCGTTTTCCTGGCGCTGCCAGCCGACGTAGGGAATGCCGTCATATTCGACGGTCATTTTGTAACGCGGCATCAGGCCTGCTCCGAGGCAAGCACGGTGCCTGGTGCGATCGGCGTGCCGCGCAGGAAATCAGCGGCGGCCAAGGGCTTGCCGCCGGCTTTCTGCAGCTTCGTCAGCCTGACGGCGCCGGAAGCGCAGGCAATGACGAGATCATCCGTCAGGACCTTTCCGGACGCACCATTGCCCTCTGCCAATTCAGAGCTGAGCACCTTGATGCGCTCTGGCCGACCGGCGATTTCGGCCTCAAACCAGGCGCCGGGAAAGGGCGACAGGCCACGGATATGATTATGGACATCGGCTGCAGGCCTGCCGAAGTCGATGCGCGTTTCACCCTTGTCGATCTTTGCGGCATAAAGGACGCCTTCGGACGGCTGGGCGGTCAGCGGTAGTTCATCATGCTCCAGCTTGTTCATCGCCTCGGCCATGGCCTTTGCGCCCACCAGCATCAGCCTGTCATGCAATTCACCCGCAATCATGGCGTCGCCGATCTCCACTTCGCGTGTCAAAGCGATCGGCCCGGTATCCAGCCCCTTGTCCATCTTCATCACCATCATGCCGGTTTTTTTGTCGCCGGCCATGATCGCTCGCTGGATCGGAGCAGCTCCGCGCCAGCGCGGCAACAGGGAGGCATGACCATTATAGCAGCCGAGACGTGTCCCGGTGAGGATCGCTTCCGGCAGCAGCAGGCCATAGGCGACGACGACAGCGACATCGGCGTTCAGATCGCGAAAGCGCTGGCGTTCGTCGGGATCCTTGAAATTGACCGGCGTGAAGACCGGCAGGCCCAGCAATTCGGCCGCCTGATGCACCGGCGACTTCTGCAGGTCGAGCCCTCGCCGCCCGCCGGGACGCGGCGGCTGCGTGTAAACGGCACGAATCTTGTGGCCCGCATCGATCAGGGACCGCAATGTCGGCACGGAGAATTCGGGCGTTCCCATAAAGATGATGTTGAGCGACATGCGATCCATCCGGCTAAGAATATCAGATTTCGAATGACCCAGCGGCCGCGGCGCATGCCATCGGATCAAACGCTAGCCGCCTTCAAACGGGTTTATGAGCCTGAGATCAAGCCCCTCGAAGTCTTTTGTATTGCGCGTCGCCAATGTCGCACCGCTCGCGAGGCAGATGGCGGCGATCATGGCGTCCTTCGTTTCCATCCTTCGCCCAATCTTGTGGCGATGAGCGGAGATTATTCCGTATTGATGGGCTGCGTTGCTCGAAAATCCCAGAACACGGCCCGAAAACTCTGCCTCTATCGCATCCAGCTCCGCGACAAGTGCCGCTTTGCGCTTCCCGTCAGCCAGGAGTTCCAGTCCAAATCTAATCTCGCCGATGGTGATGGTGGTCAGAAAAACGGCCTCGACGGCGAAGCTATCCAGCCAGGACAATATGCGCTCGCTATGCAGCCGCCCTTGCAACTCCGATACAACATTGGTGTCCAGAACGATCATGCGCAGGCCAGAGCACTATTCGAAATGAGGCGGATCGCGATCCGGCGCATTCCGAAAAGCATTGATTGCCTCGATTTCCTCTTCGCTGAGCTTTTCTGCGCCAAGAATTGCTCTCAATCGCTGCCCCGCCGAGTTGCTCCCACCTTGCTGGCGTCCAAGCGATTGACGCAGCAGTTCGATCGCCTCATCCGAGAGGCTGCGGCCATGCCTGCTGGCATTTGCCTGCAACTGCTCCTTCAAGCTGTCGTCGATGCCGCGCAGCAACAGATCACTCATTCGCGCCTCCATTTGATATCAATGATATCATAGGCGTTTCAGCTCGATCTTTCAATGTCTGGGATCAGAGAGCCTTCGATTTGGCGGCCTTCGTAAACTTCTTGATCACCATCTCCCGCTTCAGGCGCGAGATATAGTCGATGAAGAGCACGCCGTTCAGGTGGTCGATCTCGTGCTGTACGCAGGTCGCAAGCAGACCGTCGGCCTCGGTGAGTTGTTCCTTGCCGTCGCGGTCTAGATGCTTGACGGTGACGCGTGCGGGGCGCTCCACCTCGGCGTAGTAATCCGGAATGGAAAGGCAGCCTTCCTCATAGACCGAGCGTTCATCCGAAGACGCGACGATCTCCGGATTGATGAACACCAGCGGCTTCTTCTCTTCGCCTTCGCGCGCAACGTCGATGACCAGCATGCGGCGGGGAACGCCGATCTGGATCGCCGCAAGGCCGATGCCCGGCGCGTCATACATGGTTTCCAGCATGTCGTCGGCGAGGCGCTGAATTTCGGTATCGATCTGCTCGATGGGCTTGGAAGCCTGGCGAAGCAGCGGGTCGGGCAAAATGATGAGTGGCTTGATCGTCATGACGTTTCCCATAACGCATCTTGTTGTGCGATGGAATCGCCAAGATGGCGGTGAGGCGGTGTTTTTTCAACGGCAGCAATCCGAATGGCAGCGGCTGGTCTCGAAATTTTGTTCACGGTTTGATCTGGATATTCACAACAATTTTGCTATGCTTGCGTGAAGAACTTCATCAGCGCGCCAGGTTTCATGTCTTTCATCATCTTCGGTCAAGCCATTTCCACGGTCCAGGTTCTGACCGGCCTCGTTATCCTACTTGCGATCGCAGTGATCGTCCTTTTCGTCCGCAGCAAGGCACAGGCGGAGGACGATGAGCTTGATGCCGAGCATACGATGGCGGCGCTGCTGCGGTCGCAGGCAGAGATGCAGGGGCGGCTTGCCACCATCGCCGAAGTGTTCGGCTCCAGACAGGCCGAGCTCAATCAGGCCATCGGCCAGCGCCTGGACGGCATGTCACAGCGGGTGACGGCGACGATCGGCGAGCAGACGCGCTCGACCCATGAAAACCTGCGTCGCCTGCAGGAAAGGCTTGCCGTCATCGATGCCGCGCAGACCAATATCCAGACGTTGGCGAAGGATGTGGTCGGCCTGCAGGCCATTCTCTCCAACAAGCAGACACGCGGCGCTTTCGGCCAAGCGCGCATGGAAACCATCATTGCCGATGGACTGCCGATGGGCGCCTATGCGTTCCAGACGACGCTATCGAACGGCTCCCGGCCTGACTGTACCGTTCGCATGCCGAACGGTTCGCCACCGCTTGTGATCGACGCGAAATTTCCGCTGGAGGCTTGGAACGCCATTCGCAGCGCCGGCAACCCCGACCATGGCAAGATCGCCGCGCAGCAGTTCCGGAGGGATCTGGAACTGCATATCCGCGATATCTCGGAAAAATATTTGATCCCCGGCGAGACACAGGATACGGCCTTTCTCTTCGTGCCGTCCGAGTCGATCTTCGCGGAGATCCACGAGAATTTCGAGGCGATCGTACAGAAGGCCCAGCGCGCGCGCATCGTCATCGTCTCACCCTCGCTGCTGATGCTGTCGATCCAAGTCATCCAGGCTGTGCTGAAGGACCAACGCATGCGCGAGCAGGCCCATGTCATCCAAAGCGAAGTGGCTCATCTGATGGACGACCTCTCGCGCCTCGATGAACGCGTGCGCAAGCTGCAGGGCCATTTCGCGATGGCGCAGAAGGATGTCGACATGATCGTCACCTCGGCCGACAAGCTGGCGCGGCGCGGCGAGCGGATAGAGGCGCTGGAATTCGAGGCGGCGAAAGAGCCTGCCAAGGCGCGGCCGGAAGAGCGGCCCAAGCCTGTCGACAACCGCACGAGCCAACTCAAGCTCAGGGTAGTTGACGAAGACTGATCGCTTCGGCAGTGTCGCCCCCAATCGATGCATGATCCACAAAGACATAAGGCGCCTTCGGGCAGGATCATGCGAGATCAACACCCAGGGCAGGACACCGCATGATCACTATTTTCGGCTCCATCAACATGGACCTCATCGCCACCACGGATCGTTTGCCGAAGCCGGGCGAAACTGTCGCCGGTAACGGCTTTTCCACCGCGGCCGGAGGCAAGGGCGCCAATCAGGCGCTCGCCGCACGCCGCGCCGGTGCGACGGTGCGCCTCAGCGGGGCGGTCGGCGATGACGCCTTCGCAGAACCCGCACTTGCCTTGCTCGATGCGGCAGGGACCGATCTTTCTACCGTCCGGCGCGTGTCAGAACCGACCGGTACTGCTCTCATCCTGGTGGGCGGTGACGGCGAGAATATGATCGCTGTCGTTCCGGGCGCCAATGGCACCAATGCGGCCGAACACGTTGCCGCCGCCGTCGCCGCTCTGAACGCCGGCGATACGCTGATGCTTCAGCTCGAAATTCCGGTTGCCGCCGTCGAGATGGCGCTGAATACGGCGAAAGCAAAGGGCGTGCGCACCGTGCTCAATCTGGCCCCTCTGATCCCTGAGGCTGCCCGCCTCGGCCGGCTTGCCGATATCGTCATCGCCAACGAGACGGAATTCGAGAGGCTCGCTGGCCAGGACAACATGTCGGCATCCGAGCGTGAGGCTGCCCTCGTCCGCCTGCATGGTGAAACCGGCCAGACGCTGATCGTCACGCTTGGCGGCGACGGCGTAATCGCCATTCGCGACGGCGAGCTCGCGCGCGCCAAGGGCCTCGTCATCGAGCCGGTGGATACCGTCGGCGCCGGCGATACCTTCTGCGGCTATTTTGCCGCGAGCCTCGATCAGGGTCTGGATTTCCATGCCAGCCTGCGCCGCGCCGCCGTCGCCGGTTCGCTGGCTTGCCTGAAGCCGGGCGCGCAGCCGTCCATCCCGGTTGCCAGCGAAGTCGCCGAAAAGCTTTAGGGTTAAATTTCACAACCCTTGCGAAGCGCAATTAATTAAATTTTTGCGCTTCCATATCATTCTCCTCTGGCCTGGCGCGCATAGCCTTTGAGCCGCGGCAGGAATCTTAACGGCGGCTCCATGACAGGGCCATCCTGCGCCGACCTTGCATTCGGATAATGTGTATCCGACGCATCGCTTTTTCGAGGAAATGATGTTCATCTTTCGCATGAAGTCGCTTGCGGCCAAGCTCATCTTGGTCACCGGGCTGGCGATCGCACTCGTTCTGCTGGTTTCCAATTTTCTGCTGATTTCCCAGACTCGCGATCGCGTCGAGACGCTGACGATGGATCAGGCGAATACCGAGGCCAAATCCATTTCCAACGAGATCGCCGCCAATGTCGGCGAAATGGCGAGTGCCGCCCGCTCCATGGCCGCCATCATCGGCCGCGGCCACGAGGGCCATACCTTCGACCGCAAGGGCATGGTCAATATCCTCAAGGCGAATGTCGAGCAGAATGCCTTTGCTTTCGGCAGCTGGTTCTGTGAGCAGCTCGGCGCGCTGGATGGCAAGACGACGGAGCTTGCCAACAACAAGGATCAGGCCGTGAACGACAAGGGCGCCTTCACGCCCTATTGGTCGAAGACCAAGGATGGCGGCATCCAGTTCTCGACCTTCGACAATGATTACAGCGCCGCATGGTGGAAGCTTGCTGCCGACAGCGGCAAAGGCGCGATCACGCCACCCTACCTCGCGCAGGGCACCGATGTTCCGACGACCATGAGCTCGATTGCTTATCCGGTCATGTCGGGCGGAAAGCTGATCGGCGTTGCAGGCGTCGATATCTCCCTCAATTCGCTTTCGACGAAGCTGCAGAAGATGCAGCCTTTCGGCACCGGCCGCGTGCTGCTGGTTTCCCAGGACAACAAATGGCTGGTTGCACCGAGCGCCGACCTGCTGATGAAGGACTATAATGGTTCCGGCGCTGACGTCATCAAGGCAGCGTTGACCTCCTCTTCCGCAAGCATCCTCAAGAATCTTTCCGATGCAGGCAGCGAAGAATTCGACCGCGTCGTCTATCCTTTCGCCGTTCCGGGTCTCAATGCCACCTGGGTCGTTCTCATCGACGTACCGCACAGCGCAATCGCAGCACCCGTACGCGATCAGACCTACATGATGATCGTCGCTGGCATCCTGGTGCTTGCTGCCGTGATGCTCGCTCTTTACGCCGCTGTGCGCAGTTTCGTGCAGACGCCGCTTGCCGGCCTCGTCGCCAGCGTCAATCGCCTCAGCGCCGGCAATTATGCCGAGCCGGTCGCCGGTCAGGCTCGTGCGGACGAAGTGGGGTCAGTCGCCAAGGCACTGGAAGGGTTCCGCTTTGCGCTAGCCGACACCAAGCGCCTGGAAGGTGAAGCGAACGATCAGCGTCTGGCTGCCGAGGGCGAACGCCGCCGCTCGGAGAGCGAACGCAACGAGAGCGTTACCCTGCAGCGCCATATCGTCAGCATTCTCGGCCATAGCCTCGCTGAGCTCTCCAAGGGCAATCTCACTCAGCGGATCACCGACGACTTCCCCGGCGAATATGCCCAGCTCAAGCAGGACTTCAATGCCGCGCTGGCGAGCCTCGAGGAGACGGTTCATACCGTCAATGTCAGCGTCGGCAATATCGGCAGCGGCACCGGCGAAATCAGCAACAGCGCCTCGGACCTCGCCCGCCGCACCGAACAGCAGGCGGCGAGCCTTGAAGAGACTGCGGCGGCCCTCAACGAGCTGACCGCGCAGGTCAATTCCAGCGCTGAAAACGCTCGTACGGCGGCAACCAGCGTCAATGCCGCATCAGAGGATGCAGAGCATTCCGGCGAAATCGTGCAGAAGGCCATTTCCTCCATGCACGGCATCGAGCAATCGTCGCAGGAGGTGTCGCGCATCATCGGCGTCATCGACGAAATCGCGTTCCAGACCAACCTCCTCGCGCTGAACGCCGGTGTCGAAGCAGCCCGCGCAGGCGAAGCCGGCAAGGGCTTTGCCGTTGTCGCGCAGGAAGTGCGCGAGCTGGCCCAGCGCTCGGCCAATGCCGCCAAGGAGATCAAGACCCTGATCAACGCTTCGGCCGGACAGGTCAAGGAAGGCGTCGATCTGGTCGGCCGCACGGGTGATGCCCTGCACAAGATCGCCCAGCAGGTCATGGAGATCAACGGCTTGATTCGCCAGATCTCCGCTTCCGCAAGCGAGCAAGCTATCGGCCTCAAGGAAATCAACTCGGCCATGAACCAGATGGATCAGGTAACCCAGCAGAATGCCGCGATGGTCGAGGAAACCACAGCCTCGAGCGTCGCGCTCGCCGAGGAAGCCCAGTCGCTCAGGGCTCTCGTTGCGCGCTTCCGCACTGCCCGCGCCGTTTCGGACAATGCCAGCGCATTGCGGGCGACCGCCCAGCAGATGCGGGCTCCGGCAGCGCCGCGGCGGGCAGCTCCTACCGCTGCATCACCGGCACGCAAGGCAATTCCACAGACGCAGGGCGCCAACGCACTCGCCCGGGACGACTGGGAAGAGTTCTGAGCCGAGCCTGGATAGGTAAAAAGGTACAAAAGGCCGCCGTAGCGATCCGGCGGCCTTTTGCATGGATCTGATCAGATGCGGGCGAACCGTTCCGTCAGCAGCGCGAAGAAGCCATCGGCATCGACGTCGCGCATGACCTTGGCGTTGCGCTTACGATCGGTGACGTGCCACCAGTCGACGACGGTCATGCCGACGGTCAGTTCCGACGTCACTTCGATCTCGACATTGCATTCGCGGCCCTTGAAGAGCTCGGGCTTCAGAAGGTAGGCGATGACGGTCGGGTCATGGAGCGGACCGCCATCCGAACCGTATTTCTCAATATCGAAACGCTCGAAGAACTGCAGCATTTCGACCATGGCCTTGGCCGGCGGCGTGCCGACGGCGGCGATGCGCTCGACGCGATCCTTTCGCGTCAGCAGCTTATGCGTGACGTCGAGCGGCATCATGACGATGGGAACGCCGGAACGGAACACCACGTCTGCCGCTTCCGGATCGACATAGATGTTGAACTCGGCGGCCGGAGTGATGTTGCCGCCCTCGAAGAAGCCGCCGCCCATCATCACGAGCTCGCGCACGCGGCCGACGATGTCGGGTGCCTTCTGAAAAGCCATTGCGATATTGGTCAGTGGGCCGAGCGTGCAGAGGGTCACGGCGCCTTCCGGTTCCTTGCGCAACGTATCGATGATGAAATCGACGGCGTGGCCGGGCTGCAGTTCCATCGTCGGCTCGGAGAGTTCCGGGCCATCGAGGCCGGTCTTGCCGTGTACATGTTCGGCGGTGACCAGCTTGCGCTTGAGCGGCGCATCAGCGCCGGCAAACACCTTGACGTCGCGCCGATTGCAGAGCTCGCAGACGATGCGGGCATTGCGGCTCGTCAACCGCAGCGGCACGTTGCCAGCGACGGTCGTGACGCCGAGCACCTCGATCTCCTCGCGGCTGCCGAAGGCGAGAAAGATCGCCGCGGCGTCATCCTGGCCGGGGTCGGTATCGATGATGATTTTTCTAGGTTCGGTCATGTCTTCAACTTTCCTCCGGTGCAGATCGACAGGCTTTGTCGCGGGTCCGGTCCGGCTTTGTCAAGCGCTCGCTCGCCATGCCACAAAACCATTTTTCACGATGGATTTCGATCTCGCAAATGCGAAGACCTCATGGCTTGCACTCGCAGGCGCGTACTCCCATATTAGGGACAACCGGGTGCTGAAGATCAGGTCCGGAACGGTCGCTTGACACCCAAGGACTTTGAGACGATGAGCCGGACGACTCCCTTTGCCAGCCCACTGCTTCTGGGCTTTGACACTATGGAAAAGACGCTTGAGCGAATTTCCAAAGTCAGCGACGGCTACCCTCCCTACAATATCGAACGGATGCGTGCGGACCGCCTGTCGGGCGAGCCGGAACGTCTGCGCATCACGCTGGCGGTCGCCGGCTTTTCCGAAGACGAACTTGATGTCACGACGGAAGAAAACCAGCTGCTGATCCGCGGCCGCCAGATGGAACAGGGCGAGCGTGACTATCTCTACCGGGGGATCGCCGCCCGGCAGTTCCAGCGTGTTTTCGTGCTTGCCGATGGCATGCAGGTGCTCGGCGCCACGCTGAAGAACGGGTTGCTCTCCGTCGATCTCATTCGGCCGGAACCCGACCGCATGGTAAAGAAAATTAACATTTCGGTCTCACAGTAGAACAACGGCCTAGAGCCGGATGATTTCGGGCCGATTCGACCTGAAATCCGAATCGGCTCTAGAATCAAAGAACTAGAGCACGACGTCACCCGAAAGCCGCTCACACTTTTGGTCATCATGCTCTGGAGCCGTTGGTCCCTCATACTGGAGGTACGAGCATGTTGTTGAAAGAAGCCACCGCCCGCCTGACCCCATCCGAACTTGCCAATATCGGCACCGGTGAGGTCGCCTACATCAGAAAAATGGATTGGTCCGAAGTATCCCGCTGCTTCCCGGAAGCGCCCGATATCGATCCGGATGTCGATCTGTGGGCGCTTTTCGGCGCCGACGGCACCCCGATCCTCTTGACGGACAATCGCTCCAGCACCTTCTATCGTGCTGCCGAAGACGAATTGAAGACGGTCAGCCTGCACTGACCAGGAGCGTCGTCCGACGGTGAAAGTCACCGTCCGCAAGGACCGCATCGAACCGGCCCACCTGGCGACGCACGCGCATGATCCAGACCGCCCAAAGTGGCGGTCGTCAGACAGGATAATGCGAATATCTCAATCTGAAATTCTCGTCCGTAACCGGAGCGATCAGACCTTCTTGAAGGTCAGATAGGCCGACGAGCGCCCTTCGCGCCTGGCCTTGGCCTCGTAGCGCGTGCTCGGCCAGCCCTCATAGGGCGTCAGCCAGTCGGCGGCATTCTGCGCAGTCCACTCGAAGCCGCCATGCGCCTGGCAGTGCTGCAGCGTCCAATTGACGTAGGTATCGATGTCGGAGGCGAAGCAGAAGAGCGCACCGGGCTTCAGGACGCGATGAAAGCGGTCTAGGTTCACCTGCGAAACGAAGCGGCGCTTCCAATGCTTCTTCTTCGGCCACGGATCGGGATAGAGCAGGTCGATCTGATCCAGACAGGCATCCGGCAGCCAATCCAGCACCTGCGTCGCATCATCATTGTAGACGCGGATATTATGGGCGCCAGCGTCGTCGACGCTGGCGAGCAGCTTCTGCATCGAATTGACAAAGGGCTCGACACCGATGAAGCCGGTCTTCGGCTGCTCCAGCGCCCGGTGGATCAGATGCTCCCCACCGCCAAAGCCGATTTCCAGGCGCAGACGCTCGGTCGGCACCGGGAAGAGATCGTTCAGCGGCTGCGGCGCCGGGGCGGAAAGGTCGATGATGAACTGCGGCAGCAATGCTTCCAGCTTTTCAGCCTGCTGGCCGCGCAAGGCCTTACCCTTGCGCCGGCCGAAGAATGCTTCCGTCGCCCGCGACCGGCGCTCGGTATCGATCATGCGGCTTCCCGGAGCTTCACGGCTTCCTTGAGGGCCTTCACCAGGTCCGTACGCTCCCAGGAGAAGGAGCCGTCACGGCCGGCCTTGCGGCCGAAGTGACCGTAAGCCGAGGTCTTGGCGTAGATCGGCTTATTGAGGTCGAGGTGGCGGCGGATGCCGGTCGGCGAGAGGTCCATGTTCTTGCGGATCGCCGCTTCGACCTGGTCCTCGGTGACGCCCTTGCCGGTGCCGTGCAGGTCGACATAGATCGACAGCGGCTGGGCAACGCCGATGGCGTAGGAGAGCTGGATCGTGCAGCGATCGGAAAGACCGGCGGCAACGACGTTCTTCGCCAGATAACGGGCAGCATAGGCTGCGGAACGGTCGACCTTGGTCGTGTCCTTGCCGGAGAATGCACCGCCGCCATGCGGGGCTGCGCCGCCGTAAGTGTCGACGATGATCTTGCGGCCGGTGAGGCCGGCGTCGCCGTCGGGGCCGCCAATGACGAACTTGCCGGTGGGGTTGATGTACCATTTGCAATCGGAAGCGATCTTCAAGTCGCCGAGCGCCTCGACGATATAGGGCTCGACGACAGCACGAACCTTCTTCGAATCCCAGCTCTCGTCGAGATGCTGGGTGGAAAGCACGATCGAGGTCGCTTCGGACGGCTTGCCGTCGACGTAACGAACCGTCACCTGGCTCTTGGCGTCCGGACCGAGCTTGGCGACTTCGCCGTCGCCTTTCTTGCGGGCGGAAGCGAGCAGCTGCAGGATCTTGTGCGAATAGTAGATCGGCGCCGGCATGAGATCCGGCGTTTCCTTGCAGGCATAGCCGAACATGATGCCCTGGTCGCCGGCACCTTCGTCACCCTGCTGGTCGGCGGCATTGTCGACGCCCTGGGCGATGTCGGCAGACTGCGAGTGCAGGAGCACGTCGATACGGGCCTTCTTCCAGTGGAAGCCGTCCTGTTCGTAGCCGATGTCCTTGATGGCGCGGCGGGCGGCGGCCTTGAACTTCGAAGGATTGATGACGTCGTTGCCATCCTTGTCCTTCTTCATCAGGCTCGGCGGCAAACGCACTTCACCGGCAATGACGACGCGGTTGGTGGTGGCAAGGGTCTCGCATGCAATGCGCACGGTCCATGGGTTTACGCCGGTCTTTGCAGCCTCGCGGTAAACCAGATCGACAATTTCATCGGAAATGCGGTCACAAACTTTATCCGGGTGACCTTCGGCAACAGACTCACTCGTAAACAGATAATTCGCGCGCATGCGGGATTCCCCTCAAAGAACAAATCTCTGCTTTTGATATTCGCCTCCGCCTCGAAAAACAAGCCGCACAAGGACATAAATATATCTTTATATCCCCGCCCAAGTGATAAAATTTTGCCGCAAATAGCGAAAAGGCGGCCAAAATGACCGCCTCTCGACTTTCTCGGTTTAACCCCGCTTCGAAGGGTTACTCGGCATCCGCCTCGGCCGCGAGCGCCTTGACCAGCTCGACAACTTTGCGTCGGACTTTGCCATCGGAAATTTTCACGAAAGCGCGGTTGAGCTGCAATCCTTCGGAAGACGACAGAAAGTCGACGACGTAGTTGGAGCTGGATGCCTCGGCCATGCCGCCCGCGCCGGCCGCGTGTTCGCCCGGTGCATCCTCGAAAAAGAAGGAAACCGGGACATTGAGGATGCTGGAGATATTCTGGAGGCGGCTGGCGCCAACGCGGTTGGTGCCTTTTTCGTATTTCTGGATTTGCTGAAACGTGATTCCGAGGCTTTCGCCGAGCTTCTCCTGGCTCATGCCAAGCATCGTGCGGCGGAGGCGTATGCGGCTACCGACATGAATGTCGATGGGGTTCGGCTTCTTTTTATTCTCAATCATCATTTTACCCTAACATAGGTTGAATTCAGGACCTGCCACCCGGTACCCTTCACCACCCCTATAACGCCACGTTGCAGCCGACGCCCCCAAGGCCTCCAGTCTACGTTCGAAAGGCGGACATCTAGCACTATGCAATTTTAGGGTTTTTTGGTCAATTCACCCTGAAAATAAAACCCATGCGCGAAATGGCGGCAATCATGCCGACTGCTCCGATGATCAACCAAAAGTATGTTTTTCTGGCTTTATCGTCGATGCGCGATACGGTTGCGCCACCTAAAGTGGTATCTATAAAGCCTTGCTGATTATAATCGATACCGGAAAGCACCCGTCCGTGTGCATCAACAAATGCTGAAATGCCGGTATTGGCGCTTCGAATCAACGGCAGTCCCTGCTCCACCGCCCTAACCCTTGCCTGCTGGAAATGCTGGTATGGGCCAGGCGTATCGCCGAACCAGCCGTCGTTCGTGACGTTGAGGATGGCATCGGCCTGCCGGATCTCCGACGTCATCTCATTCGGGAAGATGATCTCGTAGCAGATCAGCGGATAGAATTTGATGCCGTCTGGCATGGTCAGCAATTGCCGCTTGGTCGCCGCGGAGAACCCGCCCGGCAGTTCCACGACATTCTCGATACCGAGATAGCTCAGAATATGCTCGAAGGGCACATATTCGCCGAAGGGGACGAGATGGGTCTTGTCGGACGCACCGATGATCTGCCCGCGGCCGTCGATGACATAGATCGAATTGTAGTAGCGCGGCTCGACGCCCGGACCCATGTCTTCGACACGGACAGCCCCGGTGATCAGGATCTGATCGTCTTCGAGCTGATCGGCAATACGGGCGAGCGCATCGCGATTATCGGTGAGGATGAAGGGCACGGCCGTTTCCGGCCAGACGATGATGTCGGGCCGCTTGCCGCCATTGGCAGGCGGCTGGACCGAGAGCGCCAAATGCTTGTCGAAGATGGCGGCGCGGTCGGCGGCGGTATCCATCTTGGTTTCCTGGTCGATAGACGGCTGAACGATACGTACCACAGGTGCCGTCTTGGCATCGGCCAACGGCGCTTCCGGCTGGCCCTGTGCGTAATAGCCATAACCGAAATGAGCGGCAGCGATGAGGACAGCAAGGCCTATCCCCGGCACCCGTCCCTGGCGCGTGCCGAGCAGCGCAGGTGTCGCAAAAACGAAGACGGCAAGCACGGTCACCCCGAGCACGCCGACGACATGCGCCGACTGCATCATCAGCGGAATGGGCATGGCGCCATAGCCGATGGCATTCCAGGGAAAGCCGGTGAAAAGAAAGCTGCGCAGCCATTCCAGGATACCGAAACTGAAGGCAAGTGCTGCGATACGCCCCATGCCGTCGGACCAGAGAATCCGTGCAAGCACCGTCGCGACGCCGTAGAAAACGGCCAGAAAGGCCGGCAGGCCAAGGATTGCCAGCGGCAGCGCCCAGGCGAACTCATCGGCATCGATCAGCAGCGCATGGCCAAGCCACCAGAGGCCGGCGACAAAATAGCCGAAGCCGAACAGCCAGCCCGTGAAGAAGGCGGGCCAGAGGCGCCCGAGCAGACCGCTATCCGGGCCGGCAGCAACGCCATCCAGCAGCCAGACGAGCAGCGTGAACGAGACGAACATTGCCGCGAAGAAACCGAAGGGCGGCAGCGCCAGCACGCCGATGGCGCCGGCTAAAATGGTAAGCAACGCACGTTTGAAACCCCAGACGAGGATCACCCTGCCCGAAAGCCATTCCATGCGTCAGCTCCGTCCAATCGCGAATCAATTGGGCGCAGTCTTTCAAAAATGCAGCGATTTGTCCCGCTCCCGCGCCATTTATTGGCTGGCGGCGTTACGCTCGGCCGGCGTTTCCTCGGCGATCGTTTCCGGTGCCGGCAAATCGCGATCCGACGCACCCGCCTCGCCTTCCAGCTTGACGGTCGGGCGACGGCGAGCGGCATGGCGCTTACGCGTGATGCGCACCCGCTTGATGCGGCGCGGATCGGCATCGAGAATGTGGAATTCGAAGCCTGGAAGCGCCTGCACCACCTCGCCACGCACCGGAATGCGGCCGAGGGCAGAGAAGATCAGGCCGCCGAGCGTATCCACCTCGTCCACCTGCTCAGCGATATCGAAATCCGGACCGATCGCAGCTGCGATCTCCTCCAACTCGACACGAGCGTCAGCAACGAAGACGTCCTCCGAGACGCGCTTGAACATGACTTCTTCATCATCATGCTCGTCGTCGATGTCGCCCACGACCATTTCCACGATGTCCTCGTGCGAGGCCAGGCCATCCGTGCCACCATATTCGTCGATCACAAGCGCCATCTGCGTGCGGTTGACCTGCATGCGTCGCAGGAGATCGGAGGCAAGCATCGAAGGCGGTACGAACAGGATCTTGCGGATGATGCCGGCTTCCGCCAGCGTCTTCTGCAGATCGACCCGCGAAAGGTCGAAATTCGGCTTGGCCGAGCGTGCGGGCTTTTCGGTTGCGGGCGTGGCTGGTGCCGCAGCCGTCTTCGCACTGCCGTTACGGCGCTTGTTGCGGGCCTGCTTAGCGACATAGGACAGAAGGTCGCGGATATGCACCATGCCGCGCGGATCATCCAGCGTGTCGGCATAGACGGGCATACGCGAACGGCCGCTTTCCTCGAAGAGGATCATCAGCTCGCCGATGGTGATGTTCTGATCCACGGCCTCGATGTCGGCGCGTGGTACCATGACATCCTCGACGCGCACCTCGCGGAAGCGCAGGATATTGTGGAGCATCGCCCGCTCATCCGCGGAGAAGGCATCGTCACCGGCCGCGTTGGTCATCAACGCATCGGCCAGATCCTCGCGCAACCGAGCGGAATCCTGTGCCGGGCGCAGAATGCGCGCAGCACGTGCCCAGAATGAAGAGTGGGATCGCTTGCCGTTGCTACTACTGCCTACCTCGTCGGAGGAGGCTGCTTCGGCTCCGTCTTTGGCCTCGGGGGCCGATCTTGTCGTAAAGTCGCTCATTGTTCCTGGTCAGACAGGGTTCAAATCAAATGGGGTCTTGTCCCGCATAGGGATCAGATAGGCCAAGACTAGCCAAAATGCGAGTCTCCAGCCCCTCCATTCTTTCGGCTTCGCTATTATTCATATGGTCGTAGCCGAAGAGATGCAAGAAACCATGCACCATCAAATGCGTCAGATGGTCGTCAAAACTCTTTTCGAGATCGACCGCCTCACGCTCCACCGTCTCCCTGGCGATGATGATATCGCCCAGCATCGGGCCGGGCTTGCCGCCGGGTTCAAGCGGGAAAGCCGGAAAAGAAAGTACATTCGTCGCCTTGTCCTGTGACCGCCATTCCGCATTGATCTCGCGGATCGAAGCGTCATCGGTAAAGACCAGCGACAATTCGGGCGCCATTTTTGGAAACGGCTGCTTCTCGTATTTCTTGAGATAATTCGCAGCTTCGCCTAGCACGCGCTCGGCAAGCGACTGCAATACCTCTTCGGAGGGCCAATCGCCCTCCTCCACACTGATCTGTATATCGAGTTCGGCCATGAGCTTTCGTGCCGCAGATCAGATCTGCGGATCGCTTTCCTCTGCCTTTGCGGCATAGGTGGAATCGTAGGCCCGGACGATGCGCGCCACCAGCGGATGACGGACAACGTCCGTATCCTTGAAGCGGACGATGGTGATGCCCTCGACGCCGTTCAGCAGCTCGAGCGCCTCCACCAGGCCAGACTTAACGCCGCGCGGCAAGTCGATCTGGCTTGGGTCGCCCGTCACGATCATCCGCGAGTTTTCGCCGAGACGCGTCAGGAACATCTTCATCTGCATGGATGTCGTATTCTGTGCCTCATCGAGGATGACGGCGGCATTGGCAAGCGTGCGGCCGCGCATGAAGGCAAGCGGCGCGATCTCGATGACGCCTGCCGTGATGGCACGTTCGACCTTGTCCCCGGGCATCATGTCGTAAAGCGCGTCATAGAGCGGGCGCAGATAGGGATCGACCTTTTCCTTCATGTCGCCGGGCAGGAAGCCCAGACGCTCGCCGGCTTCGACGGCCGGGCGCGACAGGATGATCTTCTCCACCGCACCGCGCTCCAGGAGCTGGGCGGCGTGGGCGACGGCGAGATAGGTTTTGCCCGTACCGGCCGGGCCGACGCCGAGGACGAGCTCGGAGCGCTCCAGTGCCCGCATATAGGCATCCTGAGTCGGCGTCCGCGCAATGATCGTCTTCTTGCGCGTCGAAATCTGCGCCATCGTCAACTTGGCTTTTCTCTCCATGGTCGGCAGCGTCAATTGGTCGTCGGCGGCAACCGCCATGCGGATTGCCCCTTCCACGTCGGAAGGTTCCACATTGCCGCCTTTTTGCAGCTTATCATAGAGGTAATCGAGCGTGCGGCGCGCCTGATTGGTGGCCAGCACATCGCCTGTGATGACGACGGAGTTGCCGCGAGCGCGGGCGTCGATACCGAGGCGCTCCTCAAGCAGCTTCAAATTCTGGTCGAACTGCCCGAAAAGCTCACTGGCGAACCGATTGTTCTCGAACGTCAGGGTGAAGTGATTGGCGTCGCTCGCGGTGCGGGGCTGGCGCGATGAAGAAGAAACCAATTCCTGTCCGTTCAAGCGGTGCGGCTCCTTTGGTCCGTCCGGAATCTAGAGCAATTCAGCGAAAAGGCTGTTGGTGCTGGTTCCGGTGATTCGTACATTAATAATGTCACCGATTTGCGATGCTTTTGCATCAACATTCACAGACTGCAGCCAAGGGGAGCGTCCAATCAACTGGCCCGGCATCCGGCCCGGCTTTTCCAGAAGGATATCCACTGTTTTGCCCACGCAGGCCTCCGCAAACGCATGCTGCTGCTTCAGCAACAATGCCTGCAAACGCTCCAGCCGTTCGGTCTTGACCTCTTCGGGCACCTGATCCTTCAACTCCGCGCCAGGCGTACCTGGCCGTGTGGAATATTTGAATGAGAAGGCCTGTGCATAATTCACCTCCTCAATCAGTCTGAGTGTATCCTCAAAATCCTGGTCTGTCTCCCCCGGGAAGCCGACGATGAAGTCACCCGAAAGGGCAATATCCGGGCGCGCCGCACGGATTCTCTCGATGAGAGTGAGGTATTCCGCCGCCGTATGCCGTCGGTTCATTGCCTTCAGGATGCGATCCGAGCCGGCCTGAACCGGAAGATGCAGATAGGGCATCAGCGTCCGCAGGTCGCGATGCGCGCCGATCAGGCGGTCGTCCATATCGCGCGGGTGGCTGGTCGTGTAGCGCAGGCGCGCGAGACCAGGGATTTCCGCCAGACGATAGAGGAGATCGCCAAGGCTCCAGGCTTCGCCCTTCGGGCCGGCGCCATGCCAGGCATTGACGTTCTGGCCGAGCAGCGTGATTTCGCGCACGCCGCCATCCACAAGTTTTTCGGCCTCTTCGACGATCTGGGAGACCGGACGGGAGACTTCGGAACCACGGGTATAGGGCACGACGCAGAAGGTGCAGAACTTGTCGCAGCCTTCCTGCACCGTCAAAAAGGCGGTGACGCCGCGGGCGCGGATCTTCGTCTTCTCTGCGATCGGCAGATGCTCGAACTTGTCCTCGATCGCATATTCCGTGTCGACGACGCGCTGGCCTTCCTTGGCGCGGCGAAGCGCTTCCGGCAGGCGATGGTAGGTCTGCGGGCCGATGACGACATCGACGGCGGGCGCACGGCGCAGGATTTCCTCGCCTTCGGCCTGGGCGACGCAGCCGGTAACGCCGATCATCATTTCGCGGCCGTCGGCGGCCTTGCGCTTCTTCATCTCGCGCAGACGACCAAGCGCGGAATAGACCTTTTCGGCCGCTTTCTCGCGGATATGACAGGTGTTCAAAAGGACGAGATCGGCCTCTTCCATGTCCTCGGTCGGCTCGTAGCCGTCGCGGGAGAGCGCATCGCTCATCCGCATGGAATCATAGACGTTCATCTGGCAGCCGTAGGTCTTGATGAAGACCTTGCGGCTGTTGGAGCCGTCGCGGGAACCGAGCTGCAAAGCGTCGGTCGCCGGGGCGTCGAGGGTCAGGCTATCCTTGGTCATGGGCCGCTATGTAGTGGCTTTTGCTTTCGGAGAAAATGAAAAAGTTGGAATCACCCGGAAATCAGGCGATCTCGCGCCCGAGCAGGCGGCTGGCAAGCATATTGCGGATGCGCCTGGCGATAGTGGCGCTGACTTCCTTGCGATTGGTGCCGGCGCGATAATCCACCGCCTCGCCGAAACAGACGTCGACATCGATGGCACCGCACTGGATGATGCCCTTCAGGTGCGGCACAAGCTCAATATCTCCAGGCCATGCCGTCAGCGGGCGATAATAGCGACCCATCGGTGTTCCATGGACGCGGGTATAGGCGACCGCGACCGGCTGAACATGCACGACGGCATCCGGCGCCTTCGGCAAGGCGGCGGCGGCAGCACCGAACAGCGAGGATTTGACTTCGAGCAGCCGATTGCCGTCAGAGGTCGTGCCCTCGGGAAACAGCACCATGATTTCGCCATCCGCCATGCGGTCGGCGATCTCGTTCACCTGCTCGCCGGTCTTGCGCTTTTGCTCCCGCTCGACGAAGACGCTCTTCTGCCACTGTGCGAAAAGCCCGAAGATCGGCCAGTCCCGCACTTCCGACTTGGCGATGAAGGAGACGTCGGCCACCGCCGACAACACGAGAATATCGAGCCAGGATGAGTGGTTGGACGCCAGCATGAGAGGCCGGCTCGTCTCCATCTTGCCGACCACGTGGATGCGCACGCCAAGCCAATAGCAGACGACGCGATGCCAGTAGCGCGGCAGATAGCGCCGGAGCTTCCAGTCGAAACGCAAACAGAGGA
This sequence comes from Martinezella sp. CNPSo 3732, assembly GCF_057784515.1. Taxonomy (NCBI): domain Bacteria; kingdom Pseudomonadati; phylum Pseudomonadota; class Alphaproteobacteria; order Hyphomicrobiales; family Rhizobiaceae; genus Martinezella; species Martinezella sp. CNPSo 3732. The sequence continues at coordinate 24,896 of NZ_JBXSOO010000013.1, forward strand.
TCTGCAACGGCAGCATCACGGCGCTGACGACGCCAATGACCACGGCGGCACAGCCGATGCGCAGCCAAGTCATCAAATCGCTCGCTCCTGGATGAAAGCCTTCACGTCAACCTTCGTCCTTCTTCAGCGGGATGCCGTAAAGCTCCAGCCGGTGGTCGACGAGTTTGAAGCCATGTTCGCGGGCGATGCGTTCCTGCAGAGCCTCGATCTCCGGCGAATGGAATTCGATCACCCGGCCGCTTTTCAGATCAATCAGGTGATCATGATGTTCTTCCGGCACGGTTTCGTAGCGGGAGCGGCCGTCGCGAAAATCGTGGCGGGCAAGAAGGCCGGCATCCTCGAAAAGCTTTACCGTGCGATAGACCGTGGAAATCGAGATCTTGGCATCCACCTCGACCGAGCGGCGATAGAGCTCCTCGACATCGGGGTGATCGCCGGAGCTCTCGATGATGCGCGCAATGACCCGGCGCTGCTCCGTCATGCGCATTCCGCGCTCGGCGCAAAGCTCCTCCAGGGATTTTACGGCGTCTTCCATCAATCGCTGTCTTCGGTCTGTTTGGACTGTGGCAACAGTTAGAGCGTCGAATTGCTGCTCTAACTATTTGTTTTGCCGCATTTGTGCGACGCCAGGTGATGCCACTTGGCTGCAAAATGCTCTAGCGAAGAACGCGGCGCATGACAAGCGCCGTCGATTTCGCGCCGTTGTCGCCAACATAATAGGCCTTGCGCTCACCGACCGTCTCGAAGCCGAGCTTGCGATAGAGGCCGAGAGCCGGCTGATTGCTGCCGTCGACCTCCAGGAACATGGTTTCGCCGCCGCGATTGCGGGCTTCCCGCAAAGCTGCCTGCATCAGCCGCCAGCCGAGACCGGAGCGTCCGAGCTTGGCGTTGACGGCGATCGTCAGGATTTCGCCCTCGCCCGCCACATGCCGGGCCAGCACGAAGCCGGGAAGCGCCTTTCTGAGGATGGCATTGGTCTGACGGGCGACGAAGCCGAAGGTAGTCTCCTGTCCGAGGAGGCCTTGAAATTCGCTCTCGTCCCATACCCGCGGGAACCGTTCGCCATGCAGGAGCGCCACTTCGGCGCAATCCTTTAGTTCCATCGGAACGATTTCGTATTCGGCTTTCAAGGTAAGGTAGGATTCGAGCATGTCTATTGCCTGGCAACTGCGTATCCGGCCTGCGGTCTGGCATCGGGTCCGCGAAGATAAAGCGGCTTCGGCTTTTCGCCGGCAGGCTTGCCAGCGCCCAGCCGGGCGACGACGGCAATCGGAAATGCGTCTGGCCGCTCCGCAGGCGGCGCGTCGCTCAACCGGGCGACGGCCGTTCCAGTGACAACCCCGTCGAACGCGCCAGCAATCGCCCGCGCTTCGTCGATCGTCACGGCCCGAGCCTCGTCCAGCGGGTTGCCATCGGCATCGAAGCCCTGGAGATAGATCTCCTCGCGCTTGGCATCGATGGCAGCCAGAACCGACTTGCCCGGATTCTGCGCTCTGGCAGTCGCCGCCATGACCTCGAGGGTCGTGACGCCAACCGCTGGAACATCGAGGGAAAGTGCAAACCCGCGAGCTGCGGCGACGCCGATGCGGATGCCGGTGAAGGAACCGGGGCCGACGGTCACGACGACACGCTCGATCGCCGAAAGCGCCACACCGGCTTTCGCCAGCGCCTCGTCGACAACGTGCATCAAATGCTCGGCATGCCCCCGTCCGATCGTTTCCGTGACCTCCCCCATCACAGAATCACTGCCGCTATCATACACAGCGGCAGCGCAATCCACACCTGCCGTGTCGAGCGCCAGTACGATCATGTCAAATTTTCCGAAAAGCCTGGGATATTAAACGGCTTCGACTTCCTGAACTTCCGGCACGAAATGGCGCAGCAGGTTCTGCACGCCATGCTTCAGCGTCGCCGTCGAAGACGGGCAACCGGCGCAAGAACCCTTCATGTTGAGATAGACCTTGCCGTCGCGGAAGCCGCGGAAGGTGATGTCGCCACCATCCTGGGCAACGGCCGGACGAACGCGGGTTTCAAGCAGCTCCTTGATGGTCAGCACGATCGACTCATCGCCCTCGTCGAAAAATTCGCCGCCGGCATCCTGTACTTCGGAGAGAACCGATGCGGTGCCCATGACCGGCTTGCCGGACATAAAGTGCTCCATGATCGAGCCGAGAATGGCCGGCTTCAGATGCTGCCATTCCTGCTGTTCCTTGGAGACGGAAATAAAGTCGTAGCCGAAATAAACGCCGATCACGCCCGGGATCTCGAAGAGGCGGGCAGCAAGCGGCGACGCTTCGGCTTCTTCGGCGCTGCGGAACTCGGCCGTGCCGCTTTCCATCACCACTTTGCCCGGCAGGAACTTGAGGGTCGCGGGGTTCGGCGTCGCTTCGGTCTGAATGAACATCTTGATCTCCATGCGGCGGGCGAAAACCCGGTCCCGACTTTAGAATATTTCAAAAGAAGATAGGCCTTTTGGCCATTCTATTCAAGAGAGTGTTTCTCAAGAAATGGCACACGCGATCAACTCAGCGCGTCGATTTCCTCATTGCTCAGCGTGTCCGGAAGCACTGTCACCGGGATCGGAAAAGCGGCAGCTCGACCGGCGATCGACGAAACCAGTGGGCCGGGACCTTCCTTGGCCGAACCGGCGGCAAGCACGAGAAGCGCGATATCCCGGTCCTCCTCGATCGCGGCATTGATCTGCTCGGCAGCAGCACCCTCGCGGATGACGATTTCAGCATCGATGCCGATGTTTTCGCGCACGGTCTGCGCAGCCTTTGCGGTTGCCGCCTCGGCCTCCTCGCGTGCTTCCGCCCGCATGATCTCCTCGACCCCGAGCCATTGCTGGAAGTCACCCTCGGGGATCACATAGAGCAGTACGAGACCGCCATTGGAATTCTTGGCGCGCCGGCCGGCATAATGGACGGCGCGCTGGCATTCAGGCGTGCCGTCGATGACCGCCATGAACTTGCGGCGATGACCTTCGAGCCGTGAAAGACGTTTTGAAACCATACGGCGACTCTGACACCCGAAGGCGGCGTTTTGCAAGCCCCCGTTTGGCAACGGGAGCTCTCCATTACGACATCATCAATAGAGAAAGCCGATAATGTCGCGAACCTGCTTCATGGTGACGTCGGCGCGGGCGCGGGCGCGGGCACTGCCATCGCGCAGAATAGCATCGATATGGCCGGGATCTGCCATCAGGCGGCGCATTTCCATTGTGATCGGCGAAAGCACATGCACGGCGAGATCGACCAGTGCCGGCTTGAAGACGGAGAACTGCTGGCCACCGAATTCCGAGAGAACCTCGGCCTTCGATTTATCGGCCAGCGCTGCATAGATGCCAACCAGATTGTCGGCTTCCGGCCGGCCGGCAAGGCCGGCGATTTCGCTCGGCAAACCATCCGGATCGGTCTTGGCCTTGCGGATCTTCTTCGAGATGTTTTCCTCGTCATCGAGCAGGTTGATGCGCGAGAGGTCCGATGCGTCGGATTTCGACATCTTCTTCGTGCCGTCGCGCAGCGACATGACGCGCGGCGCCGGGCCATCGATCAATGGTTCGACCATCGGGAAATAGGCATGCACCGGCTCGTCGCCGACGGTGATATCGATGCCGTAGCCCGTGCGACGGATATGCTCCATATAGTCCAGATTGAACTTCATGGCGATGTCGCGGGTCAGCTCCAGATGCTGCTTCTGGTCGTCGCCGACCGGAACATGGGTGGCGCGATAGAGCAGAATGTCGGCGGCCATCAGGCTCGGATAGGCATAAAGACCGAGCGAGGCCTGCTCGCGGTCCTTGCCGGCCTTGTCCTTGAACTGCGTCATGCGGTTCATCCAGCCGATACGGGCGACGCAGTTGAAGATCCAGGCAAGCTCGGCATGTCCCGGCACGGCCGACTGATTGAAGACGATATGCTTTTCCGGATCGATGCCGGCGGCAAGGAAGGCCGCAGTGATCGAACGCGTCTGGTTCGGCATGTCCTCATGGACGAGCTGCGCCGTCAGCGCATGCATGTCGACGACGCAATAGATGCAGTCGTTGTTGGCCTGCAGGGCCACGAACTTGCGGATCGCGCCGAGATAGTTGCCGAGGTGGAGATTGCCGGTAGGCTGAACGCCGGAGAATACGAGCGGCTTGAATTCGGTCATGTCGTCCTCAAAAGGCTTGTGGAGGGCCTAGAGCATGATGCCGAAAAGTGTACGCGGTTTTCGGACGACATCATGCTCCATATTTTTGATTCCGGAGCCGGATGATTTTCGGTCGTTCTACCGAAAATCATCCGGCTCTGGGCGAGCGGCGCTCGACCCTTGGTTTCGAGCGGCTTATGCACGGCGGATAGGTTGGGATCAAGAGGTTATATGGGGGCAGTCTCAGGAAGAATGCTGGATCAGATCCCAGGTGTTGCCATAGGGATCGGCAAAGACCGCCACGGTGCCATAGACCTCATGGCGCGGCTCCTCCAGAAAGCGCACGCCCTTTGCCTTCATCGCGGCATGATCGTGGGCGAAATCATCGGTCTTGAGGAAGAAGCCGACGCGGCCGCCGGTCTGGTTACCGATCGCCGCACGCTGGCTGTCGCTGGCGGCTTGAGCGAGCAATAGCGCGGCGCCCTCCGTGCCTTTCGGCCTGACGACGACCCAGCGCTTGCCCTCCGGCTGCACCTCATCCGCCAAGCAATCGAAACCGAGGGCATCGCAGTAGAAGGCCTTGGCGCGATCATAGTCATCGACGACGAGGGCGACGAGGAAGAGGGATTGGGACATTGGGGCTCCACTTTTGGCAAAGTCGTCCCCTCGCCCCGCTTGCGGGGAGAGGGCTAGGGTGAGGGGCCATGCACAAACGTTCGGCGTGGGCAGACTATCTTGGCCAGCCGCTAAAGCGGCGATGCCTACATACTTTAACTCTGCGGGAGCCTCAATGAACGCCCCTCATCCGACTTGTCGCGATCTCACTTTGTTCGATGGCGCCAAGCCACCTTCTCCCCGCATTGCGGGGCGAAGGCGCTTTGTTACTCCCCATTCACCGCCTTCGCATCCGACGCTGGCGCGCCCCGCTTGCGCTTCAAATTGCGGCGCACCATGCCCAAATCCACGCCGCCGATCAGGAAGGCGACAATGAAATACACCGCCATCGCAATCAATATGAGCAAGCCCAGGACACCGGTCTTGGTGAGCAGCGTCGAGCCGGACCCCAGAAGCGGCTCCCACCGATGAGACAAATATACGATGACGCCACCCATGACGGCGGAGGAGACGAGCAGCATGATGGTGCGGCGCACCAGCGACCATTCCCAGGCGAGATGACCGCGGCGATAGAGTGTAACGAAGAGCTGTACAGCGTTCAGCCAACCGGCAACCGCCTCAGCGAGCGCAATGCCGCGTTCGGCCAGCACCGGGAAGAGCAAGATGGACAGCGCCGAATTGACGGCGACGGCGACCGCCGTGTAGCGCATCGGCGATTTCGTATCTTCGCGAGCGTAAAAGCCGGGCTGCAAGGCCTTGATCAGCACGAAAGCCGGCAAGCCCAGGCCGAAGATGGCGAGGATGGAGCCGACCAGCGTTGTATTGTTCGCGTTAAAGGCGCCGCGCTCGTAAAGCACGCGGATGATATCGTCGGAGAGTAGCCAAAGGGCGACAGCAGCCGGCAGGGTCAGGAACAGCACGAATTCGATCGAGCGGTTCTGGATATTGGCGGCTTCCTTGATATGGCCTGACTTCAGCGAACGGGCCAGTTCCGGCAGAAGCACGATTCCGACGGCGACGCCGACGACGCCGAGCGGCAACTGGTAGATGCGGTCTGCATATTGCAGGGCGGCGATCGCGCCTTCCTTGCCCGAGGCAATCGCCTGGCCGATCACCAGATTGATCTGAGTGACGCCGCCGGTGATGGCCGCTGGGATGGCAAGAAGCAGGAGCCGCTTGACATTGGGCGTGAAGCGCGGAAAGCGCAGGCCGATACTGATGCCGGCATGACGCACGCCGATATAGACGACCGCCAGCTGCAGCACGCCCGCCACCAGCACCGACCAGGACAAGTACCAGGCGGTGCTCAGCGGATCGGCGCCGAAATAGATCGCGTAGAACAGCGCGCTGATCATCACCAGGTTCAGGAAGATCGGAGCCACAGCCGCGGCGAAGAAATGATGCAGCGAATTCAGCATGCCGCTCATCATCGCCGTCAGCGACATCGACATGAGATAGGGGAACATCACGGCAGCCAGCCGGACCGTCAGGTCGAATTTCTCGGCATCGTCGGCGAAACCTGGCGCTATGACCCAACGCACCAGGAGTGGCATGGCCAGTTCCATGACGATGGTAATCAGCAGCAGGACCGAGAAGAGAACGCCGAACACCTCTTCAGAAAAACGCTTGGCGCCGTCGATGCCGTTGGCCTCGATTTCCTTGGCAAAGAGCGGCACGAAGGCGGCGTTGAAGGCGCCTTCGGCAAACAAGCGGCGGAAGAGGTTCGGAAAACGAAAGGCAGCGTAGAACACGTCGGCCATCGGCCCGGTGCCGAGGGCGGCAGCCATCAGCGTTTCGCGGGCGAAGCCGAAGATGCGGCTGCCGAGCGTCGCGCCACCGACGGTGATGAATTTCTTGACTAGGCTCATGCGGCTGAACCGGCTTTCTTCTCGGTGTCTGACTTTTCGACGGCGACGCCGCGCGTGGCGGCCGGCGCGATGATGCCGGAGGGCATGCGCTCGCGCATTTCATCCTCCTCACCGGCCATGACGGCTTTCAGGCGTGCGGTGATATAGGCTCGCCTGTTCTCGTTGGAAATCTTCTGCCCGACGAGATCGGCGACATAGAAGGTGTCGATGACCTTCTCGCCGAAGGTGGTGATGCGGGCAGACTGGATATCGAGCGACAGATCCGAAAGAACGGCGGTGATTTCCGACAGCAGGCCCGGGCGGTCGAGGCATTCGACCTCGATGACCGTAAACTTGTTGGAGAGGCTGTTGGTGATGATCACCGACGGCGGGATGACGAAAGCCTTGTTCTTGCGGCGGTTCTTCGTCCGTGTCGCGATGACCTCCGGCAGCCGCTTGCGGCCGGCCAGCACATCCTCGATCATCTTGCCGATGGTGGCGGCACGGCGCAGTTCATCGGCATCATCGGGGAATTCGCGGCTGACATGGATGGTGTCTAGCGCGCGGCCGTCCGATGTCGTGAAGATCTGCGCATCGGCGATATTGGCTCCGGCCGCGGCGCAGGCGCCGGCGATCACGGTCAAAAGACGCGGATGGTCGGGCGAGAGCACGGTGATCTCGGTAATGGCGTGGAAGCTGTCGGTGCGTACCATCGTGGCGAGCACCTTGCCCGCCTTGTCGGATTCACGCATGAACTGCGTATGGCGGATTTGATCTTCCAGCGGCACGGACAGCAGATAGGGCTGATAGTGGAGCTTGACGTAGGCCTTGCGCTCCTTCTGGCTCCAATCAGCAAGTGCATGTTCCAGGGCTCCGGCGGCAGCTTCGGCGCGTTCCTTGCGCGAGACTTCGGAGAACCCGCCTGACAGCAGCAGCTCGGTTTCATAATAGAGCGTGCGCAGCAGCTGGCCCTTCCAGCCGTTCCAGACGCCAGGACCGACGGCGCGGATGTCGCAGACGGTCAGGATCAGCAGCATCTTCAGCCGGTCGAGCGACTGCACCCGGTCGGCGAAATCGATAATGGTCTTGCGGTCGGTCAAGTCGCGCGTCTGGGCGACCATCGACATGGTCAGGTGTTCGGCGATCAGCCAGACCACCAGCTCCGTCTGTTTCGGCGAAAGGCCGAAGCGCGGGCAGAGCTTGCGTGCAACTGCGGCACCGGCTTCCGAATGGTCTTCCTCGCGGCCCTTGGCAATATCATGCAGCAGCACGGCGACATAGAGCGCGTCGCGATCCTCGATATTGGGCATCAGCTTGTTGGTGAGCGGATGAATATCCTCGGCCTTGCCCTTGTCGATTTCCGACAGCACCTCGACGGCACGGATGAGATGCTCGTCCACCGTATAGTGGTGATACATGTTGAACTGCATCATCGAGACAATCTTGCCGAATTCCGGAATGAAACGCCCGAGTACGCCGGCCTCGTTCATGCGGCGCAGGATCAGAGCGGGATCGCGCTTCGAGGTGAGGATCGAGAGGAAGAGCCGGTTCGCCTCCTCGTTCTCGCGCAGATCGTTATCGATCAGGCTCAGCGAGCGGGTGACGCGCTTCAATGCATCCGGATGGAATTCAAGCCCGTTGATATCGGCAACGAAGAACAGCCGGATGAGACTGACCGGATCGCGCTTGAAGACATCGGGATTGGCAAGCGCGATCCGGCCGCGGTCCTCGACGAATTCGACGGTACCGGGAATCTTGCGCGAGCGGTTGGCAAAGCGGCTGATGACGCCGGTGAGGCCCGGGGTAGCCTTTGCCTGCTGGTCCTCAAGTGCCGCGCAGAGGATGCGGGTGAGATCGCCGACATCCTTGGCGACAAGGAAATAGTGCTTCATGAAGCGCTCGACGGCCGAAAGGCCCGGGCGGGCGTGATAGTCGAGGGCTGCAGCGATATCGCGCTGGATATCGAAGGAAAGCCGCTCTTCCGCCTTGCCGGTCAGGAAATGCATGTGGCAGCGCACGGCCCAGAGGAAATCCTCGGCCTTTTCAAAGAGGCGGTATTCCTGCTTCGAGAGCACGCCGAGCTTCACCAGTTCGGCGGGATCGCGGACGTGGTAGTAATATTTCGAGATCCAGAACAGCGTGTGCAGGTCGCGCAGGCCGCCCTTGCCTTCCTTGACGTTCGGCTCGACCAGATAGCGGGTGTCGCCGGCCTTGCGATGGCGTTCGTCGCGTTCGGCGAGCTTGGCGGCGATGAATTCCGGGCCGGTATTGGTGACGATTTCCTTGTCGAAGCGCGCCTGCAGCTCGCGCTCCAGCGCGACGTTGCCGCAGATATAACGGGTTTCGAGAATGGCGGTGCGCACCGTCATATCGGACTTGGCCTCGCGGATGCATTCCTCGACTGTGCGCGTGGCATGGCCGACTTTGAAGCCCATGTCCCAAAGCATATAGAGAATGAATTCGACCGCCTTGTGCGTCTCGCTCGCCGGCTTTGGCTGGAAGAGGAAGAGAAGGTCGATATCGGAGCCAGGCGCCAGCGTATCGCGGCCATAACCGCCGACGGCGGTGACGGAGAAGGCGCCAGCCTGTTTCGGATAGACGTGACGGACGGTGAAATCGTAGATGACGGTGATGATCTGGTCCTGCAGCCAGGAAATCCGGTGCGCGCAATTGAGCCCGCTGCCGTCGGCGATCAGCAATCGCCGTGCTTCTTCCCGTCCATCCTGGCTCGCCTTTTTCAACAGCGCCAGCAGCGCGGAGCGCTCTTCATTCTTGTCCAGGCCGCGTTTGGCGAGAGCCTCGCACTCCGCCTTCAGCGCGGATACATCGAGAATGGTCGAAAAATCGATATGATGCGTTTCCATGCTCTGCCGATCGGCTTTCTCTTCGCTGACCGCGGCCCGTTGCCGGCGCGCCTGTCTTTTCGTCTGCATGCGCTATAGCCTCTTTGGCCCACGATTAACACAGGCATTCTGGGCCTGGTCTTTCCATGATTTTTACCGGACCAAAGTTGACGAAGCGTGACGGCAATCGACGCAGAAGCCGGCGGTTTTAGGGCCTTGCCGGCTCGATCGCCCGTCTGAGCTCGTTCAAGCTATATAATATGTTTCGCGACTGGGCGCCGATCTGCGTCACCATTTCGCGCTCGCATTCCCAATAACCGGCCTTGGCGATCTTCGAGCAAATATCGGAAATGCGGCTGCAGGACAGCGTGATATCGAGCAGGCCGCGATCGGATTCACAGTCCGGGGCCTCCCCCTCGCCACAGATCTTGCCGCGCGCGGCGATCGGAGAGAAGCGCTCACCCAGAGTGCGGACTTCGGCGAGAAGAACTTCGAGATACATCATATTGCCCTTGGAATATCGCCTGTGGTCAGCTGCTTTTGGTCAGCGTTTTCTTCAGTTCATAAAGCACATCCAGAGCGGCGCGTGGCGTCAGATCGTCCAGATCCAGCGTTTTCAGCCGTTCCTCGACCTTGGACGGCTCGCGCCGGCCAACGGCCTCCTCTCGGCGGACGGCCACCTGGAAGAGAGGCAGATCATCGATGAGCTGGCTTGCCGGATTCTTGCGGTCAGCATCTTCGAGCCGCGTCAGGACATCGCGGGCGCGCGCCACCACGGACGCAGGAAGGCCGGCGAGACGCGCGACCTGAATGCCGTAGGAGCGATCGGCCGCGCCCGGCCCGACCTCATGCAGGAAGATGACGTCGCCATCCCATTCCTTGACACGCATGGTGGCATTGGAAAGCCGGCCGAGCTTCTCCGATAGCACGGTCAGCTCATGGAAATGCGTGGCGAAGAGACCGCGGCATCGATTGGCCTCGTGCAGATGCTCGACGGCTGCCCAGGCGATGGAAAGGCCGTCGAAGGTGGCAGTGCCGCGCCCAATCTCATCAAGGATGACGAGAGAGCGTTCCGTCGCCTGATTGAGGATCGCCGCCGTCTCAACCATCTCGACCATGAAAGTCGAACGGCCGCGGGCCAGATCGTCGGAAGCGCCGACGCGCGAGAACAGCCGGTCGACGATGCCGATATGAGCCGAAGCGGCCGGCACGAAGGAGCCCATCTGCGCGAGAATGGCGATCAGCGCGTTCTGGCGCAGGAAGGTCGACTTACCGCCCATATTCGGGCCGGTCAGGAGCCAGATGGCGCCATCCTTGCCATCAGCCTTCGGCGAGAGATCGCAATTGTTGGCGACGAAGGGGCCGCCGGCCTGACGGCGGAGCGCCTGCTCCACCACCGGATGGCGGCCGCCCTCGATGGCGAACATGCGGCTGCCATCGACGATGGGCCGGCAATAGGCCTGTTCCTCGGCAAGGAGCGCAAGCCCGGCTGCGACATCGATCACCGACAGCGCGCGAGCGCCGGCCTTGATCGCCTCGGCAGCAGCCACCACGGCTGCGACCATGCGATCAAAGGCCTCGAGCTCGATGGCGAGCGCCTTGTCGGCGGCGTTGGCGATGCGGCTTTCGAGATCGGCAAGTTCCGTCGTGGTGAAGCGCATGGCATTCGCCATGGTCTGGCGATGGATGAAGCGCGCCTTAGCCTCGCTGGTGTCTGTCATGGGGCCGGCGTTGCCGGCGGTGACCTCGATGAAGTAGCCGAGCACATTATTGTGCTTGATCTTCAATGATTTGATGCCGGTTTCCTCGGCATATTGCAGCTGCAGGCCGGCGATGACGCGGCGCGACTGATCGCGGAGTGCCCGCACTTCGTCCAGCTCGGCATTCGCCCCTTCCCTCAAGAAACCGCCGTCGCGTTTCAGCAAGGGCAGCTCGTCGGCAAGGGTCGCGGCAAGCATCGCCTCAAGATCGGCGGGCAAGGCAACGAGCCCGGTCAATGCAGCCTTCAGCTCTTCCGGCAGAAGTGCAGTTCCGAGCATGCGGGCAACGTCGGTTGCGGCTGCCAAGCCCTGGCGGATCGCCCAGAGATCGCGCGGGCCGCCACGATCGAGCGCGAGGCGCGACAGGGCGCGCGGCATGTCAGGCACATGCTTCAATGCCGAACGCAGATCGCTGCACAGCGACGGCTCCTCGGTCAGAAAACCGATCGAATCCAGACGCTCATTGATGCGCTGAGGATCGGTCAGCGGCGACATCAGCCGTTCGGCGAGGAGGCGGGCACCGCCGCCGGTCACGGTGCGATCGATCGCCTTCAGGAGCGAGCCGTTGCGATCACCGGAGAGCGTGCGAACCAGTTCCAGATTGGCGCGGGTGGCGGGATCGATGAAGAGCGTCGAGGCGCCGCTTTCGCGCTCCGGCAACCCCAGCGGCGGCCGCTCGGCGAGCTGGGTCTTTTCGACATAGGCGATGGCGGCGGCAGCGGCGGCCAGTTCGGCCCGGGTGAATGTGCCGAAACCATCGAGCGTCGACACGCCGAAGTAACGGGTGATTCGCCCCTCAGCGCTGGCGCTGTCGAACAGCACGGCCGGCTGCGGGACCGCCGTGCGGCCGAGAATGTCGAAAACCGGCTTCAATTCCGGATCGTGGAACATCGTATCCGGCAGGATCAGCTCTCGCGGATCGATGCGCAGGATATCGGCGAGCAGCCTTGACGCCTCCGTCTCGGCGAGGCGGAAGACGCCTGTGGAAATATCGATCCAGGCGAGCGCCAGCTGCGGCTCGGCACCGCCGCGAATGCGTGTCAGAGCCATCAGATAATTGGATTCCGAGGGCGAAAGCAGCTTCTCTTCGGTGATCGTACCTGGCGTCACCAGGCGCACGACATCGCGCCGCACCACCGACTTGCCGCCGCGCTTCTTGGCTTCCGCCGGATCTTCCACCTGCTCGCAGACGGCGACGCGAAAGCCAAGGGCGATCAGCTTTTGCAGATAATCGTCGGCTGCATGAACTGGCACGCCGCACATGGGGATATCCTGCCCCATGTGCTGACCGCGCTTCGTCAGCGTGATCCCAAGCGCACGCGAGGCATCGACGGCATCTTCGAAGAACAATTCGTAGAAATCGCCCATGCGGTAGAACAGCAGCGAACCGGGATTGTTCGCCTTGATCTCGATATATTGCTCCATCATCGGAGTGGCCGAGGCGCGGCTTTCCTCCGAGGCAAGCTCGGCGGCCGAGAAAGCATCGATGCTGGCGTTAATACGTTCGTTCACGGAGGTGCAGTTTTTCCAAAAAAATGAGGTGCCACCCTATCCGCGCGCCGCTATAGAAGACAACAGCTATCGGGCAAGAGGGACCGGTCGCCCACAGGAGGTTTGGAGGAACTATGGCTGACAGCAAGAGCAAGTCGCGTCCGGGAACGGGGATTACCGATCAGGAAGCATTGGACTTCCACAAGAACGGCCGCCCCGGCAAGCTTGAGATCAACCCCACCAAGCCGATGGCGACACAACGCGATCTTTCCCTTGCCTATTCGCCCGGCGTCGCCGTTCCCGTCAAGGCGATCGCCGCCGATCCAGCTACTGCCTACGATTATACCTCGCGCGGCAACATGGTTGCCGTCATCTCCAACGGCACGGCCATTCTCGGCCTCGGCAATCTCGGCGCACTCGCCTCCAAGCCCGTCATGGAAGGCAAGTCCGTCCTCTTCAAGCGTTTCGCCGACGTCGATTCGATCGATCTTGAGATCGACACCGAGAATGTCGACGAATTCATCAATTGCGTGCGCTATCTCGGCCCTTCCTTCGGCGGCATCAATCTGGAAGATATCAAGGCACCCGACTGCTTCATCATCGAGCAGCGCCTGCGCGAGCTGATGGACATTCCCGTCTTCCATGACGACCAGCACGGAACGGCCATCATCGCCGCTGCCGGGCTGATCAACGCGCTGGAGCTGACGGGCCGCGATCTCAAGACCACCAAGCTCGTGTGCAACGGCGCGGGTGCTGCCGCCATCGCCTGCATCGAGCTGATCAAGTCGATGGGCTTCAATCCGGAGAACGTCACCCTTTGCGATACGAAGGGCGTAATCTACCAGGGCCGCAGCGAAGGCATGAACCAGTGGAAGTCGGCACATGCGGTCAAGACCGAGAAGCGCACGCTGGCAGAAGCGATGAAGGGCGCCGACGTCGTCTTCGGCCTGTCTCAGAAGGATGCCTTCTCCGAGGAGATGATCCGCTCCATGGCCGACCGGCCGATCATCTTCGCCATGGCCAATCCCGATCCGGAAATCACGCCGGAGGAAGTCGCCCGCATCCGCGACGATGCCATCATGGCGACAGGACGCTCGGATTATCCGAACCAGGTCAACAACGTCCTCGGCTTTCCCTATATCTTTCGTGGCGCGCTTGACGTGCGCGCGACGACCATCAATGACGAGATGAAGATCGCCGCCGTCAACGCGCTGGCGAGCCTTGCGCGCGAAGACGTCCCCGACGATGTCGTCGCCGCCTATCAGGGTGCAAGGCCGCGCTTCGGCGCACAATATATCATTCCCGTGCCATTCGACCCGCGGCTCATCTCGGCAATCCCGGTGGCCGTCGCAAAGGCCGCGATCGAGAGCGGCGTGGCGCGCCGCGAAATAAAAGACATGGAAGCCTATGCGCGCGAACTCTCGGCCCGGCGCGATCCGATCGCCTCGACGCTGGCGCAGCTCTACGAGCGCGTCCGCCGGCATCAGAAGCGCATCGTCTTTGCCGAGGCGGAAGAAGAGCAGGTCATGCGCGCCGCTCTCTCCTATGCCAATCAGGGGCTCGGCACCGCCATCCTGCTCGGCCGCGAGGATCTGATCGAGGCAACCGCCGAACGCGCCGGCATCGATCTCAACCGCCCCGGACTTGAGATCGTCAATGCCCGCATCTCGAAGCGGGGCGATGCCTATATCGATTATCTCTATGCCCGGCTGCAGCGCCAGGGCTACCTGCATCGTGACGTGACACGCCTGATCCACAACGACCGCAATCACTTTGCCGCCTGCATGGTGGCGCTGGGAGACGCGGACGGAATGGTGACGGGCGTGACGCGCAACTATTCGACCGCGCTCGGAGACGTGCGTCGCTGCATCGACGCCAAGCCGGGACACCGGGTCATCGGCATATCGATCGTGCTTGCACGCGGCCGAACCGTCTTCGTTGCCGATACCGCCGTGCATGACATGCCGACCTCGGAAGAACTGGCGGATATCGCCGAGGAAGCTGCCGGCTTCGCACGGCGCATGGGCTATGAACCACGCGTCGCCATGCTCGCTTATTCCACCTTTGGCCACCCCCCGGGCGAACGCTCCGAGCGGGTGCGCGAAGCGGTTGATATTCTCGACAAGCGCTATGTCAATTTTGAATTCGACGGCGAAATGGCCGCCGATGTGGCGCTTGACCGCAAGCTTATGGAAAGCCTCTACCCCTTCTCGCGGCTTTCGGGGCCCGCAAATGTGCTCATTATGCCGGCTTTCCACTCCGCGGCGATCTCCACCAAGATGCTGCAGGAACTCGGTGGCTCCACGGTGATCGGCCCACTGCTCGTCGGCCTCGACAAGCCGGTGCAGATCACGTCGATGGGTGCCAAGGATTCCGATATCGTCAACATGGCCGCCATCGCGGCCTATGGCGCAGGTTCGTAATCACTACCCCCTAAAGACTGAGCCGGCGGCCGAACAAAGGTGATGGCTGCCGTATCAATTCGGTGTAAAATAGAGGAATGAGTGAAGCTCAGGTCCTGTTCGGAGTGCTGCGCCATTCAGCGCAGCCTGACATTGTCGATGCTATCGAGCGGCTCGTCCTTGAGGCACCCGACCGCAAGCTCAACCGTGTGAATGCACTCGCCTTCGCGGCTGCCCACGGCTTCAACGAAGAACAGACCATTAATGCCTTCCTGCACGCATCTCGCCTGGGCCTGTTCGAGATGTCGTGGAATGTTCTTTGTCCCGGCTGCGGTGGGGTATTGGATGCCAATACCTCGCTGAAAACCGTGCAAAGCGACACCTATAACTGTACGCTTTGCGCGGCCGGCTACGAACCGACGCTCGATGAGATGGTCGAAGTCACCTTCACTGTCAGTCCGCGCGTGCGCCACATCGAAGCGCATAATCCGCACGACCTGCCTCCGCTTGAATATTTCCGCCAGATCTATTGGGGTTCGGGCATCGACCTTCCCGATGAGGGGTACGAAGAGAAAGTCGATCAATTCGTGCTGGAATCCCTGGAACTGCCGCCCGGCGAGAAAGCCGTCATATCGCTTCAATTGCAGGCGGAATTTACCATCATCTTCGAGCCCGTCACGCATGCAGCGCAATTCCTCGATGTGAAGGGTGAGCCATCGAAAGAGCGCCAAGCTCTTTCGCTCGTTTTCGACCGCATGCACCGCCACAGCGAAGCCATAGAATTGCGGCCCGGACCGTTGCGCATCCAGATGGAGAACCACACGGATCTTCGCGTGCTGCCATCGATCTGCGTGGCCAACGAAGCTCTTCATACGCTGCTCGGACAACGCCGGCCATTTCTGACCGCCAAGCACTTGCTCTCCAATCAGACCTTCCGCGACATCTATCGCACGGACACGATCGACATCGATCAGCGACTGAAGATCACCAGCCTCACCTTTCTGTTCACCGATCTGCGCGGTTCGACGGAACTATACGAAAGGGTCGGCGATCTCGCGGCCTTCGATCTGGTCAAGACCCATTTCGGCATCCTGCACGAAATCGTAGCGGCGGAGGCGGGTGCCGTCGTCAAGACCATCGGCGATGCCGTCATGGCGACCTTCCCGACGCCGGACCGAGCGCTCACTGCGGCGATGCGGATGCGCGAGGCCATGCTGAGCCTCAACAACGAACGCGGCAACGACGATCTTCTTCTGAAAATCGGCATTCATGAGGGGCCGTGCATCGCCGTGAGCCTGAACGAACGGCAGGATTATTTCGGGCAGACAGTCAATATCGCATCCCGCGTCCAGCATCTCGCGACATCACGGGAGATCTTCGCCACCAGCTCGGTGCTCGATCATCCTCGGGCCGCCGAACTGATGACGAGGCGCGGCCTCACGCCGCAATCGCATCATGTCGCGCTGCGCGGCATCACCGATGCGATCGATATTTTTGCGATCCCTTGATAGTCCTCAGCTGGCAAAGCGACCGGCATCCGCTCCGTAGTAGTTCACGTAGCGGTTGGAGATGCTGGCAATCGGCAGCACGATCAGAACGTCCGTCGTGTTGAAGGCTTGATCGACGACGGCGGTCGAGCCGACCATGGCGCCAAGGCGTAGATAGCCCTTGATCAAGGGCGGCATCGCCATCAGCGCTTTTTTCGGATTGATGGCCTCGACCGGCATCAGGTCCATGGTCCGAGCGAGCGACGGCAGCGCGCCGACGGCCCAGTCATCCTTGGCGACAACATTGTGATAGAGAAAGGACAAGGCGAGCGCGTGCTGTTCCGGCAGGACACCAGGAAAGGAGGCGCAACCGATCATCGCGCCCATGCCGTGCTTCAGCGCATAGGCCCAATTGCCCTGCCACAGCAGCTCTACCGTGCGCTTATTGCGGTAATCCGGCAGCACGCAGGAGCGGCCGAGTTCCATGAAACGCTTGTCGGGATGACGGGCAAGCAGCGTGTCGATGTCGAATTCCGACGACGAATAGAAGCCGCCATTGGCCATGGCCACTTCCTGGCGCAGCAGGCGGTAGGTGCCGACGATCTGGTCTTCCGGATCCCCTTCGAGCGAGCGATCCAGCACCAGAAGATGGTCGCAAATGGCGTCCCAGCTATCGACGTCGCGTTGACGACGCATGGCGTCGGCCGGCAATTGCGCGTTCATCTCCTCGACGAAAACGCGGTAGCGTACGGCCTGAGCGGCATCGATTTCGCGCGCTGTGCGGGCAAGGCGCGTTTCGAGATTTCCGATGCGTCCGAGCACATCGCTGGCAACCGGTTCAACCGTTGCCTTTGAAGACTGAACCATTTCGCCCTGAGCTTCGCGATTCAAGATTTCGATGGACATGGCGATTCTCCCCCTGCGGGCCGATATAGCGCCATAAACCAAATTCGTGCGACAGGAAAGTGACACGCAGCTTGGTTAAAAGCAAGAAGCGTGCCCATTGCAATTTTTCGAATGGACGCGCCGTCCCCAATTTAGCGATGACAATTGCCGTAAGTTGAGCCATATCGCCGGCCTCTATCGGGCATTGATGAGCCGGCTTTGCAATTTTCATCCGCAGATCATGGATGATTTCTAGGCGCGTTCGAAGACCGACCTCGACAGGCCGCGTAACGCGGTCGTCAGCTTTTCGGGGTCGACCGGCTTGACGATGACGGCATCAGCCCCGGCCAGCAGTGCTTGGCGACGGATCGAATCGCGGCTGTCCGCGGTCAGCACAATGATTGGAAGCGGCGGCAGGCCATGCCTGCGCTCATGAGCCCGCAATTGGGCAAGCGCAGCCGCGCCCGTACCGCCCGGCATGTTGAAATCCGTCACCAGCACCTCCGGCCGCGCTTCGCCGTCTTCGGTGCGGGCTCGAAGACCGTCGAAATCCTCGACGAGGCGAACCCTGTGACCAGCCTTGGAGAGCATGGCCCGAACCAGCATCGCATTAACCGGGTCATCCTCGCCCAGCAGAATATCGAGCGGGCGGTCTTCCTCCGTCTCGGGCGTCGTAATGCCGATCTCCGAGACGGCCTCGATCAAGGCTTCGCGCCTTTCCATGCCGCGCATGCGGCCTCTGAGCACATCGATCAGCGATTGCTCGCGCAGCGGCCGGATGAGCCAGGCGTCGAAAAGGTCCAGCGGATGAGTGTTGCGCTCCTCGGGATTGACCAGGAAGATCTTGCGCAGTCTCGGCACCGCAAGCGCATTTCCCTCGCTGAAGTACCAGGGCGCCATGCGATGGTCGACGATGAGATCCGTCCAGACCCCGCCCTCGCCCATCGGAAACGAAGGCAGCAAGTCATCCATGTCGCCCGGGCCGATCAGCCGGCAATAACCGCCAAGGGTCTGGATGGTTCGCATGATGGCCGTGCTTGCCGCACCTTCGGGAGCAAGCAGCAGGATACGGGATCCCCTGAGCATGGTATTGCGCCGGTCGTTTCCGTTCTCTCCGGCAACCAGGCCGACTGGGAAGGAGATGACGAACTCGCTGCCCTTACCGCGCTCGCTGGCGACGCTGAGCCCACCGCCGAATTCGCGCAGGATGCGGGCGGAGATTGCAAGGCCAAGGCCGGTGCCGGCGCTTCGTTCCACCGTGGTGCCGGCCTGCTCGAACTCCCCGAAGACGCGGGCTTGTTCTTCCTCGGTCATGCCGGGACCGCTGTCGCGCACCGATATCGTCAAATCCCGGCCGCTGAGGTCGACGCTGACAAGAACACCTCCGGTCTGGGTGAATTTCACCGCGTTGCCGATGACATTGAACAGGATCTGGCGCAACCGAGCGGGATCGAACTCCAAGTTCTCCGGAACATCGGCCGCAACGCTTGCAGCGATCTCTATGCCCTTTTCATGGGCGCGATGGGCGAGCATCTCGATGACGCCTTCCAGCAGCGGCCGTAAAGCCTCCGTACGCGGATGCAACTGAAAGCGACCGACTTCGATCGTGGAGAAATCGAGGAGATCTTCGACCAGCTGCACCAGTGCATGACCCGACTGGCGAATGCCAGTCAGGTAATTTGCCTGCTCCAAAGTCAACGGCGTCTGGGCGAGCAGATGGTTCATGCCGAGAATGCCCGACAGCGGCGTACGGATCTCATGGCTGACGGTGGCGAGCAGCCGCGATTTGGCGGCACTGTTGTATTCGGCCTTCAGCCGCGCATCTTCGCGCAGGCGGGCCGTCTGCCGCTCTTCGGTCACGTCGCGCGCGATGCTCTGTATGCGTAATTGCCCGGTCGCCGCATCGCGGAACATGACATCATGCCAGGCGAAGATGCGCCGGCCCTCGGGTGTCGCAATTTCCGCGTCCTGATGTTTCGCATCGGTGACGGCGCGGAATACGAGGCCAGCCTCCTCCAGCGTCAGGCCCTCGGGGTGCGACCTGCCGGTCAATCTGCTGAAGGTGGCGTTGGCATGCAGAATCCGGCGGTCGATGCTGCGCGTGACCGCGATGTCGCCAAGCGCATCATGGACGGTGGCAAGGAGGCTGGTACTCTCCTTGTGCTCCCATAGGCGGTCGTGATCGCTCTCGCTGAAATCGGCGGCGACAATCTCTGGCTCGCGCGCAGCGCCCCGGGTTTTGCCGATGCCGACGGCTGCGAGCGCAAGGGCGGCGAGGCCAAGAAAGCCTACAAGCAGCAGAGGACCCCCGGCAAAGCCGATCGCAAGAAAAGCGACCCCAGCCACAAGACCGCCGCCATTCAGCCAATGGCTTTGCAGCCACCAGGCTTGCGCAGACAGCGCCGTGTGCTGGCCTGCCTCACGCGGCACGGTCGATTTTGCAAGCGACGATTCGTCGGCGACCGGCCCTTCGATCGGTCCCGTTTGGTCGTGAACTGCCGCCGCAGCAAGCTTTTCCTGCAAATCTGCCAGAGTGCTCATGCAGTCTGGCTAACATGGGCATTCTTCCCGATGCCTTCAGGGATTCGCTAGAATTTTAAGCTTTTGCCTTTTTCGGCATGAGAAGCTCGTCGAGAATGACGCAGCCCGCACCGACGGTGATGAAACTGTCGGCAAGATTGAAAACGGCGAAAGACCAAGTCTGCGTATGGAACAGGATATAGTCGATCACGTGACCGTAGAGAAAGCGATCGAGCAGATTGCCGAGTGCGCCGGCAATGATCAGGGCAAAGCCCGTATGCGCGAGCCAGCGATGATCGGGCGTGCGCCGCCAGAGCCACAGCACGAAGGCGACGATGACGAGACGCATCCCGACGATGAACCAGCCGTCCATGCCCGAGAGCATCGAGAAGGCCACGCCGAGATTATAGGTGCGATAGAGCGCCAGCATCGGAATGACCGGCACCATCTCCTGCAGCGGCAGCCAGTTGTCGACCATGATCTTGATGGCCTGGTCGAGTATGACTGCAACGACGATAAAAATCAGTATCGGCAGGGGCCGTGAAAACAGGGCCGGCTTTGCAGTCCGCTGTTCGTGGGTCTCGCTCTCGGTCATCGGGTCTCGCTCAAGGTCAGGATATGGCGGCGGGCTTCGAACAGCATGACTGCCGTCGCGACCGCCAGATTGAGGCTGTCGGCGCGGCCGGCCTGCGGGATGCGGGCGAGCGCATCGGCCTCTTTCGCCAGGGCATCCGGCAAGCCGGACTGCTCGTTGCCCATCAGGATGACGACGGGCTTCTTTTTGTAATCGATGGTGCGATAGTCCACCGCGCCAGCCAGATGGGTGGCAACAACGGAAACCTCAGCCTTCTTCTTCCAGGCCAGAAACTCCTCCGGCGTCGCTTTGACGACGGGTACGGCAAAGACCGAGCCCATGGTGGCGCGTACGGTTTCCAGCGAAAAGGGATCGGTCGTCTCACCGACGAGGATGACGCCGGAAGCGCCGGCCGCGTCGGCGGTGCGGATGATGGTGCCGAGATTGCCGGGATCGCGCACCCGGTCGAGCGCCACCCATGTTTCGCCCGTCTTCGGCTTGACGTCGCGAAGCTGTCGCCAGCGCTGCTCGAAGACGCCGACCACCATCTGCGGATTGTCGCGGCGGGTGATGGAGCCGATGACCTTTTCGCTGACCTCCAGGACCAGCCCGCCGGCCGCGACCGTCTTGGCGGCCACCTGTTCGACGAGAGGCTTGCCCTTGGCGGCCTTGGCATAAACAAGCGTACGGATCGTCCAGCCGAGTTCGAGCGCGTCGATGACGAGCTTTAGGCCCTCCGCCAGGAAGGCGCCGCTTTCCTCACGGGATTTCTTGACCGTCAGCGCCTTGATGTCCTTGACGATCGGATTGGCAAGCGAGGTGACCTCCTTGACCTGTCCGACCTTGCGTGGGCCATCATTGCGGAAATCCTGGTTCATTTCGGCACCCAGCGGCTGAAGAGAGAGGTGGAAAGCGCCCTGCCCGGCGTGCGGCCATCAAGGCCGGCTTCGCGGATCACGAGTTCGCCGGATTCGACCACGCCGCCGGCGCCGCGCATGGTCTCGCGCATCAGCTCATGGATCGAATAGAAGCTGGCGCGGATCGAATAGGCCGTCAGCACGAGGCCGAGCGCTTTCGGCGACAGGATTTCGCGGCAAATATCGAGCATCAGCGGCAGATGCTCGAACAGGTGCCAGACCTCGCCGTTCGGGCCACGGCCGAATTTCGGCGGGTCGGTGAGGATGATATCGTATTTGTTGCCGCGCCGCTCTTCACGGAGGATGAACTTCATCGCATCCTCGCAGATCCAGCGGATCGGCAGTTTTTCCATGCGGCCCAAAGCCTGATTTTCGCGCGCCCAGCCGATCGCCTTCTTCGAGGCGTCGACATGCGTCACTTCTGCGCCGGCTGCTGCCGCCACCAGCGACGCCACGCCGGTATAACCGAAGAGGTTCAGGACCTTCAACGGTCGTTTCGCCGCCTCGACCTGCTCCTTCATCCAGGCCCAATGCACGATCTGCTCCGGAAAGACCCCGACATGTCGGAAGGCGGTAAAGCGGCCGAGGAAATCGACGCCGAGCAATTGCAGCGGCCAGGTCTCGCCGAGCGCTTCGCGCGGAAAACGCCAGCGGCCCATGCCGTCCTCATCGGTATCGCCGGTGAAGATCGCATCGGCATTGTCCCAGATATGTGCGGCAAGCGACGGCGGCCACAGCGCCTGTGCCTCAGGCCGGACGATGCGGTAGGGACCGTATTGCTCGAGCTTGAGGCCATTGCCGCTGTCGATCAGGTGGAAATCGCCGGCACCGAGCGATTCCAGGATAACTGGCACGCGCTCCGGCGGACGCTCTCCGGTTCGGGCGATCAGCGGGCGTTCGGGTGCGGCGGCGGCAGGTGCTGCAGCACGCGGCTCGGCAACACGCTCGCCATGATCGCGCGGAGGCTTGGCATCACGCAAAGGCTTGGCTGGCCTTGAAGCATGCGCGGGTTTTGCCGACGGCTTGCCGGGCATATCACGCCGGGGTTTTGCCCCGAGACCGCCCGCACTTTTCTGGCCGGGCCGGCTTTCCCTATGTTTCACCATGCTTGTCTCAAAATTGATATGTGCGTGCAAATAGCATCTGGCCGCCACTTGGCAAAGCGCTTTCCGATCTGCGATGATCCATGCACAAAATGTCACATTGGGAGGATTGCGCATGGACATGACCGGCGAGGAGCGGATCGCAGCACCCAGGGACGCCGTATGGGCGGCGCTGAACGATCCGGAGATCCTCAAGCAATGTATTCCGGGCTGCCAAAGCCTGGAAAAGGTCTCACCGACGGAACTGACCGCGACCGTAAAGCTGAAGATCGGCCCGGTTTCGGCCTCCTTCAATGGCGAGGTCAAGCTTTCCAACATCAATGCGCCGGAAAGCTATACGATCTCGGGCGAAGGAAAGGGCGGCATTGCCGGCTTTGCCAAGGGCGGCGCGGACGTCATATTGAAGGAAGACGGCAACGAAACGATCCTGCAATATGAGGCGAAGGCGCAGGTCGGCGGCAAGATTGCACAGCTCGGCTCCCGCCTGGTCGATTCCAGCGCCCAAAAGCTGGCGCAGCAGTTTTTCGCCGATTTCACCGCTGCCATCAACGGCCAGGCAAACGCCTGATTGCCGGGGGAATATTTCCGCCCCATATAGTCGATCATGACATCGAAATTCGAGACCTGGGCCATTCGGCCTGCACGCGAACAGGATATGCAGCAGCTTGCGGAGATCTATCTCCGCGTCCGTTGCGAAACGTTCCTATGGGTCGATCCCGGCCATTTCACCTTCGAGGATTTCGCCATTCATACCAATGGCGAACGCCTGTTCGTCTGCGAGGACGAGCATGGTGCGATTGTCGGCTTTGCCGCGATCTGGGAGCCGGATGACTTCATCCATATGCTTTATGTGCTGCCGGCCTTCCAGGGCCGCGGCGCCGGCAAGGCGCTGCTTACCAGCCTGCCGGATTGGCCTCGGCGCCGCTACCGACTGAAATGCCTGGTCAAAAACATTCGCGCCATGGCCTTCTATAGGGAACTCGGCTTCGAGATCATCGGCGACGGCGCCTCGCCGGAGGGCGATTATAAAGAGATGCGGCTCGCCGACCTCACGTCACTTTGATGGCAGCTGCCCGGCGATTTCTTCGGCGCGCGTGCGATGCTTATCGGCTTCGGCCTGCCAGCGCACCGCTTCCCGCGATTGATTGCGGGCACGTTTGCGATGCTTTCCCTGATTGAACCAAGTGACCGCGGCCCCGACGATCATACCGAGGATCAGCGCCACAAACAGCAAAACGAACAGGGGCGCATTCAGCGACAGCACCTGATCTTCCGGTCGGAACGGATTGAGGGCCAATGTCACCGATTGCCTATTGGCGACGCAAAATATGATGAGAATGATGCCGAGCGGCAGCAATATCAGCAGATTGACAATCTTTTTGGCCATCGCGCAGCTCCTTTGTCCGCGGCCATGAGTGCCACGCACCCAAGCCGCCTTCAGCCGCAGAATAGAAAAGAGGCGGCTGAATTCAAGTGCCACCGCGTCGCGGCACAATCATGTCCGACGACTATTTCCGTCGGCGCATCGGGGGAAACTCGGCCGGAATGGCCCGATCAGTTGTCGTCTTCCTCGTCGTCGCCGGCGCCGGGATTCAGGCGCTCGCGCAATTCCTTGCCCGTCTTGAAGAAGGGAACCCATTTTTCTTCGACGAAGACCGTATCCCCCGTGCGCGGGTTGCGACCAGAGCGCGAAGGCCGGTTCTTGACGGAAAAAGCGCCGAAACCGCGAAGCTCAACCCGGTTTCCCGCAGCGAGTGCATCGGTGATCTCATCCAAGACAGCATTGACGATATTTTCGACATCGCGGTGATAGAGATGCGGGTTGCGGGCGGCAACAATCTGCACCAGTTCCGACTTGATCACAGCTATCCCCTTAAATCATTGATTTATCAATTGGCTGCACCCTGCCAAACAGAAAGCAGGCCGTCAAGAAACAACTTATCGGTCATGATTTTCTGGAGACTCTCTCCTTTAATAAAATCATCATAACCGAGACGATTTAGCAACCAGGAAGCGGCACCCGGCCAAAAGAAGGATGAAGTTTTGTCTTCCGGCTTCCAATCGACGATCGGCAGGTCCTTTTTGACCTTGCGTGTTTCGAGATAGGCAAGGATTTCGTCCTCGCCGCCGAGCGTGTCGATCAGCTTGTTCTGCAGCGCCTGACGGCCGGTGAAGATGCTGCCGTCGGCAAGCTTCAGCACCTCGTCGCGCGAAAGCTTGCGACGCTCCGCCACCAGATCGACGAACCAGCCATAGCTGTCCATGACCATGCTGCGGATCATGTTCTTGGCGTCTTCGCTTGCGGGATGGAACGGCGAGGGTTCGGCCTTCAGTGGCGCCGACTTGATCTCGTCCAGCGAAACGCCGACCTTGTCGAGCAGGTCCTTGACCTGCGGATACTGGAAGATGACGCCGATCGACCCGGTAATGGAGGTATCGCCCGCAACGATATCGTCGCCGGCTGTCGCGATCATGTAGCCGGCCGAGGCAGCGACGGTGCGGATGTCCGATACGACCGGCTTCTTGGCGGCCACGGCGCGGATCGCCTTGAAGATGCGCTCGCCGCCATAGGTCGTTCCGCCCGTCGACGAGATCGAGACGATCAACGCTTTGACCTGGTCATTGTCGCGGATCTTCTTCAGCCGCTCCAGCAGCTCCGTATCGTCCTGGATGAGCCCGGAAATCTTGACGCGGGCGATCTGCGGACCGCGCGCATCCGGTAGATCGGCGGAGACGAAGCGATAAAACGCAAAGCCCAATGCCACAAGGAGCAAAACGGCAACAATGCGCCAGAAACCGAGCTTGCGGCGCAATTGTCGCCGATCCGCGATTGCAGAACTGTCCATCACGCCTTATTTCTCCCTGCAACAAATTGAAAGCGCTACAAACCGGATGTATGACACCTTGAAACGGGCACAATCCTTAGAGAAAAGCGTTTCCCGTTTTCGATGTCGTCGGCGGGACGTCGCTCTGTCGTTCATCAGATAGGACATCGCCCGAGCTGATGAAACCGGCCTATGGCATATTTTTCTGCTAAAATTCGCCCACAGCAGGAAAAAATCCATATTGGCAAGCCAGTGCAATAATGCGAAACGATCCGATAGGCTTTTTGGCACAGCCTCGCATAGCGTGAATGCGGTTCTCCGGATCATAGAAGACGGACCTGTTGCATGCTCAACACGATCGAGTCCCCCGGCGAGGCAATACGCTCGGTGCCGGAACGGAACGCGTATAAAGACGCGATTTTCCACTCTAACCGCGTAAAGCGGCTCAGGGTGCTGCTGCCGCTTGCCGCCGTCATCATTTCGCTCCTCTTCATTGCGGTCTCTGTCATCCGCGCCTATCTGCCGGCAAATATCCAGATCGAGGGCGCCAAGATCGAGGATGGCAAGGTCGTCATGGAACGCCCCGCCATTGCCGGCCGCAACAAGGACGGTATCAACTACTCGCTGCTTGCCGAAAAAGCGCTTCAGGATATCAAGAATCCCAACATGATCACGCTCAAGACCATCAAGGCATCCATGCCGGTCAATACCGACGTGATCGCCCATGTTACGGCCGCGAGCGCGGATTTCGACCGCCAGGCCGATACACTGAAGCTGACCGAACCCTTTACCATCCTGATGGACAATGGGCTGCACGCCGAATTCAAGACCGCCTTCCTGGATGTGAAGAAGGGTGACCTTTCCAGCCAGGACGAGGTTGCCATCACCCGCGGTGGTATGTCGGTTGTTGCGCGTTCGCTCAAGATGACGGATAAGGGAAGCGTAATCGAATTCGACGGGCAGGTTCGGATGAACATCGAACCTGCCGCTCTCCATAATTCAGATAGCCAACAGAAGCCGGGCGGTTCATGATAAAGTATTGGCCTAATTCAATTTTCAATTCCGGCTTGCGCAAGGCCGGCCTTCTCTGCGCTTTTGGCGCAGTCGCCTTCTTTGCAGCCGGGAACGCCGGCGCGCAGTCGACGACCAGCTCGATGCCGGGTCTGGCCCTCTCCAAGGATCAGCCGATCCAGATCGAAAGCGACAAGCTCGAGATCCATGATCAGGAAAGCCAGGCCGTCTTTACCGGCAACGTCAAGGTGGTCCAGGGCACCACGACCATGCAGGCCGGCAAGATGACGGTTTTCTACAAGAAGAAGCAGGCAGGGGATGCCAAGCAGCCCGACAATCCGGTCGCCAAGGCTGCCAAGGAGCAGAACCAGTCGCTCGTGTCGGGCGATGCCAACATCGACCACATTCTGGTCACCGACAAGGTCTACCTCGTTTCCGGGACGCAGACGGCGACGGCGGAGGACGGCTCCTTCGACATGGCCAACCAGCTTGCGATCCTCAAGGGCAAGAAGGTGGTTCTGACCGACGGACCGAATGTTTTTACTGGCTGCCAGCTCACCGTGCATATGGCGACGGGTGAAGCGCAGCTGGATTCCTGTGGCGGTCGCGTCCAGATTCAGCTCGATCCGAAGTCGCAGCAAGTGCAGCAACAACAACAAAAGAAAAACTGATACCGGCCCCTCGTGACGACATCGACCACTTCCACCCTGCCCGGCGTGCCCGGGCCGTCTTCTGCGGCATCCAGCGCACCGGCCGCGGACAAGGCACGCTATAAGGGCACGCTGATCGCCCGTGGCCTCACCAAGACCTACCGGACGCGACGTGTCGTCAACGGTGTTTCGTTGGTGGTGCGTCGCGGCGAGGCAGTCGGACTGCTCGGGCCGAACGGCGCCGGCAAGACGACCTGTTTCTACATGATCACCGGGCTGGTGCCGGTCGATGAAGGCACGATCGAGATCGACGGCAACAACGTCACGTCGATGCCGATGTACCGCCGTGCGCGGCTCGGCGTCGGCTACCTGCCGCAGGAGGCCTCGATCTTCCGCGGCCTGACCGTGGAAGAAAACATCCGCGCCGTGCTCGAAGTCCACGAAAGGGACAAGACGAAGCGGGAGCGCAAGATCGACGAATTGCTGGAGGAGTTCCACATTCGCAATCTGCGCAGCGTGCCGGCGATCGCGCTTTCGGGCGGCGAGCGGCGACGCCTGGAAATCGCCCGCGCGCTGGCGACGGATCCGACCTTCATGCTGCTCGACGAACCTTTTGCCGGTGTCGACCCGATTTCGGTCGCCGACATTCAGAACCTCGTGCATCACCTGACGGCACGCGGGATCGGCGTCTTGATCACGGACCACAATGTCCGCGAGACACTCGGCCTGATCGACCGCGCCTACATCATCCATGCCGGCGAGGTGCTCACTCACGGCAGGGCAAACGATATCGTCAGCAATCCCGAAGTACGCAAGCTGTATCTGGGTGACAATTTCAGCCTGTGATAGGCTGAAATTACACCGCTTGATCTGCTAATATTATCGAAAGCAGCCGCGCGCCGGAAATTTACTTCCGCTCCACAGTTCCACTTGACCAAATCCAATAAAAAAGCAATTTTTGGGCCAGTTGGAATTTCGCGAGAATTTTAGTGATAAAGGCGCGGATTCCCGAGGAGTTCAAGGGGAGTCCCGCGTCCGCTATGGCACTATCGGCCAATCTTTTCCTGCGCCAAAGCCAGAGCCTGGTGATGACACCGCAACTGATGCAATCCATCCAGTTGCTGCAGATGACCCATTTCGAGCTTACGCAATTCATCGCGCAGGAAGTCGAAAAGAATCCGCTGCTGGAATTTGCGTCAAATGACGAGGATATAGGCAGCGGCGGCGATCGCGAGGCCAAGGACGAACGCTTCGAGACCATGGAAGAAGCCCATGGCGAGGATGGTTCCGAACGCAATGCCGGCGATCTGGCGAGCGATTGGTACGAGAGCGATAATACTGGCAACGCCAACCGGCTGAGCGACGAGCTCGACACCAATTTCCGCGACGTCTTTCCCGATGACGGCAACCCGCAGCGCGCCGATGCGCCGGAGCTGCTCAGCCAGTGGAAATCCATGCCTGGCGGCGAGGCCGGTGAAGGCTACGATCTGGACGATTTCGTCGCAGGCCAGGTGTCGCTGCGCGATCACCTCAACGAGCAAATCCCCTTCTCGCTTCCCGCCATGGGCGACCGGCTGATCGCCCAGCATCTCGTCGACCAGCTCGACGACTGTGGTTATCTGCGCGGTGAACTCGGTGAGACGGCCGAACGCCTCGGTGCGACGCTTGCCGACGTCGAGCGCGTGCTGGAGACCCTACAGCAACTCGATCCGCCGGGCGTCTTTGCCCGCTCCCTCAGCGAATGCCTGGCAATCCAGCTCCGACAGAAGGATCGCTTCGATCCTGCTATGGAGCGGCTGATCGAAAATCTCGAGCTGCTTGCCCGGCGCGATTTCGCCACGCTGAAGCGGCTCTGCGGCGTCGATGAGGAAGACCTGCTCGACATGATGGCGGAAATCCGCCAGCTCAACCCCAAGCCCGGCAGCGGCTTCGAGACAGAGATATCGGAGGCGATCATGCCCGATATCGTCGTGCGACCCGCCGCGGACGGGAGCTGGCTAGTAGAACTCAACCCCGATGCGCTGCCGCGGGTATTGGTGAGCCAGTCCTATTTCGCATCCGTTTCCAAGACCAGCCAGGACCATGCCTTCCTGTCGGAATGCCTGCAGAACGCCAATTGGCTGACCCGCAGCCTGGACCAGCGCGCCAAGACGATCATGAAGGTGGCAAGCGAGATCGTGCGGCAACAGGACGCATTCCTGCTGCATGGCGTCGACCATCTGCGGCCGCTCAATCTGAAAACCGTGGCGGACGCCATCAAAATGCATGAATCGACGGTTAGCCGCGTGACCTCGAACAAGTATATGCTGACGCCGCGCGGGCTGTTCGAACTCAAATATTTCTTCACGGTTTCGATTGGCGCCGTCGAGGGCGGAGACAGCCATTCCGCCGAGGCCGTTCGCCATAAGATCCGCCTGCTGATCAACAGCGAGAGCCCGGATGCGGTCCTCTCCGACGACGATATCGTCGATACGCTGAAGAAGGGCGGGATAGAGTTAGCTCGCCGCACGGTTGCAAAGTACCGTGAAGCCATGAACATCCCCTCTTCCGTGCAACGGCGCCGGGAGAAGCGGGCTCTAGCCAAAGTTTCTGGTTTCTGACGGCCGGCGCCCTTCAACCACAGGATGCTAAACTCCTAACGGTCCGTTAAGATGCAGTTGACTTTCGTATGAGGCAGGGCTAGAAGCCCGCCGCAATCGCTGCAGGACAGCACGACCATGAAACTTATCCCCACCATCCAAAAGGCGGTCGATATACGCAATTTGCCTTTGACTGCGTGAAGTGCTTGGATGAGCTTGAGGCTTGGCGTAAACTGATACGCGCAATAACCACTACAAGAAGGGAAACTCCATGAGTGTGCGTGTCTCCGGTAAACATATGGAAATTGGCGACTCCTTCCGTCAGCGGATTGAGGACCAGATCGGTATGGCCGTGACCAAATACTTCGACGGGGGGTATTCAGGTCAGGTAACTGTACACAAGTCCAGCTCGCGCTTCGCGGCCGATTGCAAGCTTCACCTCGATAGCGGTGTCGTGTTGCATGCTGCCGGCGAAGCCATGGACCCGCAGCTTGCTTTCGACGCTGCGTCCGAGCGCATCGAAAAGCGCCTGCGCCGTTACAAACGCAAACTCAAGGACCATCAGGCTGGCAACCATGTGAACGGTCAGGCGGAAGTTGCCTATACCGTCATGGACGGCGTTCCCGATGACGACGAGGAGATTCCTGCCGACTTCGCGCCGGCGATCGTCGCAGAGAGCACGAAACAATTGAAGACCATGTCCGTGGCGACCGCCGTGATGGCGCTCGATATGACCGACGAGCCGCTGCTGCTCTTCCGCAGCCCCGGCAACGAACACTTGAACATCGTCTACCGCCGTCAGGACGGCAACATTGGCTGGATCGACGCAGCCAATATCAAAGGCTGAGAATAGAAGATAAGCGGCGGCTGCGCATCATCGCAGCTGGCCGCCGCTTGCCCGTCATCGGTTCTCGGCGACACGAAGGATAAAGAGAATGGCATTGGCAGATTTGCTACAGCAAGATGCGATCATCCCCGCCTTGAAGGCAAATTCCAAAAAACAACTGCTTCAGGAGCTGGCCGCCAAAGCCTCCAAGCTCACCGGACTGCCCGAGCGCGAAATCTTCGACGTCGTGCTGCAGCGCGAGCGCCTGGGCTCCACCGGCGTCGGAAACGGCATCGCCATTCCGCACGGCAAGCTTGCCAGCATCAAGTCCATCGCCGGCATTTTCGCGCGCCTTGAAGCGCCTGTCGATTTCGAGGCTCTGGACGACCAGCCCGTCGATCTCGTCTTCCTGCTGCTCGCACCCGAAGGTGCCGGTGCAGACCACCTGAAGGCGCTCTCGCGCATCGCCCGCGTCCTGCGGGACCAGGATCTCGTCGCCAAGCTCCGCGCCACCGATTCCGCCTCAGCCATCTACGCCTTCCTCAACGAGGAGCAGGCATCCAACGCTGCCTAACCGCTTGAATTGCACCGGACCAAGGCAAAAATAAGAGCCGGATGATCCGAGATCGTCCGGCTCTCTTCTTTTATTGGCGTTGCCCGAAAGAGGATCAGGCGTCTTTCTCGTCCAGGGGGCTGTTGGCGCCTTGCTCGGCATTTTCCACGATCTTCGGGCCGCCCTTGGCAACGCCGACCATGGCCGGGCGCAGAACGCGGTCGCCGATGGCGAAACCTGCCTGCACGACCTGAACGACCGTGTTGTTCGGCACCTCGGGATTGGGCACTTCGAACATGGCCTGGTGGAAATTGGGGTCGAACTTCTGTCCGATCGGTTCGAGCTGGCGCACGCCGTGACGCTCGAGAGCCGACAGCATCGAACGCTCGGTCATCTCGACACCTTCGATCAGCGTCTGAAGGCCGACATCGGCACCGGCGCGTGCTTCTGCCGGAATGGCATCCAGCGTGCGGCGCAGATTGTCTGCCACCGAGAGCATGTCGCGGGCGAAGCTTGCCACGGAATAGGACTTTGCGTCCTTCACATCGCGCTCGGTGCGGCGACGGAGGTTGTCCATCTCGGCAGCGAGGCGAAGGTAGCGATCACGCAGTTCGCCGTTCTCGGCCTTCAGCAGCTCAACCGGATCTGGCTGCGACGGCTCAGCCGCATCAATGGTTTCCGCTGCATCCTGCGCGAAATCCGCTGACGTGTCAGCCGCCGTGGCGTCAGGTCCGGTTTTTGTTGTTTCGTCGGTCATGACGGTCTCCGAATTGCTTGGTCTTTGGATGTGCCCGATATCGAGGTTTGGCCGGAAAAAATCAAGGCTTTGTCGAGAAGAACAGCCAATTTGCGGCTTTGCGACGGCGGCAATACCTCTCCCTGCTCATGGCTGCCGCTTGTGACATCGACTGTTCAGCCCTCCTCGCCGGTGGTATTCTGAAATGCATCTCAGCACAGCGGGGGTGACATCAATGTCTAATGGCAAATCCCTTTCAGGCAAGTGTTTCTGTGGCGCGGTGGAAATCGCAGTCGATGGCGAGCCAATGGCGATGGGTTACTGTCATTGTGACTCCTGCCGGGAATGGTCGGCAGGGCCGGTCAATGCCTTCTCGCTCTGGCCGCCGGAAGCCGTGCACGTCACCAAAGGCACGGACAAAATCGGCAGCTACCAGAAGACCGAGAAGAGCGTGCGCAAGTGGTGCACGGTCTGCGGCGGCCATCTTCTGACGGAACATCCGCCGTGGGGCGTGACCGATGTCTACGCGGCCGTCCTTCCCGGCCTCGATTTTCAGCCGGGCGTGCATGTCAACTACGAGACGACGGTGCTGCATCTGAAGGACGGGCTGCCGAAGCAGAAGGATTTACCAGCCGAAATGGGCGGATCGGGAACCTTGCTTCCCGATTGACGGTTATCGTCAGATCGCTTTTCTCACATTCCAGGCCGCGACAGTCTGGAGATCAGCTGCGCGGTATAATCGACCATGGGCACGATGCGGGCGTAGTTCAGCCGCGTCGGGCCGATAACGCCGACAGCACCGACGATGCGATCATCATCATCGCGATAGGGCGCAACGATCAACGAAGAGCCGGACAGCGAGAAGAGCTTGTTTTCCGAGCCGATGAAGATGCGCACACCCGGTCCGCTTTCGGCGAGATTGAGAATCTCGATCAGGCTGTCCTTCTTCTCGAGATCGTCAAAAAGCAGGCGCAGACGATCCAGATCCTCCGCGCCGCCGATTTCGGCAAGCAGGTTGGAATGGCCGCGCACGATGAGCTGCGTCGGCTTGCCGTCGTCATCGCCGCCGGACCAGACGGCAATGCCGCGCTCGACCAGCTGATGGGAGAGGCTGTCCAGCTCCTGGCGCACGCTTTCCTTGAGGCTCTGCAACTGCCGTCGCAGTTCCGGCATCGTCTGGCCGGTCATATGGGCGTTGAGGAAATTGGCGGCTTCCATGAGCTGCGACGAGGTCGTCCCGGCCGGTAGTTCGATGATGCGGTTTTCGACCTGATCGTGCTCGCCGACGAGCACGGCGAGCGCCTTGGTCGGCTCCAGCCGGATGAATTCCACATGCTTGAGAACGGGATCGCTCTTGGAGGTGATGACGAGACCGGCGCCGCGCGAGATGCCCGATAGGACCCGGCTTGCCTCCGACATCATCGATTCCACCGGCTGATCGCGATTGCTGCCGCGCACCTGCCGGTCGATACTGGCGCGGTCCTCGGCAGAGAGATCGCCGACCTGCATGAAGGCATCGACGAAGAAGCGCAGGCCGACCTGGGTCGGCAAGCGCCCGGCGCTCACATGCGGCGAATAGATGAGTCCTAGCTCTTCCAGATCGCTCATGACGTTGCGCACGGAAGCCGGCGACAGCGACATGGGCAAGAGGCGCGAGAGATTACGCGACCCCAGCGGCTCGCCGTTTTCAAGATAGCCTTCGACGATGCGACGGAAGATTTCCTTGGAGCGTTCGTCCAGTGCAGCAATGACATCCGAGACCGACGATGTCGTGAATACCATTTCGCTGTCAGATCCATTCCGTTGAGCCTTAGGCAAAATATAATCATTCAGTTAGCAATGGCAAAAGGGAAAAATGTCGCCAAGTCTGCCGAGGGGCTTTGCAGCCTGCTTTTCCTTTGCAAAAGCGGCCTGTGGGTCGTAGAAGCGGTCAACGAACATTCAGGAGAGTGGAATGCGGCCTTCAGGCAGAAAAACCGACCAGATGCGCAAGGTGTCGTTCGAGCGCAATTTTTCCAAGCATGCGGAAGGCTCCTGCCTGGTGAAATTCGGCGATACGCATGTGCTCTGCACGGCAAGCCTGGAAGACAAGACACCGCCATGGCTGCGCAACAGCGGCAAGGGCTGGGTCACGGCCGAATACGGCATGCTGCCGCGCGCGACCGGCGAGCGCATGAAGCGCGAGGCTGCCGCCGGCAAGCAGGGCGGCCGCACACAGGAAATCCAGCGCCTCATCGGCCGGTCGCTGCGCGCTGTCGTCGATCTCAAGGAACTCGGCGAGCGCCAGATCACCGTCGACTGCGACGTCATCCAGGCCGATGGCGGTACGCGCACAGCCTCGATCACCGGTGGCTGGATCGCGCTTTACGACTGCCTGAAGTGGATGGAAAGCCGCAACATGGTGAAGGTCGAGCGCGTGCTGAAGGATCACATCGCCGCTATCTCCTGCGGCATCTTCGCCGATCAGCCTGTCATCGATCTCGACTATCTTGAGGATTCTTCGGCCGAGACCGACGCCAATTTCGTCATGACGGGCAAGGGCGGCATCGTCGAGATCCAGGGAACGGCTGAGGGTGCCCCCTTCAGCGAAGAGGAATTCGCCACGCTGATGCATCTGGCCAAGAACGGCATTGCCGAACTGGTGGAGCTGCAGAAGCAGGCTATCGCCTGAGGATATTTTGAATGGCTGACCCGGCCCTCGCAGGCGTCCTTGAAACCGCACTCTATGCGGACGATCTCGATGCAGCCGAGGCCTTTTATGGCGGCATACTCGGATTGCAGAAGATCTCGCGCGGCGGCAACCGTCATGTCTTCTATCGCTGCGGACCGGGCGTATTGCTGATCTTCAACAGCGAAGAAACGGTCAAGGCGCATGAGCCGGGTTCCCTGCCCGTGCCGCCGCATGGGACCAAGGGGCATGGTCACGTCTGCTTCCGCGTCGATGGCAATGATATCGAGGCCATGGCCGAAAGGCTGAAGGCGGCCGGTGTCGATATCGAAGCCGATTTTCACTGGCCGAATGGCGGCCGTTCGATCTATTTCCGCGATCCGGCCGACAACAGCCTGGAATGCGCCGAACCCCGTATCTGGGGCCTATGACAGGACAACACATGCGCAAGCTCGACACCAAGACCATTGTCGTCGCCAGCCACAATGCCGGCAAGATCCAGGAAATCCGCGATCTGATCGGTCCGCTCGGCTTTGCCGCCAAGTCCGCCGCCGATCTGAACTTCATCGAGCCGGACGAGACGGGCACGACTTTCGAGGAAAATGCTGCGATCAAGGCACTTGCGTCCGCCAACGCTTCCGGTCTGCCGGCACTCTCGGACGATTCCGGCCTGGTGATCGATGCGCTCGGCGGCGATCCCGGCGTCTATACCGCCAATTGGGCCGAAACGGCTGACGGCACGCGTGACTTCGCCATGGCGATGCAGAAGGTCGAAACCGCCCTGGAAAAGGCCGGTGCCAACACCTCGGAGAGCCGGACGGCTCGCTTCGTCAGCGTGCTATGCCTCGCCTGGCCGGACGGGCATACCGAGCTTTTCCGCGGCGAAGTGGAAGGCACGGTCGTCTGGCCGCCGCGCGGCACCCAGGGCTTCGGCTACGACCCGGTCTTCCAGCCCAAGGGATACGAGACCACATTCGGCGAAATGAGTGCCGAGCAGAAGCATGGCTGGAAGCCCGGCGACGAGCAGGCGCTCTCGCATCGCGCCCGCGCCTTCAAGATCTTTGTCGAAACCTGCCTGGAGGCGTAAGCTAACCCCGTGGAAATCGTGGACACACAGGATCTGATGCGCGGGGCGCAATTGCTGCCCGATACCGGCGAACCCGGTTTCGGCGTCTATGTGCATTGGCCCTTTTGCGCGGCAAAGTGTCCCTACTGCGATTTCAACAGCCATGTCCGCCATCAGCCTGTCGATCAGGAGCGTTTCGCCGCCGCCTTTTTGAAGGAAATGGCGACGATGCGGATGATCAGCGGCCCTAAAACCGTGACCAGCGTCTTCCTCGGCGGCGGTACGCCGTCGCTGATGAAGCCCGAGACGGTGGGCGCGATCCTCGATGGCATTGCCAAGACCTGGCATGTGCCTGACGGCATCGAGATCACCATGGAGGCCAATCCGTCGAGCGTCGAGGCAGAGCGCTTTCGAGGCTACCGCGCCGCCGGGGTCAATCGCGTATCGATGGGCGTGCAGGCGCTCAACGACCGCGACCTGAAATTCCTCGGCCGACTGCACAATGTCGAGGATGCGCTGAAGGCAATCAGACTGGCGCGCGAGATTTTTCCGCGCATGTCCTTCGACCTCATCTATGCCCGCCCAAACCAGACCGTCGAGGAGTGGGAACGCGAGCTGAAAGAGGCGATCTCCTATGCGGTCGATCATCTCTCGCTCTATCAGCTGACGATCGAGGAAGGCACGCCCTTCTATGGCCTGCACAAGGCCGGCAAGCTGATCGTGCCCGATGGCGATCAATCGGCGCTGCTCTATGAGGCGACGCAGGAGATTACCGAGCGTGAGGGCATGCCGGCCTATGAGGTTTCCAATCACGCGCGTCCCGGCGCCGAGAGCCGGCACAACCTCACCTATTGGCGCTATGGCGACTATGCCGGCATAGGTCCCGGCGCCCATGGCCGCCTGACGCGTGGCCCACAGAAGCTGGCGACGGCCACCGAACGCAAGCCGGAGAGCTGGCTCGAGATGGTCGAGCGCGACGGCCACGGCATGATTGACCAGGAAATGCTTGACTTCGACGAACAGGCCGACGAATTGCTGCTGATGGGCTTGCGGCTGCGGGAGGGCGTGGATCTCGCTCGCTGGCAGCAGCTGTCCGGGCGCGATCCCGATCCGCAGCGCGAGGCGTTTTTACTGGAACACGGTTTCATAGAACGGATCGGTAATTCCCGCTTGCGCTGCACGCCGGCGGGAATGCTGGTTCTCGACTCGGTCGTCGCCGATCTCGCTTGCTGACTATCCCCTCCTTGAGGGCAAGGCTATCGCATATGAGCTGAAATCGCGGCCACCCCCTTCTCCCCTCGGGGAGAAGGTGCCGTCAGGCGGATGAGGGGGTGCCCGCCAAGACTACGAAAATCCATGAATTCAAATCGATAGCCCCCTCATCCGACCCTTCGGGCCACCTTCTCCCCAAGGGGAGAAGGAATTTCCGGTGCCGATCCACCCCATAGGCGATACCCCTGCCCTTGAGGGGAGGTCGCCGCAAAGCGGGGGGTGATCCCCGTGTGTGCGATGATGTTCCGGTTCTTGCCGACATCACCCCACCCCGGCACTACGTGCCGACCCTCCTCCTCAAGGGGCGGGTAAGTAAGCGCCCATCGATTGCGGCAAGGCCGACCGCGATCAGCGCCATGCCGATGAAATGTTTCGGCTGCAGGCTTTCGCCGAGGATGAGCGCGCCGAGCAGGATTGCGCTGACGGGGATCAGGAAAGTCACCAGCATCAGGTTGGTGGCGCCGGCCGTCGCCAGGATGCGGAAGAACAGCATATAGGCGATGGCGGTCGACAGGATGGCCAGGCCGGCGAGCGCCAGCCAGGTCTCGGTGGACGGCATTGCCAGCGCCCAGGGGCGATCGACGAAGAGCGCGATCGGCAGAAGCATTATCGCCGAGCCCGTCACCTGGCCGGCGGCGGGAATGATCGGCGCCAGCCCCATACGGCGGAAACGGCGGCCGAATATGCCAGCCAGCGAGTAGCTGAAGGCGGCACCCAGTACGGCAAGCTGCGCCAGCACGTTGGAACCGAGGCTTGCCAGCACCGACGGGCCGATCATCAGGGCGACGCCGGCAAAGCCGACGATGACGCCGATCAGGCGATTGCCGGTCATCTTCTCATCCTCGGTCAGGAAATGGGCGACCACGACAGCAAAGAGCGGCGTGGTGGCATTGAGGATGGATGCGAGGCCGCTGGCGATATGGGTCTGTCCCCATACGATCAGCAGGAAGGGAATGACATTATTGAGGAAGCCCATGCCGAAGAAGGCGAGCCAGGTCTGGCGGTCTTTCGGCATGGCATGGCCGGTGGCGCGTACGATGACATGCAAGGCAATGGCGGCGAGCGCGACGCGTGCGGTGACGATGGTGAAGGGCGGCAGTTCGCGCACCAGAATGCCGTTGAACAGGAAAGAGCCGCCCCACAGGATGGACAGACCCACCAGCATGCCCCACTCGACCGCGCCCATGGATTTCTGTGCCATCTGACCATCTCCAGCATCAGCTGATTGAGTTTTACTTATTGGTGGCCAACCGCGACAATTGCCAACCATCGCCATTGCTGGAATAATCTCGCTATATCGAGCCTCTGGCAAACGAGTCTTTTTCAAATCATGGTTTAGCTGAGCTCAATCATCATGGATCAACTGCCATCCCTTTCGGCGCTGCGCGCCTTCGAAGCCTCCGCCCGGCATCTCAGCATGACACTGGCGGCAAATGAGCTGCATGTGACGCCGGGCGCCATCAGCCTTCAGATCCGCGACCTCGAAAGCGCGCTCGGCGTGCGCCTTTTCGAGCGGCGAGCCCGCAGCCTGGCGCTGACGAGTGAAGGCGCTGAATATTTCGCGACGATGCGAACGGCATTCCGCCTTATCCGCGAAGCAACTTCGGCGCTGGCCATGCGCGCCAAGGATACGGTGCTGACCCTTACCTGCACAGCCGGCTTTGCCACGCACTGGCTGGTGCCGCGGCTGCGACGCTTCGAAGAGGCCCATCCCGATATTGATCTGCGCATCAGCGCCTCCTACCGCATGATGGATTTCCAGCGGGATGGGATCGATATCGCCATTCGCCACGGTCTCGGCGGCTACGAGGGGCTGGCGAGCGAGAGATTTCTCGATGACGAATATGTTCCGGTCTGTACGCCGGAGATGGCGGCCGCACTCGGCCCCTCCCCCGCGGTTGACGATCTCGCCACCCTGACGTTGATCCATGATGTCTACCGGCGTGACTGGGAGCTCTGGCTGAAGGCGGTCGGGGCAACGCGGGTGGATGCCATGCATGGGCCGGTCTTCACCGACGGCATGGGCGCCTACCACGCCATGAAGGCTGGCCTTGGCATTGCGCTGATGCGCCGCTCCTTCGTGGAGCAGGAACTGGCGGATGGCACGCTCGTTGCGCCCTTCCCGACCGGATTTGCAAGCGCGCTTGCCTATCACCTTGTCTATCAACCCGGTGCACTCGAAAGGCCGGCGATCGCGGCGCTGCGCGCCTGGCTATTTTCCGAGGTATCACGCGCGACGCCGCCGACCTAAAGCGCTTGGAGCGCAAAAAGAAACGGCCGGCGATCAAGCCGGCCGTGGACGATGTGATGAATGCTGACGCTCAGCTTACTCGTTGATGAGGCGCTTCAGCAGCTCGATCTCGTGCGACAGCTTGCTGTCACCGGAGATCAGTTCCTCGATCTTACGCACCGCATGCAGCACAGTCGTATGATCGCGGCCACCGAAGCGGCGGCCGATTTCCGGGAAGGAACGCGGCGTCAGCGTCTTCGACAGATACATGGCGATCTGGCGCGGCTTGACGATGACGCGCGTGCGACGGTTCGAGACCAGTTCCTGACGCGAGACATTATAGTGGCGAGCAACGATGCGCTGGATGTCCTCGATGCGGACGCGGCGCGGTTCGCCGGAGCCGACCAGATGCGCCAGCAGCTCGTCGACGCGCTCGACCGTCAGGTTCGGCTCGAAGGAGCGACGGAAGATGAGCTGGTTGAAGGCTCCTTCCAGCTCGCGGCCGCTGGCAGTCACGTTGCGGGCGACATGCGAGAGAAGCTCAGCCGGGATCTCCAGCGAAGGATCGTCCTGGCGGGCAGCATCGAGACGGCGCTTGAGGATCTCAAGACGCATCTCATAGTCCGGCGCCTCGACTTCGATCGCCACGCCGCCCTGCAGGCGCGAACGCACCCGCGGATCGAGCGATTCCAGCTCCCAAGGCGCGCGATCGGCGGCGACAACGACCTGCTTGGCGCTGTCGAGCAGCATGTTCAAGAGGTGGCAGAATTCGTGCTGGATCATCTTGCCCTGCAGGAACTGCATGTCGTCGATGATGAGCAGGTCGATATTGCGCAGCGAGTCCTTCAGCGTGAGTGCGTCATTGTCGCGGATCGCGGTTGCGAAGCGCCACATGAAGTATTCCGCCGTCAGATAAACGACACGCAGGCCGCGCGGGTTCTGTACCGCCGCATTGGCGATCGCCTGCAGCAGATGCGTCTTGCCGAGGCCGACCGTCGCATGGACGAAGAGCGGGTTGAAGCGCACGGCGCCGGAGCCAGCTTCGGCGATGGTCTTCGCAGCGGCCAGGCTGACACGGTTCGAGCTGCCTTCGACAAAGGTGTCGAAGGTGAAGCGGGAATCGAGCGGAGAGCCGAAGAGCGGCGTACCCGCCGTTGCAGGCCGCGCAGCCGCAGCCGCACTCACGGCCTGGGCAACGACTTGCCCAGCGGGCTGGGCGACGGCACGACGGATCGGTGCGACAGCCGCCTGATCCGGCACCGCCGGCTGCTGTTCATCGGCGCTTGGCTTCGTGCCCTGACGGGTCGCGGTGCGCACCAGAATTTCGACTTTGAGAATCTCGGCATCCTCAGCCTGGTACAGGCTGGTGATGAGATCGAGATAGCGATTGTTGATCCAGGACTTAAGAAATGTCGTCGGGACCGTGAGACGAACAACGCTCTTCGATACCGAATGAAGCTTGAGCCGCGCAAACCAGCTGGCATAGACATCGGGTCCGACCTGAGCCTTCAAGCGCGCGCTGACGCGCTCGAACAAATTACTTTGCGCCACGTCGCCCTTTTCCCCCGCCGCTTCTAAGCAAACCGCACCGAACGCCTGCGCATTGTCCCCATTTTCCAACGCACCCGTCGCCCTCGTATGTATCTGCATATAGTGCCGCCTTCCACAGTCTCTTTATAGGGCGGGAGCAGATCACTGCCGCCCTTGGTTCTTCGCCATGGCATGACGATCACGCTCGTTGTCCCAAGCTGCGCCGCATACCGGTTCATCAGCCACGCCCGGCCAGCGGGCTTTACAGGAACACTGTGGCAAAAACCGCTCTTTAAAGCAGTCTTCGTCCCGGCGTCTGTAACCGGAGCATCAATCGGCCCTCGTACTCCGACTGACCGCTCCAATGGCTGTCAATTTTTCTCCCCTCCCCGCAGCCGCGCCAATGATTTGGGCCGCAAAGGACAGACAAGCTTCCTCGTTCCGCAAGCGTCGCCGCTTCCGGTTCTTACTCGTCAACTGTTTGAAAAAACGGAACTGAACCGCTCCGTCACAAGAGACAAAACCACCTCCACCGCCATACGTAACGGTGTTTGCCGAAGCCGTTTAAGGTGAAATCCGCGCCCCTTGTTGAAATCCATTTAGGCAGGATCGAAGGCAGATATCAACGATGAATTTTACACAAAATTAAGAGGCGGCCATTGACTCCGGAGGCCATTTTTGACTGTCACAAGCCCTTCAAAAAAGAATCGCTGTTGAATCAAAGAGATTCCTATCGAACGCGATTCCCACAGCTTTCAAAAGAAAAAAAATAAAAAATCCCTTGACTCAGTTGTGAGCCGGCAATGCGTCATGCAGATCACCCAGCGCTGGGATATCCTGTCGCAAGCCTTTGTTTTCAAAGGCATATTTCTGTCACGTCAATGACATGAACGGCCGGCCATTTTTGGCAATGCGGCATTTTTTTGGCCGAATCCAAAAAGCCCGGCGCGAGGGCCGGGCTTAACTCTAACGATTAAATCGTTAACGAAAGATTACGCGGTCGGGGCCGAAAGAGCCTTCACACGCTTGGCAAGACGCGAAACCTTGCGGGAAGCGGTGTTGGCGTGAAGCACGCCCTTGGTGGCTGCGCGAGCCAGTTCCGGCTGAGCAGCAACGAAAGCTGCCTTTGCGCGATCTGCATCACCCGATGCGATGGCTTCTTCGACCTGGCGAACGAACGTGCGAACGCGCGAGCGACGAGCCTTGTTGACATCGGTGCGGCGGGCGATCTTGCGGGTCGCTTTTTTCGCCGAGGTAGTATTGGCCATGTATGCCTCTCTTAGAATTCGAACAAAACTCCATCGTTGCGGCGTAGGCCCCATGGCCACTTCATCCAGCAATGCGGGAGCAATTGCGGAAAACCAGAGCGGCTTTCCAAACTGTGGCGGGCATATAACCGGAATGAGCCGCGGCGTCAACGCGGATTCTCGCCAAACCCGCGTAATTCCTGAATCCCGGCCTTAGCGGTTCTTGAAGGCTGGCTTGCGCTTCTCGACGAAGGCCGCCATGCCCTCCTTCTGATCCTCTGTGGCAAACAGGCTATGGAACAGGCGGCGCTCGAAGCGCAACCCCTCCTCGAGCGTGGTTTCGAAAGCGCGGTTGACCGCTTCCTTGGCCATCAGTACCGAAGGACGAGAATGAGAGGCGATTTTAGCGGCGGCGGCCAGCGCTTCGTCCAAGAGCTTGTCTGCCGGCACGACGCGCGCCACGAGGCCTGAACGCTCCGCCTCTGCCGCATCCATCATCCGACCCGTCAATACAAGATCCATCGCCTTCGCCTTGCCGACCGCGCGCGTGAGACGCTGTGAGCCGCCCATGCCGGGAATGACGCCGAGCGTAATTTCCGGCTGGCCGAATTTGGCGGTCTCCGAGGCGATGATGAAATCGCACATCATCGCCACCTCGCAGCCGCCGCCGAGCGCGAAGCCGCTCACCGCCGCGATGACAGGCTTGCGGGCATTGGCGATCTCGGCCCAGCCGCTGAAGAAGTCATTCTTATAAGCGTCGACGAAATCGAGCGATTGCATTTCCTTGATGTCGGCGCCGGCAGCAAAGGCCTTTTCCGAACCGGTGAGCACGATCGCACCGATGGCATCGTCAAGATGA
The DNA here is from genome assembly GCF_057784515.1 of Martinezella sp. CNPSo 3732. Taxonomy (NCBI): domain Bacteria; kingdom Pseudomonadati; phylum Pseudomonadota; class Alphaproteobacteria; order Hyphomicrobiales; family Rhizobiaceae; genus Martinezella; species Martinezella sp. CNPSo 3732. Next base: position 67,523 of record NZ_JBXSOO010000013.1, read on the forward strand.
AGAGCGGCATAGGCTTGCTTCAGCTCGGACAGGACCGTTGAATTCAGCGCATTCAGCGCCTGCGGCCGATTGATCCGGATGAGGCCGACAGCCCCATGTGTTTCGACGATGAGGGTTTCGTAAGCCACTTCTCTCTCCCTTTAAGTCAGCTCTGGCCCTTTAAATCAGCTTTGGCCCTTCACTCAGTCTTGGCAGGAAGCGCAGTAGAAAGAAGAGCGCCCCGCCTGGACGATGCGACTGACCGTACCGCTGCAGCCGGGCGTACTGCAAGGCTGGCTTTCACGATCATAGACAGAAAAGGAATGCTGGAAATAGCCGAGCGAGCCGTCCGTCTGGATATGATCACGCAGCGACGAGCCGCCAGCGGCGATCGCATCGGCAATGACCTCGCGGATCGCTTCGACCAGCACCAGCAGCGCTTCCGTCGGTTTGCCCGTATCCGCAACCAGCGTGCCGGCGGCGCGCAATGGCGACAGGTGGGAGCGCCACAGCGCCTCGCACACATATATATTGCCGAGACCGGCGATGTTCTTCTGGTCCAGCAGCGCGCTCTTCAGCGGCTGCGCCTTGCCGGCAAAACGCTTAGCCAGGTAATCGGCATCGAGCTCATTGCCGGTGGGTTCCGGGCCGAGGTCGCGGAAGAAGGGGTGACTCACCATGTCGGTCCGTCTAACAATGTCCATAAAGCCGAAGCGACGTGGGTCATTATAGATGACGCGCGCCTCGCCGCTTGTGCCCTCCAGATGGAAGAGGACATGATCGTGCTTCTCGTCCTTGGAGCGGGGGTGATGGAATTCGCCCGACGCTTGTGCCTCCCGACCGGCCTCGACCCGAAACGAGCCGGACATGCCGAGATGCGCGACGATCGTCTTGCCATCGTCGAGATCGATCAGTAGGTATTTGGCACGGCGCGACAGCGACGCGATGCCGCGGCCCGAAACGGCTTGCACGAAATCGGCCGGGAAAGGAAAGCGCAGATCGTTGCGGCGCAGCTCCAGTTCCTTCAGAACGGCACCTTCCATGGTAGGCGCAAGGCCCCGTCTGACAGTTTCGACCTCTGGTAATTCCGGCATGGCTATCCATCTTTATGTTTCAACCGCTTATGATCTGAGCTATAGCCCAAGGCATTGCGGCTGGTGATCTGGCTGATGAGATAGCGTGGCAAACGCGATTTCGCTATGGTCCGCCGCTGAATACTGCATAATTCCTTAGATCGGAATCGATTTAAGAGATCGGAATCGATTTAAGGAGAGAATTATGCAGCAAGTTTAAAGTGTTACAGCGACCTTTGCGCGCCATAAATGACGCGCGGCGCTGTAATGTAACGGAGTTGAGCCGATGGCAGAAAGCCGCACCTCCGCCGATGGCGGCATGGAAACATCCTATGGCTTCCGCGAAGTAGCCGATGGCGAAAAGCAGGGTCTCGTCAACGAGGTATTCCACAAGGTCGCCAAGCGCTACGACGTCATGAACGATGTCATGTCGATGGGCATGCATCGCGCCTGGAAGGACGGGATGATATCAGCGCTCAATCCGCGCAAGGACCCTGCCTACAAGGTGCTCGACGTCGCCGGCGGCACGGGCGATATCGCCTTCCGCATCGTCGAGGCCTCCAACCGGCTGGCGCATGCGACGGTGCTCGACATCAACGGCTCGATGCTGGCCGTCGGCGCCGAGCGTGCGGAGAAAAAGAAGCTTTCCGACAACCTCACCTTCGTCGAGGCGAATGCCGAGGAGCTGCCTTTCGAGCGGAACTCCTTCGACGCCTATACGATCGCTTTCGGTATCCGCAACGTGCCGCACATCGATGTGGCGCTGAAGGAGGCCTATCGCGTCCTGAAGCGCGGCGGTCGGCTGCTCGTGCTCGAATTCTCCGAAGTCGACCTGCCGCTGCTCGACCGCGTCTACGACGCCTGGTCCTTCAACGCCATTCCGAAATTCGGCAAGGCGCTAACAGGCGATGCCGAACCCTATCAGTATCTGGTGGAATCGATCCGCAAGTTCCCGAACCAGCAGGATTTCGCGACGATGATCCGCGAGGCCGGCTTCTCGCGCGTGAGTTTCACCAATTACACCGGCGGCATCGCGGCGCTGCACTCCGGCTGGAAGCTCTGAAGCATGATGTCGAGCCATATCATGCGGCTGACGGCCTCCTCTCTTCGAGACCTTGAGACGCTATGAGTGCTTTCAGCGCATATTTCGGCCTTGTTCGGGTCGGCTGGGTGCTCGTGCGCGAAGGCGTGGTCATGGCACTGCCATCGGAAGGGCTGCCGCCCTCCGTCAGTCTCGCCAAGTCCTTCGTCAGCATCTTTGCGCGCAGGAAGGCGAAGAGCCAAGCGCGCAGCGACCGGCTCGCCCAGGCGGTCGAGCGGCTCGGGCCCTCCTATGTGAAGATCGGCCAGTTCCTGGCGACCCGACCCGATGTCGTCGGCGTCGACATGGCCAATGACCTGTCGAAGCTGCAGGACCGGATGGCCTTCTTTCCGCATGAAACGGCGACGGCAGCCATCGAGTCTTCGCTCGGGCGGCGGATAGATGACCTCTATGCCAGCTTCGATGAGCCGATCGCCGCCGCTTCGATAGCGCAGGTGCATCCGGCGGAGGTCGACACGGCCGAAGGGCGCAAGCGCGTTGCCGTGAAGGTGGTCCGGCCTGGCGTGCGCCAGCGTTTTTCCAACGATATCAAGGCGATGTATCTCGTGTCACGGCTGCAGGAGCGCTTCATGCCGTCCAGCCGGCGCCTTCGTCCGGTGGAGGTGACGAAGACGCTCGAGCAGACCACGAAGGTCGAGATGGATCTGCGGCTGGAAGCAGCCGCGCTGTCCGAAATCGCCGAAAATACCGAGAAGGATCCGGGCTTCCGCGTTCCAAAGGTCGATTGGGAACGTACCGGCCGCGACGTCATCACCATGGAGTGGATCGACGGCGTCAAGATGTCCGACGTTGAGGGGCTGAAGGCGGCCGGCCACGATCTCAACGCGCTCGCCGATACGCTGATCCAGTCCTTCCTGCGCCATACGCTGCGCGACGGCTTCTTTCATGCAGACATGCACCCGGGCAATCTCTTCGTCGATGCGACCGGCATGATCGTTGCCGTCGACATGGGCATCGTCGGACGCCTGGGGAAGAAGGAACGCCGTTTCCTTGCCGAAATTCTCTACGGTTTCATCACCCGCGATTATATCCGGGTGGCCGAAGTGCATTTCGAAGCCGGCTACGTACCTGCCCATCACAATATAGAAAGTTTTGCGCAGGCTATCCGTGCCATCGGGGAGCCGATCCACGGCCAGCCGGCCGAAACCATCTCCATGGGCAAGCTTCTGACCCTGCTCTTCGAAGTGACCGAACTCTTCGACATGGAGACTCGGCCCGAGCTGGTCATGCTTCAGAAGACCATGGTCGTGGTCGAGGGCGTATCGCGCATGCTCAATCCACGCTTCAACATGTGGAAGGCTTCCGAACCGGTCGTCGGCGACTGGATCCGCACCAATCTCGGCCCGAAGCGGATCATGACCGATCTGAAGGATGGTTTGAAAGCGGCTGTGAAGCTTGCCGAAGCCGCACCCGAGATTGCGGCGAAGACCGAGAAATTCCACCACGAACTGCTGCATATGAGCGAAAACGGCCTGCGTTTCGATCCGCAGACTGCCGAAGCAATCGGCAAGGCCGAGGCCAAGCACAGCCGTTCCGGCCGCTTTGCGCTTTGGGTAATTGCGCTGACGCTGCTCTATGTCGCCTGGCACCTGAGCTGATCGCGAAGTTTTCGGATGCTTCGTCCTCGTCTCGGCCAAAATAGCTGGCCGGTGCAGGAAGCCCCATGCGCGCGCAAAAACATAGAGTTGCGCAACGTACGCACTCGCCTCAAAATCAGTCTGTCCGGCACGGATCGAGGTGTTCGCCATTTGGGATATCCCATTGACGACAAGGCTCGCATAGCCTTGCAAAAAAGGAGAACAGCAGAGATGGAGCGTCAGAGAGCCGGCATCGAACTCACCGGGCAGCCCCTTGGGTTCAGCGATCTGGTGCGGATCGGTGCGGGAGCCGTCCTACCATCGGCGTCGGAAAGCGGCATGGCCAGGGTGCGGCTGGCGCGCGGCGTTCTCGAAAGCACCATTCAGTCGGGCATGCCCGTCTATGGCTCCACGACCGGTGTCGGCGCCATGAAGGATGTCGAATGGTCCCCCGAAGATCTCGATGCCTTCAATCTCGGCCTCGTGCGCGCTCATCATTTCGGCACTGGCGCGCCCTTCTCCATGTCGGTCGTCCGCAATGCGATGGCGATCCGGGTCAACACCGCGCTCACCGGCCAAGTAGGTTGTTCGCAGGAGCTGATTGAAGCCTATCTGCAGCTGTTGAGCTCGGATGTCATTCCCGTCGTCAGGCGTACGGGCTCGATCGGCTGCGCGGATATCGGCCTGATGGGCCAGATCGGCGCGGTTCTGACCGGCGTTGGCGAGGCCGTCTATCGCGGCCGCCGCATGCAGGCTGCCGATGCCTTCGATGCCGCCGGCATCGCTCCCGTCAGGATGATGCCGCGCGACAGCCTGGCCTCGCTCAGCGTCAATGCGGTCAGCTTTGCCGCCGCCGCCGAGACGACCCGCAATGCCGCCGCCTCTATCCGCGTGCTGCTTGCGACGGGCATGATGGCGGCCGGTGCACTCGGCGCCTCGCGCGATCCGTGGATTGCCGTGCGCCATGTCGGCACCGCCCGCGAGGCACTGATCGGTGCGTGGCTCTGCAACGCTTCGGATGAATGGCCCTGGCCGGTCGCGACCCATGTGCAGGACCCGCTGAGCCTGCGCATGATCGCCCAGGTCTTTGGCGCCGTCATCGAAAACCTTTTGACGGCCGGCCACAAGATCCTGGCAGCCACCGGCCGCTCGGATGACAATCCGGTCATCGTCGATGGCCGTGTGATGACGTCAGGCGGCTCCCTTCCGCTCGATGTCACCGTACTTCTGGAAGCGGCCGTGATCTGCATGGCCCATGCGGCCCGCAATGCCTTCAATCGTTGCGTCCTGCTCGGCAACGGCCAACGGCGCGGCCTTCCCGTCAATCTCGTGCCGGAAGGCAGGATCGCGACTGGCTTCGGCCCGATCATCAAGCTTGCCGGCGAGATCTTCTCGCGTGTTCTGTCCATGTCCAATCCGGTCTCGGCGCAGTCCCTCGTTGTGGCAGCCGGGATGGAAGATGAGGCCGCCTTCCTGCCGCTGGTCATCGAACGTTTCGAGCGGCAGATGCGGGCACTGAAGCGTCTGGCCGCTCTTGAAGCCCTGCTGTCGGCCCAGGCGATGGACATTCTCGGCGACAAGCCGGAAGGCGTGGCGCGCATGCTCTATGACGTCGTGCGCAAGCATGCCGATTTCTATGTGGTCGATCGGCCGCTATCGGCCGAAGTGGAGGCGATCGAGGAGGAGCTGGGCTCGGAGGCTTTCGTTTCAGAGTTGATCGCTCACAAGCCGATCCTCGCCTATGATGATTTCTTCGCACTCGGCTCGCTGGAGCGGGTCGAAGAGCGGCTTTATCGCGACACCGTTGCTATCTGAACCCACCGACGAGCGGAGAGAATGCACATGGCCGATTTCGATCTTGTTCTGCAAGGCACCGTGGTGCTGCCTGAACGCATCGTGGAAGCCGGCTATGTCGCCGTGCGCGACGGTAAGATCGCCGAGATCGGCATCGGCGTGCCGCCGACCGCACGCGAGCGGCACCTGCTCGGCAAGGCGCTGATCCTGCCTGGCGCCATCGACGCACAGGTTCACTCCCTCTCGCAGAAGGACCAGGAGGATTTCATCTGGTCGACGCGTTCGGCAGCCGCCGGCGGCGTCACCACCATCGTCGACATGCCCTATGACGAAGGCAATCTCGTCTGTTCGGCAGCGGCGGTGAAGAAGAAGATCGACCACGCCGCGCCGCAATCGCGCGTCGACTTCGCCCTATACGGCACGGTCGATCCCGAAGAAGGCCCGGCGCGCATCGCCGAGATGGTCGAGGCCGGCGTGGCCGCCTTCAAGTTCTCCACCTTCGGCACCGATCCCAAGCGCTTTCCCCGCATTCCGCCCGCTCTCCTCGATGCCTGCTTTGCCGCTATCGCTCCGACGGGCCTGACCGCCGGCGTCCACAACGAAGACGACGAAGCGGTGCGCGCCTATATGGAGCAGGTGAAGGCAAGCGGCGTGACAGACTATCGCGCCCACGGCCTTTCGCGACCACCGATCACAGAGCTACTCGCCATGCACACGATCTTCGAGACGGGTGCGAATACCGGCTGCCCGGCTCATGTCGTGCATTGCTCGCTCGGCCGCGGCTACGACATCGCGCGCGCCTATCGCCGCGACGGCTTCGAGGCGACGGTCGAATGCTGTATCCATTACCTGACGCTCGACGAGGAAAACGATGTGCGGCGTCTCGGCGGCAAGGCGAAAATTAATCCGCCCATCCGCCCGCGCGCCGAAGTGGAAACCTTGTGGCGCAAGGTGGCGGAAGGCAATGTCTGGCTTGTCTCGACCGACCATGTCAGCTGGTCGGAAAACCGCAAGACCAATCCGGACATGCTGGCGAATGCTTCCGGCGTGCCGGGACTGGAGGTTATGGTGCCGCTCTTCCTCAAGGGGGCCCTCGAACGCGGCGTGCCGCTGACCTGGGCCGCAAAGCTGATGGCGGAAAACCCGGCTAAGCATTTCCGCCTCGACCACATCAAGGGCGCGCTGACGCCGGGCAAGGACGCCGATATCGTCGTGCTGGAACCGCGAGAAACAGTTTATGACGCAGCCGCGAGCGGCAACAACGTCGTGGGCTGGAGCCCCTATAACGGCATCCGCCTGCCCTGGACTGTGTCCGCCGCCTACCTTAGAGGCAAGCAGATCACCGAGGGACAGAAGGTGTTGGCCGAACCCGGCTCCGGCAACTTCGTCCGCCCCTTGCCTCGCTAAATTCTTGCCGGAGAAACTGCCTGATGACCGACGCCAAGCGCCACAACCTGCCCGTCAACGCCGACCGTATCGCCGAGGATATCGATGCGCTGGCCGGCATCACCGATCCGGGCCATCCCTGGACACGCCGCGCCTTCTCGCCGCTCTTTCTGGAAGGCCGCGCCTATATCGACGCGCGGATGAAAGCTGCAGGACTTGAGACGCGCATCGATGCCGCCGGCAATCTGATCGGCCGGCGCGCAGGCACGAAACCCGGCCTCGGCACGATCCTTGTCGGCTCGCATTCCGACACCGTTCCCGATGGCGGCCGCTTCGACGGCATCGCCGGCACGATTGCGGCGCTTGAAGTGGCGCGCTCCTTGAAGGATCGCGGCATCGAGCTCGATCACGATCTGGAGATCGTCGATTTTCTCGCTGAGGAAGTCAGTATCTTCGGCGTATCCTGCGTCGGCAGCCGCGGCATGACCGGGCAGATCCCAGAGGCGTGGCTCTCCCGCACAAGCGGCGACCGCACGCTTTCGCAGGGCATTACCGAGGTTGGTGGCAATCCTTCGGTGCTACTCGCCCAGAAGCGCCCGGATCTTGCCGGCTTCCTGGAACTGCATATCGAGCAAGGTCCAGTGCTGGAAGCCGAGAACAAGGATATCGGCATCGTCACCGCGATCGCCGGCATCACCCGCATCGAAATCACAGTTGAAGGGCGCGCCGACCATGCCGGCACGACGCCGATGGACCGCCGCGCGGATGCGCTGGTGGCTGCTTCACAGCTGGTCCTCGACATTCGCCAACGCGCCACCGAGCAGGCAAAGACGCCGGGTCATTTCGCTGCGACCGTGGGCGAATTCCGTATCGAGCCGAATGCGGCCAATGTCGTGCCGTCCAAGGTCGTGCTCCTGATCGACGGCCGCGCCGAAATCCGCAGCGACATGGAAGATTTCCTCGCATGGATCGACGGTGAGGTGAAGACCATCGCCGCCGATTATGGCGTGACGATCAACCCGCCTGTGCGCGTCTCCGACAATATGCCGACGCCGGGCGCTCCGATGCTGCTCGAAACGCTCGAGCGCGCCTGTGACACGGTTGGTGCCAAGCATCGCCGCATGGCCTCCGGCGCCGGCCACGACACGGCCTGGATCGCCAAGGTCGCGCCGGCCGCCATGATCTTCGTGCCCTGCAAGGAAGGCCGCAGCCATTGCGCCGAGGAATGGGCCGAGAATGACGACATCGCCATGGGTGCCGCCGTTCTTTTCGAAGCGGTGCGCGACATGGACAAGAATCTCAAACAGAACCGGGAGTAGCCAATGGGACGCGTACTCGTTGCCAAGGATGTGGAAGCGGCCGTCAAGGGCGGCTCCGTTTACGCCGCGGGCGGTGGCGGCTGGGCCGATCACGGCCGCATGCTCGGCTATGCGGCCGTGAACGTCGGCAAGCCGGAACTGGTGTCGATCGAGGAACTCAACGACAACGACTGGATCGCCACGGCAGCCGCCATCGGCGCACCGGCCTCCACGACCCCTTGGGAAATGCAGGGCATCGATTACGTAAAGGCCGTACAGCTGCTGCAGGACGAGCTCGGCGAAAAGCTTTCCGGCTTGATCATCGGTCAGAACGGCAGGTCTTCGACGCTGAACGGCTGGCTGCCGTCGGCGATCCTCGGAACGAAGGTGGTAGACGCGGTCGGCGACATCCGCGCCCATCCGACTGGTGATATGGGCTCGATCGGCATGGCCGGTTCGCCCGAGCAGATGATCCAGACCGCCGTCGGCGGCAACCGCGCCGAAAACCGCTATATCGAGCTTGTGGTGAAGGGCGCGACGGCGAAGATCTCGCCGATCCTGCGTGCGGCATCCGACCAGTCCGGCGGCTTCATCGCCTCCTGCCGCAATCCCTTGCGCGCTTCCTACGTCCGTACACATGCGGCGCTCGGCGGCATCTCCATGGCGCTTTCGCTCGGCGAAGCGATCATCGAGGCGGAAAAGAAGGGCGGCAGCGCCGTCATCGACGCCATCTGCAGGACGACCGGCGGCCACATCCTGGCCGAAGGCACGATCAGCAGGAAGGATGTCGTCTACACGAAGGAAGCCTTCGATATCGGCACCATCACGGTCGGCAGCGGCGACAAGGCCGTCACCATGCATGTGATGAACGAATACATGGCCGTCGAGGATGTCGGCGGCAAGCGCCTCGCAACCTTCCCCTCCGTCATCACCACGCTGTCGCCGGAAGGCGAACCCTTGAGCGTCGGCCAGCTGCACGAAGGCATGAAGGTTTTCATCCTGCATGTGCCGATGGATATCATTCCGCTGTCTGCCAGCGTGCTCGACCCCACGGTCTATCCCTCCGTCGAAAAGGCTATGGGGATCGAGATCGCGAAATACGCTCTGGCCGGCAAGAAAGGCTGAAAGGCGCGGGAGGCGCAGATGGCACGTGACGCTGGTCTCGAAGAATTGCTGAGAGAAGAGCTCGGACCGCGGCCCGGGCTCAGCGAAAAAGGAATGTTCGGCGGTTGGGCCTTTCTGCTCAATGGCCATCTATTCTGCGGTGCCCGTATCGACGGGATGTTGATTCGTCTCGGCAAGGGCAATGATAGCTGGGCGCTGGAGCAGCATGACGTCAAAACCATGTTGATGGGCGGCCGCGAGATGAAGGGGTGGCTGCGTGCCGGGCCGGAAGCCTATGGTAACGACATGCTGCGCAAGCGGCTGCTTCTGGCCGCGCTGGACTTTGTCGAAGGCCTGCCGCCGAAATAGCCGAGCCGCCAAAATAACAATTGAGACAGGGAAGGGAAATCCATGCCGAAAGCCAATCCACGTCACCCGAAATTCCCCATTCCGGGCGGCCCGGAGCTGCGAGCCAAAGGCTGGCGGCAGGAGGCTCTGCTGCGCCTCCTCGAAAACGTGCTCTCGGTCGGCGAAGATCCGGACAATCTCGTCGTCTACGCAGCCCTCGGCAAGGCGGCCCGCAACTGGGCGGCGCATAAGGGCATCGTCAAGGCACTCACCGAAATGGATGAGAACCAGACGCTGCTCATTCAGTCCGGCAAGCCGATCGGCCTGATCCGCACGCATGACAAGGCGCCGCTCGTCATCATGGCGAACTGCAACATCGTCGGGCAATGGGCGAAGGCGGAAGTCTTCTACGAGCTGCAGCGCAAGGGCCTGATCTGCTGGGGTGGTCTGACGGCCGGCGCCTGGCAATATATCGGCAGCCAGGGCGTGATCCAGGGCACCTATGAAATCTTCATGCGCATTGCCGAGCGCCGCTTCGGCGGCGACCTCTTTGGTCGCTTCGTACTCACAGCCGGTCTCGGCGGCATGGGCGGCGCGCAGCCGCTTGCCGGCCGCATGGCGGGTGCTGCGATCCTCTGTGTCGATATCGATGCCGAGCGCGCCAGGAAGCGCAAGGAAATCGGCTATCTGCAGGAAATCGCACCTGATCTCGATTCCGCGCTGGCGATGATCGATGCCGCCGTCAAGGAGAAGCGGGCGCTTTCCGTCGGGCTGGTCGGCAATGCGGCGGAGATCTATCCCGAGATCGCGCGGCGCGGCATCGTGCCCGATATCGTCACCGACCAGACCTCGGCGCACGATCTCGTCTATGGCTATGTGCCGAAGGGCATGAACCTGCAGCAGGTTCGGGACTTGCGCGACGATGGCCAGGGCCAGCTCATGGCGGCCAGCCGCGCTTCGATCGTCGAGCATGTGAAAGCCATGCTGGATTTCCAAAAGAAGGGTTCCGAAGTCTTCGACAACGGCAACCTGATCCGCACCCAGGCGAAGGAAGGCGGCGTTGCGAACGCTTTCGATATTCCGATCTTCACCGAAGCCTATCTGCGGCCGCTCTTCTGCCGCGCCATCGGCCCGTTCCGCTGGATGGCGCTTTCGGGCGAGGAAAGCGATATTGCCCGCGTCGACGATCTGCTGCTGGAAATGTTCCCCGACAACAAGATCATCACCAACTGGATCAAGCTTGCCCGTCAGCATGTACCCTTCGAAGGACTGCCGGCACGCATCGCGTGGCTCGGCCACGGCGAGCGGACGGCGCTGGCCCGCCGCGTCAACGAGCTTGTGGCGAGCGGCGAACTCAACGGTCCGATCGCCTTTTCGCGCGACCATCTCGATGCCGGCGCCATGGCGCATCCGAACATCATGACCGAGCGCATGAAGGACGGCTCCGACGCCATTGCCGACTGGCCGCTGATCGACGCCATGATGCTCTGCTCGTCCATGGCCGATCTCGTCGTCGTCCATTCCGGCGGCGGCGGCTATGCCGGCTATATGACGAGCTGCGGCGTCACCGTGGTTGCCGACGGCACGCAAGCGGCCGACGAACGGCTCGACCACGCGCTGACCAACGACACGGCGCTTGGCGTCATGCGCTATGCCGATGCCGGCTATGAGGAAGCGCTGGACGAAGTTGCGAAAAAGGATGTGCCCTATATCCGGCTGGGGTAAGGCGCGTCTGTTCTTAGCAGCCTCGAGAGATTATGGTCCCGGGCAATTCGGAACAAGTTTTGAGAGTCGCCCGTGATCCCCTGGACCTTGCTCGACACTGCGAAAATCCCTGGCGGCGGCGAGCTGCGTTTGAAGCAGCGCGGCCAGGAATTTTCCATCATGCTCGGCACCAACGAGCTGATGAACAGCCGCCTGAGCGGCTCCGAGCGGGCGCTTGCCACGCTTTCCTGCGAGAAGATCAGGGGCCGGAAGGCGCCGCATATACTGATCGGCGGCCTCGGCATGGGCTTCACCTTGCGCGCGGCCCTCGGCGAACTCGATGCGGATGCCAAGGTAACGGTTGCCGAGTTGGTTCCGGCTGTCGTGACTTGGGCGCGCGGGCCGATGGCAACGGTCTTCGACGGCTGTCTCGATGACCCGCGCGTCGCCATTCATGAGGGCGATGTGCGTCCGCTCATCCGCGCCCGCAAGGCGTCTTACGACGCTATCCTGCTCGATGTCGACAACGGCCCAGATGGCATCACGTCAGAGGCCAATGACGGGCTTTACGACTATCAGGGCCTCAAGGCGGCGCGTGACGCCTTACGCCCGGGAGGTGTGCTCGCGGTCTGGTCTTCAGGACCTGACGAGCGCTTCACAAGGCGGCTGCGCGACAGCGGTTTTGCTGCCGAGGTGGTCAATACGCGCGCCAATGGCAAAACGGGCGCGCGTCATGTCATCTGGCTCGCGATAAAATCGGGATCATAACGCCTCGAATTGAAATAGCGCCCAAGACGCTATATATCAATGTCATATCTCAAAGGAGCTATGGCATGGACACCGCAAAGATCTTCTGGTCGGGCCGCTCGCAGGCCGTACGCTTGCCGAAGGAATTCCGCCTCGATGGCGAAGAAGTACGCATCCGCCGGCAAGGAAAGGCAATCATTCTGGAGCCGATCGCCGAAGATTGGGATTGGCTGGAAGCTGTTACGGGGCCGGTTGATCAAGACTTCGCAGAAGCGACCGAAGAAGAGCCCGCTGAACAGCAAGGCCCCGAGCTGGATATCTTCAAGTGAAGTATCTGCTCGACAGCAATGCCGTCATCGCCCTGATGAAAGGACATTCCGGCTTCGTCAGCGAGCTTCGCAGGCACAAGCCGCAGGATTTTGCCATTCCGGCCATCGTCGCACACGAGTTGTTTTACGGTGCCTATAAGGGGCAACGCGTTGCCGACAACCTAGCGCGTGTAGATGCCCTTCAATTCGAAACGCTGGATTTCGGTAAGGAAGATGCCCGTGTAGCCGGCGAAATTCGCGCAAGCCTCGCTTCCCTTGGCACACCGATCGGTGCCTATGACGTTTTGATCGCGGGCCAGGCCGTCGCCCGCGATCTGATCCTGATAACGCACAATGTCAGGGAATTCGAGCGCGTTCCCAAGCTACGTTTCGAAGATTGGGAGTCCTCGCCGAGCGGCTAAAGATAACGCGTTTCCTCCGGCGCGCGATCGAAGCGGTCGTCGCGGCCGTCGAAGTAGCCGACGGGAAGCGAGGCGAGTTCTTCATCGGTGGCATCGTCCAGGCAGCTGATACTGATCGCATAGAACTTGCCGCCGAGTGCGGGATTTTCACCCCAGTTGAAGGAGCTGATGCCGCAATTTTTGCAGAAGAGGTGATGCAGGATGCGCGGGCCGAACTGATATTCGCCGATGCTGTCCTCGCCCGAGGTCAGGCGGAAATCGGCGGGTGTGGCGACAGCCAGCCAGTTGCGTTTCTTCTTGCAGATCGAGCAATTGCATTTGAAGGTACCGCCCTGCAGGTCGAGATCGGCTTCGTAAGCGACGGCACCGCAATGGCAGCTTCCGTGATAGGTCTTCTTCATCACTCTCATCCTTCCCTTGAGGTGGCTTCTGCGTAAGCGACGTATTTGTCGAGGGCCTGCTCCCAGCCGCCGGTCTGCAATCTCAGCTCTGTATCGTCAGGCAGCTCGACCTTGCGGAAGACGAGGCGCGTCTTCTCGCCAAGCTCATGGAATTCCACGGTCACCTGCATCGGGTGTTCGGGCCGACCCTCCTGGTTTTCCCAGGCAAAGGTGAAGACGAGGCGCTCGGGCGGGACGATCTCCAGATAGCGACCGTGGCTCCAATATTCCTTGCCCTCCGGCGTGAGAATGCAGTGCCGCCAGGCGCCCCCTTCCCGCAGGTCGACGGAAACGGATGGGGCCGTCATGTTTTGCGGTCCCCACCAGCGCATCAGATGTTGCGGTTCCGTCCAGAGGCGAAACAGCAGGGCACGCGGCGCGGCAATCTCGCGGGTTAGCACGATCTCGCGCGGCGGCCGCATGCTGCCGCCCTCAGTTGCTGGGGTCATTCTTTCCTCCATTTTGCAATAGTGCCGCGTAGGCTTCCAGGCGATCGAGATTGTCGTTCCAGAACTGGCGATAGCTCTCCAGCCAGTCATCGACCTGCCGCAGCGGTTTCGCTTCCAGCCGGCAGGGCCGCCATTGCGCCTCCCTCCCCTTCGAGATCAGGCCGGCTTTCTCCAGAACCTTCAGATGTTTGGAGACGGCAACCAGCGACATGTCGAAGGGTTCGGCCAGCTCGGAGACGGATGCCTCGCCGCTTGCCAGCCGCGCCAGGATTGCCCGGCGGGTTGGATCGGCTAGGGCCGAAAGGGTCGTGCTCAACGCGTCCATTTTATAAACCATATAGTTAATTAACTTATTGGTTTAATATATGACGCAAGCGAGCGATGTCAAGAAGCTGCTGCCGCCACGCAATCTCAGGAAATGATGTTGGACACTTCGATCAGGTTCTGGTCGGGATCGCGGAAATAGACGGAGAGAATGGGGGCGGTCGCGCCGGTTCGGCGCACGGGGCCTTCCTCGATCACGACATCCTCGGCCTGCAAGTGAGCGATGACGTCATCCAGCGGCGTGGTGCTGATGAAGCAGAGGTCGGCCGAACCCGGTGTCGGCCGCTCGGCCTTCGGCTCGAACTCATGGCCGGCTTGATGCAGATTAATCTTCTGATTGCCGAAGGTGAGAGCCTTGCGGCCTTCCCTGAAAGTTTCGACGCCCATACCGAGGACGCGGGTATAGAAATCGCAACTCTCCTCGATGCTCGCAACCGTGAGAACCAGATGATCGAGATGGTCGATACGGATCATGGCAGCCTCCTGGGCTCAACGACGCGCGAGCCTGGCAACGGCAAGGGCGCTGGCGAGACAGAGTGCCAACATGACGAGGATGAAAGCAACCACGGCATTCCAGCCATCGGCAAGCCAGAAATAGCCGCCGACCGAGCCCGCTATACTGGAGCCGAGATAATAAGCGAGCAGGTAGAGCGAGGAGGCGTGTCCCTTGAAGCCATGGGCCAGCCGTCCCACCAGCGCACTGGCGACGGAATGGGCCATGAAAAAGCCGATCGTCACCAGAACGATACCGAGAATGATCAGCGGCAAGGAGCTGGAAAGCGTCACCGCCGCACCGAGCGCCGTAATCAGCACGCCAATCGGCAGCACGATGAAATGGCCGATACGATCGCCGAGGAGACCTGCCGCCCAAGAGGCGACGATGCCGAAGAGATAGGCGGTGAAGATCAAGCCCAACTCGGTCTGGTTGAGATCATAGGGATCGGCGACGAGACGGAAACCGGCATAGTTATAGACCGTGACGAAGGAGCCCATAATCAGGAAACCGATGGCAAAGAGCAGCGGCAGCGCCGCATTGCCGAAGTGCCCGCTCCAGGCCTTCAGGTGGAAGGCAACATCAAAACCCTTGCGCGGGGTGAAATTGCGCGACGGCGGCAGGAGATAGAGGAAGCCGATGGCCGCGATCAGGCCGAGAATGCCAACCGTTGCCAAAGCCGGCCGCCAGCTCAGATATTCGGCGATCGTGCCCGTCACCACGCGACCGGCCATGCCGCCGAAGGCGTTGCCGGCGATATAGAGGCCCATGGCGCCGCCGAGGCCGCGCGGTTCGATCTCTTCGGCCAGATAGGTCATGGCGACGGCCGGGACGCCACCCAGCAGAAAGCCTTCGAGCGCGCGAACGGCAAGCAGCATATGCCAGCTTGGCGATACCGCGCAGACGAGCGTACAGATGGCGGCGCCGAGCAGCGAGATGAACATCAGGCTGCGGCGGCCGAGGCTTTCGGAAACGGCGGCGGCGCCGAAGATCGCGAAGGCCAGGAAGCCGGTCGAAAGTGACAGCGACAGCGAGCTTGCAGCCGGTGTGACACCGAAATCTTCGGAGAAGATCGGCATCAACGGCTGGACGCAATAGAGCAGCGAGAAAGTGGCGAAACCCGAGAGAAACAGACCAATGGTCGCGCGGCGGAAGACAGGCGTGCCGCGCGTCAGAAATTGGCGGGCCTCGGTCGGGGGCTCGTTCCTGACGAGCGACAATTCGGGGCGTGAGGGAACTTCGGACGCGGTGGTTTGCTGCTTACTTGCGGCGCGAAACATTGGTGGCACCTGACCTTTCTTGCCCTGGAATCTAGCCAGACCAGCTCCATTAGTCCAATATATGGAACAGGCGATCTCAATAGCTTTTGGAGATAGCGATGGAGCTGCGTCATATCCGCTATTTTCTGGCGCTGGCCGAAACAGGGAACTTCACCCGCGCGGCGGCCAAGCTCGGTATCGGCCAGCCGCCGCTCAGCCAACAGATCCGAGACCTGGAAAACGAAGTGGGTGCGCAGCTGTTCCACCGCGTGCCACATGGCGCGGAGCTGACGGCGGCCGGCGAGGCCTTTCTCGCGGAAGCGAAAATGGCGGTCGATGCGGCGGAAAAGGCAAAGCTTGCCGCCCAGCGCGCCAATCGCGGCGAGATCGGCCGCCTCTCGCTCGGCTTCACCGCCTCCTCCGCCTTCAACACCATCGTCACCTCAACCATTCGCGAGTTTCGCCGGCACTGGCCGGAAGTGCTGATATCGCTGACCGAGATGAACACCAATGCGCTGATGGAGCGGCTGATGCGCGGCGAGATCGACGCGGCCTTCATTCGCCCGGGCCTGGAAGACCCCAGAGATGTGCGCCTGAAACGTTTTGCCGATGAGCCGATGTTGATCGCGCTTCCGGCCCATCATCCGCTCGCAAGTAAGGAACGCCTGCCGATCGCGGAGCTCGCCGGCGAACCCTTCATTCTCTTCCCGCGCATGGTGGGGCTCAGCCTCTACGACGATATCGTCGCCGCTTGCCGCGAGGCGGGCTTCGATCTCGTGGTGACGCAGGAGGCGCCGCAGATCCCATCCGTCGTCAATCTCGTCGCCGCAAACCTAGGCGTTTCCATCGTTCCGGCTTCGATCGCACAGATCAAGCTCGATGGCGTCGCCTATCGGCGAATCGACGGGCCGCCGGTCGTGGCGCGTCTCGGCCTTGCCAGTCTCAAGGCGCAGCGATCGCCCGTCATCGCCAATCTCATGAGCCTGATTGCCTAGAGCCGGATGATTTTAGGCCTGTTCGGCCTAAAACCTGAATCTGCTCTAAGATCGAAGAAGTGGAGCATGATGCCGTCCGAAAACCGCTCACACTTTTCGGCATCATGCTCTAATTACTTGCTCCGCTCCCAATAAGGCGGATCGCCGAACGCCTTCTTCAGATGATCGGCGATGGCGCGCAGCTTGACCGAGGGATTGCGGCCTTCCGGATGCGCCATGAAGATGAATTCCGGCTCGGGCCGATAGCCGACATCGATCTCGACAAGCCGCCCTTCCCTCACCGAAGGTCCCGCGATGAAGGCGGGCAGCAGGGCGATGCCGAGGCCGGCAATCGCGGCATCGTGGAGGACATCCCCGTTGTTGACGCCCAATGCCAGCTTCGCACGGATGACGATGGCGCTCTCCGGTCCCTCGAAACGCCAGTCCGCGACGCCGCGATTCGTGTAGAAAATCCCGCGGTGATCATCGAGATCGGATAGCGACGCGGGGTTACCGTGGCGGCTGAGATAATTCGGCGAGGCCACGAGAAGGCGGCGGCTGCGGGCAAGCTTCCAGGCGACGAGGCGCGAGTCGGCGATCAGGCCATGGCGTATGATCGCGTCGTAACCGTCCGAGGCGGCATCGACCCTGCGGTCGTCGAGATCGAGCGTCAGCTCGATTTCCGGATGCGCGGCAAGAAACGGATAGAGGGCCGGCCCCAGATGCAGGCGGCCGAAGGTGACGGGAGCTGCGATGCGCAGAGGCCCCATCAGCTTGCCGCGCCGTTCGGCGAGATCGGAAGCCGCCTCACGTACTTCCTGCGCGATGCGGGTCGCGCGCTGCAGAAAGGCGGCACCATCCTCCGTCAAGGTCAGCTTGCGGGTCGTGCGGTGAAGCAGGGTTGCCCCCAACGCTTTCTCCATTTCCGACAGGCGTTCGCTGACGACGGATTTCGACAGGCGCAGGCGTCGCGCCGCCTCACTTATCGAGCCGGCCTCTGCTACGGTCACAAACGTCACGATCCCATCGATCTTCAACATCGTTCGGCAATTCCGAATTCGAATTCCATTATTTGAAGACTAATCCGAACGATCGGAAAAGGCCATCTTCCACGTATCGGACAAACCGAAAGACACGTCCTCACATAGGAGATGGAACAATGAATCGCTTGAATGGAAAAGTTGCAATCGTGACCGGCGCCAGCTCCGGCATCGGCCGCGTCACGGCCAAGCTCTTCGCCGCCGAAGGCGCCAAGGTCGTCATCGGTGCTCGTCGCACCGCAGAACTGGAAAGCCTTGTCGCCGAGATCAAGGCCGCCGGCGGTGAAGCAGCCGTCTTGGCCGGCGACGTACGCTCGGAAGACTATCACAAGGCGCTGGTCGCCCTTGCGGTCGAGCGCTACGGCAAGCTCGATATCGCCTTCAACAATGCCGGCACGCTCGGCGAAGCCGGTCCCAGCACCGAGGTTTCGGAGGCAGGCTTTACGGACGCGCTGGCGATCAACCTCACCGCGTCGTTCCTGGCTGCCAAGCATCAGATCGGCGAAATGATCAAGCACGGCGGCGGTTCTGTGATTTTCACGTCGACCTTCGTCGGCCACACCGTCAGCTTCCCCGGCGTTGCCGCTTATGCCGCCAGCAAGTCTGGCCTGATCGGTCTGACGCAAACTCTCGCCGCCGAATTCGGCGCGCAGAATGTGCGTGTCAATGCCGTACTGCCGGGTGCCGTCGATACCGACATGTATCGCGACATGAACGACACCGCCGAAAAGCAGGCTTTCATCACCAATCTGCATGCGTTGAAGCGCGTCGCCGGCCCGGAAGAGATCGCTCGCTCGGTCCTCTATCTCGCCTCCGATGACGCAAGCTTCGTCAGCGGCACGGCTTCGCTCGTCGACGGTGGCTTGTCGATCACGCGGACCTGACCGAGTGTTTAGCCGACGCAATTGTCGCGTCGGCAGCTTCGGAACGCGGACATGATCCCGCAACATATAAATGGCTGCGGGAGCATGTCGCTCAAATGCTTCGAATGAGCCCCGGCCTTTCCGCTCAGAACATCGTATTGCTATTCTTCGAGGTTTCAGGGATCGGCTGCACTGAATCCCAATGTTCCTGGATCTTGTTATCCTCGACGCGGAAGATATCGACGATGGCGCTGCCGAGGTCGCCCGGCTGGCGAATGGCATGGACGCGCAGGATCACATAGTCGCCGTCGACCATCACCCGCTTGATCTCGCTCTTCGACTGCGGATAGTTTTTCTTCAGGTACTCAAGGAAACCACGCAGGCCTTCGGGCCCATCAGCGGCAAGAGGATTGTGCTGGATGTATTTGCCGAGATATTTGGAAGCCGCGTCGAAATCCTTGTCGTTCAGCGCCTTCTGGTAGAAATCCAGAACGATCTCCTTGTTCTTCAGCTCCTGCGGCGAATAAGCGCGCTCGGCAAAGGCCGGCATGGCAGCGGCCATGATTGGCAGGGCGATGACAGCGACTTTCATCAATTTCAAGGCGTTGCTCCTTTTGTCGTTAACGTGCTCACTTTTGTCGAGGGCGAAGATGCCCGCAAATGACAAGTCGGTGATGCCTACGTGATCATTTGCGGCAAATAGCGAAAAATCCGATCGCCTGCATCGCAATCACCAACACGCCGAGCTCGATGGAAGCACGCGGCGATTGCCTATGACACACCAAAGGCTTAGGCTTATCGGCAAAAGAACAGGCGACGGGTTCAGGCATGGTTCTCGCAGGAAAGCGCATCCTTCTCATCATCTCCGGCGGCATCGCGGCCTATAAGAGCCTCGATCTCATTCGCCGGCTGCGCGAGCGCGGCGCAAGCGTGCGGCCCGTCATGACATCGGGCGCCCAGGAGTTCATCACGCCGCTTGCCGTCGGCGCCCTTGCTGCCGACCATGTCTTTACCGATCTGTTTTCGCGAGAGGATGAGCAGGATGTCGGCCATATCAGGCTGGCGCGCGACTGCGACCTCGTGCTGATCGCCCCGGCAACGGCCGATCTGCTCGCCAAGATGGCAAACGGGCTGGCCGACGATCTCGCCTCGACCATATTGCTCGCCACCGACCGGCCTGTACTCGCAGCCCCCGCCATGAACCCGAAGATGTGGGCACATCCGGCGACCAAGCGCAATGTTGAGACGCTCCGTGGCGACGGTATTGCCTTCGTCGGGCCGATGACGGGCGAAATGGCCGAGAGCGGCGAGAGCGGCGCTGGCCGGATGGCGGAGCCGCTCGATATCGTCGCGGCAGCCGAGCGTCGGCTGGATGACGGCGCCAAGCCGCTTGCCGGCAAGAAGGCGGTCGTCACCTCCGGGCCGACACACGAGCCGATCGACCCGGTGCGCTATATCGCCAACCGCTCGTCGGGACGGCAGGGTCATGCGATCGCCGCAGCACTTGCGGCGCTGGGCGCGGACGTCACCCTCGTTTCAGGCCCTGTCACCATACCCGACCCGGTTGGTCTTACCGTCATCCATGTCGAGCGAGCTGATGAGATGCGCGATGCCGTTCTGGCTGCTCTGCCAGCTGATATCGCCGTGATGGTGGCCGCGGTTGCGGACTGGCGCGTCGCCTCCGCATCCGATCAGAAGATCAAGAAACATCCGGGCGAGTCGATCCCGACGCTGGCGCTTACCGAAAACCCCGACATATTGAAAACCGTCGGCCACCATACGCAGCGGCCGAAACTCGTGATCGGCTTTGCCGCCGAGACGCAGGATGTCGAGAGCAATGCCCGCGCGAAGCTCGATCGCAAGGGCGCCGACTTCATCGTCGCCAACGACGTCTCGCCCGCAACCGGCATTATGGGGGGTACACGAAACCGCGTGAAGATTGTCAGTCACGGCGGCGTAGAGCAGTGGCCCGATCTCGACAAGGATGAAGTGGCGGTGCGGCTGGCGGCGCTGATATCGGAACAGTTCAAGCAGGGATAGCAGCCGGCGTCCGGATCTCTCCGACGGCATGCTCTTCCGGCTGGAAGGGCGTGACATGGACGCCCGTGTCGTCGATCAGAACGGCGCTGCCATTGGGGATCTCGCGCCAGGCATCGACATCGTCGTTCAGCGGCTCCGATACGAGGCAGTAGCCTGACCCGACAGGCGAGGCATAAAGCGTCGGCGCCTTGCGGTCGGTCGCATAGCGGATGGCGTAGAGCGACTTTCCGTCGGAGAAGGCCGCCGTGAAGCGCACCAGCACCGAGCCCGTCAGATGCAGCGACAAGCCCTCGACGAAACCAATGGTCTGAGCGATCGCCGCCGTCGGGTTCGTCGTAAGACCGAACTGCATCGCCAACAGGAACAGGAGCTCGGAATCGGTTGTGCCGCTGCGGGCATGGAACAGCCGGTCGTCGAGCATGGCTTCCATCGGCCGGCGCAGGCGGTCGAAATTGGAAATCTGGCCATTGTGCTGGAACGACCAGTTCTCGAAGACGAAGGGATGGCAATTGTCGCGCCGCGTGCCGCCGCCGGTCGCCGCGCGGACATGGGCGAGAAAGAGCGGCGAACGGATCTGCCGCGCCAGGCTCTTCAGATTGCAATCGGACCAGGCCGGCAGGATATCCCGGTAGCGGCCCGGTTCCGGCCGGTCGCCATACCAGGCGATACCGAAACCGTCACCGTTGGTCGCCGTCTTGGCGCGCGTTGCGCAATGGGATTGTTCGATCAGGGAGTGGGCGGGCGAAGACACCAGCTCCTCCAGATAGAGGGGGTCTCCACGATAGGCTGCCCAGCGACACATGCGTCTCTTACTCCGATTCCCGCTGTCTTCCTGTCCCGCGGGAGAATGGCAAATCCAGAGCGTGATGCCGAAAAGTGTAGGCGGTTTTCGGACGACATCACGCTCTACTTCTTCGATTCTAGAGCGGATTCAGATTTTAGGTCGAGCAGACCTAAAATCATCCGGCTCTAGGACGATTGTTTATGCGGAATGGGTAATAAAGTCTTAATTTTCCATCGCCTGCAGCGCAAGATGACAGATATTTGACGCGTCGTCCGATCACGTTTGGCGTCGCAACATTTTCTTCGTGAAGCGCGATGTCATAGCGCTTTTCGCGAGGAGGCACCGAGCATAAGCATTTCAATGCGACAATAAGTGTGAAGCTCCCGTGGATCGCACCTCTTGCATCACGTCAAATTTGAGCTACGTTTAGCTTGTCTGAAACGTAACGAAAGGAAGGTGATCCAATGTCTAGTGAGATTTCGGTCTTTGTATACGGCATGGAAATGGTTGTGAGCGTTGCGAGGCAGCCCTCGCTCTGATCAACACCTTCCCGAAGCGTTCGCCGCTTCAGGCCAGTTACGGGCCAAAGCTCATGGGGGGTCGCTTAAGGCGGCCCCTTTTGATTTTCAGCTATTATTTTTTGCCTTGCCAAATGGGAAGAGCGCCTTAGCTAAACCAGCATGTCTTCTCAGGAACAGCCCGAAAAGGGTGAAGCCAAGCCGAGGCCGCTGAACGAGCCGGCCCTTACCGCACTCTCATTGTATCCGCAGGACTGGGCCTTGTTCCTCGATATCGACGGAACCCTGCTCGATCTCGCCGAAAGACCGGAAGCGATTGTCGTTCCGGACTATTTGCCCGGCACGCTGCATGCGCTCTCCCGCCAGCTCGGCGGCGCGCTGGCCTTGGTCACCGGCCGCGCCATCGAATTCGTCGATCCTCTTTTCGCGCCATTTCGTTTTCCCGTTGCAGGCCTGCATGGCGCGGAACGTCGCGATGCAGGGGGACGGCTGCGGCGCGCACATATTCCGCCTGCCTTCCAGGAGATGAAGCAGATCATTCGGCGCGAAGCGCTCGCCTGGCCCGGCGCCATCGTGGAGGATAAGGGAGCTGCCGTTGCGGTCCACTTCCGCCATTCGCCGGCAAACGAGGCCGAGATCGGCGAAGTCATGCAGCGCCATCTGGAGGAAGCCGGTCCCGACTGGAACCTGCAGCGCGGCAAGATGGTGATCGAAATCTGCCCTTCCCATGCCAGCAAGGGACACGCCGTCGAGGCGTTTCTTGCCGAAGAGCCGTTCGAGGGACGCCGTCCGGTCGCGATCGGTGACGACGTGACCGACGAGACCATGTTTGCCGCCGCCAACCGCCTCGGCGGCCAATCCGTACGCATCGGCGATGCCAACGGAAAAACACTGGCGCGTGCATCCATTGGCTCACCTGCGCGTTTAAGGGACGTGCTGGGAACGCTCGTCAAGTAATTTTCGATCATGGCGATGTCTACCAGCCTTCTCGAAAGGAAGAATTCGTGAGTCGACTGATCATTGTTTCTAATCGCGTTTCCGTGCCCGACCATAAAGGTGCCGCCGCGGCGGGCGGCCTTGCGGTGGCGCTGCAGGCGGCGCTCGCCGAGCGCGGCGGCATCTGGATGGGCTGGTCCGGCAAATCGAGCGGCGATGTGGAGCCCGAGCCGCTGCAGATGACGCAGGACGGCAACATCACCTATGCGCTCACCGATCTGACCCAGACCGATGTCGAGGAATACTATCAGGGCTTTGCCAACCGTGTTCTCTGGCCGATCTGCCACTACCGGCTCGATCTTGCCGAATATGCCCGCAAGGAAATGACCGGCTATTTCCGCGTCAATCGCTTCTTTGCCCACCGGCTCGCACCGCTGATCGAGCCTGACGATATCATTTGGGTGCACGACTATCACCTCATCCCACTGGCCGCAGAGCTGCGGCAGATGGGCCTGAAGAACCGCATTGGCTTCTTCCTGCACATTCCCTGGCCGCCTGCAGACGTCGTGCTTGCCATGCCGGTGCATGAGGAGATCATGCGGGGCCTCTCCTCCTACGATCTGCTCGGCTTCCAGACGGACCATGATCTTGAGAACTTTGCAGGCTGCCTGAAGCGCGAGGGCATGGGCATCGAGAAAAGCCCCGGCCATTTCAGTGCGCACGGCCATGATTTTCGCGGCGGCGCCTATTCGATCGGTATCGAGACGGCAGGCTTTGCCGAATTCGCCCGCAGGGCAGCGTCGCACAGCATGGTGCAGAAAGTGCGTCAAAGCATCGAAGGCCGCGACCTGATTCTTGGGGTCGACCGGCTGGATTATTCCAAAGGCATCACCCAACGCATCGACGCTTTCGAACGTTTCATCACCAACAACCCCGCTCACCAGCGCAGCATCACCTATCTGCAGATCACGCCGAAATCCCGCTCGGAAGTCCCCGAATATGAGGCGATGCAGAATGCGGTTGCCGAGCAGGCCGGCCGGGTCAACGGCGCGATCGGCACGGTAGACTGGGTACCCATCCGCTACATCAACCGCTCGATCAGTCGGCCGATCCTCGCGGGTCTCTACCGGATTGCGAAGGTCGGGCTGGTGACGCCGCTGCGCGACGGCATGAACCTCGTCGCCAAGGAATATGTCGCGGCGCAAGATCCTGAAAACCCAGGCGTGCTGGTGCTTTCGCGCTTTGCCGGTGCCGCGCGCAAGCTGAAGGGTGCCTTGCTGGTCAACCCTTATGATGTCGACGGCACCGCCAATGCACTGGCGCGCGCCATCAACATGCCGCTGCAGGAGCGGCAGGAGCGCTGGCGCGGCATGATGGATTATCTCCTCGAAAATGACGTATCGCGCTGGTGCGAGACGTTTCTTGCCGATCTTACGGCGGAATAGAGCATGATGATCATCCGGCGGCGGCTTCAGTGAGCAGCCATTGCGCCAGTTGCTCCGCCTCCGGGTTTGCGTCGGCCGGCGGCAGCAGCCAGTAACCTCGCTCCGGCGCCTCCCGCATCGGACCGGCCGTCACCAGCGTCCGGGTGGCAAGCAGGGAATCGACGAGGCCCATCCAGCCGATGGCGACGCCCTGCTCGCTGAGGGCTGCCTGCACGACGAGCGAATAGGTATTGAAGCGCAGGTCGCCGCGGCCGGCATAGGCATCCCGGGCAACGCCGAAGGCGGCAAGATAGCTCTGCCAGTCGAACCATGACGACGGCATCTCCGAATCGAGATGGACGAGCGTAGTGCCTGCGAGCTGGGAGAGATCGGTGAACGGGCCGTGGCGCTCCGCAAACCCCCTGGTGCAGATCGGTACGACCTTTTCTGGCAGAAGCAAGGTGGCGGCAGGACCGAATTCACTGCGCGTGCCGAAGAATACGGCTAGATCGCCACTTTCCGGCGCACCGCGATCCAGCCGTTGCGTGGCAACGATCTGGATATCCACTTCGGGATGAAGCTGCCGGAATGCATGCATGTGGGGAATCAGCCAGAGGGCGGAAAAGGCATAGTCCGTACGCAGGCGAACGGATGGCCGCTCTGATTCCACGCGGAAGCTGCGCACTAGATGGTCGACGCTGCCGACGGATTTTTCGACGATTTCGAAGAGGCGCTGCCCTTCCGGCGAGAGCGCCACGCCGCGATGCTGGCGCCGAAACAAGGGCACGCCCATCTGCTCCTCGATGCGGCGGATCTGGTAGCTGACGGCCGGTTGCGTCAGACCAAGCGCTGCAGCGGCGGCAGAGAGGCTGCCGGAACGGCCTACTTCCAGGAATATCCGCAGCCAACCAAGATCAACGAGACGTTCAGCCATAAAATTTCCTTTTGGCATCTATCGAAAAATGCCCGCTTCACAGCAGGAACTCTAGTGATGTTCAATAAAATAATCCAATAACAAGAGGGAACCATCGTCATGTGCATCTCTGCAATGGGACGGCTCGCCGCCGGCGCTCTTCTTTCCGTCCTTTCCCTTGCCGGCATCGCCCGGGCCGACGGCGACAGCTGCAAGACGATCCATCTTTCGGACCCCGGCTGGACCGATATCACTTCGACCAATGGGGTGACCGGCGTACTGCTGACCGCCCTTGGCTATGAACCCGACATCAAGACGCTTTCCGTGCCGATCGGCTATCAGGCAATGAAGACAGGCGAGATCGATGTCTTCCTCGGCAACTGGATGCCGGCGCAGAAGGCCTTCGTCGACGATCTGAACAAGGCGAAAGCGGCCGAGGTGCTGAACCGCAATCTTGAGGGCGCCAAGTTCACGCTGGCCGTTCCGACCTATGTTGCCGACAAGGGCATCAAGGACTTTTCCGACCTGCAGAAGCAGGCCGACGATTTCGGCCGCAAGATCTACGGCATTGAACCAGGTGCACCGGCCAATGCCAATATCCAAAAAATGATCGACGCCAACGATTTCGGTCTGAAAGGCTGGGAATTGGTGGAATCGAGCGAGCAGGCGATGCTGTCGCAAGTAGAGCGCGCCTCCAAAGACAAGCAGGCGATCGTCTTCCTCGCCTGGGCGCCGCATCCGATGAACGAGCGCTTCAAGATCGCCTATCTTTCCGGCGGCGATGCCTATTTCGGCGCGAATTACGGCGGCGCCGAAGTCTATACGCTGGCGCGCACCGGCTGGGCCGCCCAGTGCCCGAATGCCGCCAAGCTCTTCCATAATCTCACCTTCGACATCGGCATGGAGAATTCGCTGATGGGCTCGATCCTCGGCGGTGAGAGCGCCAAGGACGCAGCGACTGCCTGGCTGAAGGCGCATCCGGATGCCTTGACGCCCTGGCTTTCCGGCGTCACCACTATCGACGGCAAGCCTGGCCTCGACGCCGTCAAAGCCGCCATCGGCCTCTGAGTTTCGTGAAAGACACCAGCATGTCCCGCCCGAATATCCTCATCCTCATGGTCGATCAGTTCAACGGGACGTTCTTTCCCGACGGCCCGGCCGAGTTCCTGCATGCGCCGGTCCTGAAAGCCCTGGCGAAGCGTTCCGTGCGTTTTGCCAACAGCTATACGGCAAGCCCGCTCTGCGCGCCGGCACGCGCCTCCTTCATGTCCGGGCAGCTACCGAGCCGCACGCGCGTCTACGACAATGCCGCCGAATTCTGCTCGGATATACCGACTTTCGCTCATCACCTGCGCGCCGCCGGTTACCAGACAGCGCTGTCGGGCAAGATGCATTTCGTCGGCCCGGACCAGATGCACGGCTTCGAGGAGCGGCTGACCACAGACATCTACCCCGCCGATTTCGGCTGGACGCCGGATTATACAAAGCCCGGCGAGCGCATCGACTGGTGGTATCACAATCTCGGTTCGGTCACCGGAGCCGGTGTCGCCGAGATCACCAACCAGATGGAATATGACGACGAGGTTGCCTATCACGCGACCCGCAAGCTCTACGATCTCTCCCGGCGCCAAGACGAAAGGCCCTGGTGCCTGACCGTCAGCTTCACGCATCCGCACGACCCCTATGTCGCACGCCGGCGCTTCTGGGATCTCTATGAGGATTGCCCGGCGCTCGACCCGCAAGTCGGCGAAATTCCCTTCGAGCAACAAGACCCGCATTCGCAGCGGCTGATGAAGGCCTGCGACCACACCGCCTTCGACATCACGCCGGAGCAGATCCGCCGGGCACGCCGCGGCTATTTCGCCAACATCTCCTATGTCGACGAGAAGATCGGCGAGATATTGGACACGCTCGAGCGCGGCCGCATGGCCGACAACACCATCATCCTCTTCGTCTCCGACCACGGCGATATGCTTGGCGAACGCGGCCTCTGGTTCAAGATGAACTTCTTCGAAGGCTCAGCCCGTGTACCGTTGATGATCGCAACCCCCGGCTGGCAACCGAAGCGGATCGATCAGCCGGTCTCGACGCTGGACGTTACTCCGACGCTGGCAGCCCTTGCCGGGATCGACATCGCATCGCTGCGCCGTTGGACCGATGGCGAGGACCTGACGCCGCTGGCTCTTGGAACCGGAGGCCGTAGCCCCGTGCCGATGGAATATGCGGCGGAAGGCTCGGAAGCGCCGCTCGTGGCCTTACGCGACGGCAATTATAAGCTGATCCTTTGCGAGAAAGACCCGCCCATGCTCTTCGACCTAAGCGAGGATCCGCAGGAGCTGACCAACCTGGCAGGCAACCCGGCCTATGCGGAAACGCTGGAGAGACTGACGGCGCAGGCCATGGCACGCTGGAACCTCGCGAGCTTTGATGCTGCCGTGCGTGAAAGCCAGGCACGGCGATGGGTTGTCTACACGGCGCTTCGCAACGGCGCGTATTATCCCTGGGACTACCAGCCCTTACAGAAGGCTTCGGAGCGCTATATGCGCAACCATATGGACCTCAACGTGCTGGAGGAGAACCAGCGCTATCCGCGAGGCGAATAGGATTTCGATGGTAGACTGATGGCAATGGCTTGGAGCGGTTTCACGAAGCGCTCTAAGCATCTCGCTTCTGGCAGTAATGCGCCGTCTCGCCGTCGCCGGTCTGGAAATCTCCAGGCTGCGGCGGCGCGATCGGTTTGAACAGGGTGCGATCGGGCTTCAGATCGAGCAGCGGCGTACCATCCAGGCAATCGAGGCCGCGCACCAGCAGTACGGCCCCCTCGACCGCTTCCAGTTTGACAATGGATGTGCCGATGGGATTGGGCCGCACAGGCGAGCGCAGCGAAAAGGTGCCGTGTACCTTGCCGCTGTTGGCCGGGCTCTGCAGCACGAGATCCCTGCGCGAACGATCCAGCCAATAGAGAACCTCCAGACGCTCGAAAGCTTCCACGCCCTGCAGCGCCGCCACCCAGGGCTCGAAGATTTCGATCCGGCAGATCGGGCCATCATGCCGGCCCTGGCGCGGCGTTTCCATGCGCGAGGTCCAGGGTGTCGAAATGTGGCCGATGAAGGTGAGGCCGGCGTCCGAGGCTGCAGGCGGCTCGACGGCCACCTCGTTTTCGCGAATTTCGTTTTCCCGAACCATGAACGCCTTTCTTATCAGAGTGGTTATTTCATGCCCTTCAGCAATGCCGCCAGCTGATCGTTGGTCAGATCGACCTGGTAGAACAGCTTGTAGAATTCCTTCACATCGTCGGAAAAATCGCTGCGGAAGAGCTTTGGATAGAGCAGTTTCTCCATCCAGCGCACGCCGAGCAGCCGGTTGACGCCGGGCGGAGAATCGAACCAGCCGAAAGGCAGAGACGGCGGCACGAAGATCTTGTCGTCCTTGACGGCCTTGATGCCGGCCCATTGCGGGTCGCTCTTTACCAAAGCAGCGAAAGCCGGGCTCTCGGCGATGATGATATCTGGATTCCAGCCGACGACCTGCTGCACGGTCACCTTGGCAAGTCCACCCTTGCCGGCAGCGGCGGCGACATTCATCGTGCCGACGGCATCGAGGATTTCGAGATTGATCGAGCCGGAAAGCCCGGTTTCGAGGCCATCGGCACCACGGCCGTAATAGACGCGCGGTCGCGGATCATTCGGCAGCGTCGCGAGCTTGTCGTTCAGATCCTTGATCGCGGAATCGGCATAATCGGCAAGCTTGTTGGCGCGATCCTCGACACCGATCAGCGCGCCTACGTCGCGAAGCGTATCGGCGGTGCGGGCAAAGCTGCCATCGACCAGGACATAGGGAATATGTGTTTGGGACTGTACCTTGTCAGCCAGAGCCTTGTAGGTCGGATCGACCGTGCCGGCATCGAGGATGATATCAGGTTTGGCATCGATGACTGCCTGTGCACTGATCGTGCCGTCCTTGCCCGTCAGGCGTCCGATTGTCGGCAGCGACCGCACCGACGGCATCAGATAGACCTTGGCGGCATCATCAGGCGCATGCACCCAGCCCACCAGCTTCTCCGGCGCCAGCACATAAACCAGGACGGCGGCTGGCGGCCCGGCCACCAGAATGCGGTTGATCTTATCCGGCACGGACACCGTGCGTCCGGCCGCATCGGTGATGATTCGCGCCTCGGCTGCGACCGGCATCAGGCCGACGAAGGCCAGAGCAAGAACCGCAAGAAATTTCATCATGAAAGCTGCTCATTCTGATCGAGGGGACCTCGGGGCGGCACTATGGCATAGCGCTATATTGGATGGAACATCGCGATGGCAGTATTCCAAAACGAAACGCATCCGAACCGATCGGATCAGCATGAGACACAATCGGCCGGTCTTCATTACATCTGATGTAATTGAGGGCGGCATTCGTCCCGGTGTATTTAAAGACCATCTTCTTGCAGGAAGAGCTTTTCAGCCCTTCAACGAAAGAGAGCCTTTGCCCGGCATGGCGTCGATGGCCACGACATCATTCCAAAGGCAGGCTCAGGAGAAATCCATGACGACTATGTCATTCACCAAAAAAGACGCCCCGCAATGGCTGCTCGCCTTCTGGCGCGAAATCGACGACAAGACCTTCGGCGAAGGCTTTGATTGCCTTGCGGAAGATGCCACATGCAATCTCGGCATTGCCGACTGGAAGGGGCGCGAAACCATTCGCCGGAACTTGCGCGCCTTCATCGACACCGGTTTCACGGCATTACATGATGTCACCGAATATTGGGACGCCGGATCGCTGAAAGTGTTCCGCGGGACCGTGACCATGACGCCCAATGACCGCACCCAAGCGGCGGTCAAACCGGGTATGACGCACTTTTTCTACATGGACGAGGCAGACCCGACGAAAGTGCGCCGTTGGTACGGCTCGGTCGGGCCGGTCGCTTTCTCATAACAACTGAAGCTGGCGGGGCTGCCCAATACGGCCCCGCCACACCAAACGAACGAAGCGAGGTTTTACAGAATGAGTTCCCTTCGCGCCGAACCGAGATTGTCGAACGAGTTGGGACCGCAGCTGCGCGCATGGCGCGACACGCGCGGCAAGAGCCAGCTCGAGCTTTCGCTCGACACCGGCATCTCGCAGCGCCAGATCAGCTTTATCGAAAGCGGCAGGAGCACGCCTGGTCGCCAGAATGTGTTGCGTCTCGCCGATGCCCTGGACGTGCCGTTCCGCGAGCGCAACACGCTGCTGCTCGCCGCCGGCTATGCGCCGATCTATTCCGAGGGAAGTTTTGACGATCAAGAGATGCAGGGCGTCACCAATGCGCTGAAACGCATGCTCCGTCAGCACGAGCCATTCCCGGCTGTCGTGATGGATCGCTACTGGAATGTGCTGATGTCCAATGATGCAACGCTTCGCTTCTTCGGCCACTTCACCGATATGGCCGCACGTCCGAAACCGCGCAATCTCTTGCATCTCATGTTCGACCCCTCGGGCATGCGGCCTTTCATTGCGGATTGGGAGAAGACTGCGGAAAGCCTTATGGGGCGTGTTTTCCGCGAGTCCGTCGGCCGCGTCATCGACGGACGGACGAAGGAGCTTATCGACAGTCTGCTCGCCTATCCGGATGTCAATACCGAATGGCAGACATCGCCAGCGATCGCGAATGCGCCGCTGATTCCTTTGTCCTTCGTGAAGGACGGGCAAGTTCTGAGATTTTTCTCACTGGTGACGACGGTTGGAACCGCGCAGATGATTACGACGCAGGAGCTGCGGGTCGAATGCATGTTTCCGCTGGATGACGCCACCGAGGCGCGCTACGCGGAGCTGATGAATACAGCAGCGCAATAGTAGCATTATGAGCCACAGGCCGGTTGCCTGTGGTTGCAACGTCTCCGATATCAGGCCGCCTTGACGGCGTGATATTCCTTGATCGCGGCCATCTTGATAGCCGGGTAACGTTCCGCTTCATAACGCAGCGAGAAGCCGTCCTGCGCAAGGAAGACCGGATCGCCGTCGAGGTCGCGGGCGATATCGCCGCGACGTGCGGTGACGAACTTTTCGAGGTCGGCGGGCTGGTCGGCCGAGATCCAGCGGCAAACGGAGAAGCGCGACATTTCGAAGGAAACCGGCAGGCCGTATTCGGCCATCAGCCGCTCTTTCAGCACATCGAGCTGCAGGGCGCCGACGACGCCGACAATGGCGGGAGAGCCGTCTTCGGGCGAAAAGAGCTGCACGACGCCTTCTTCGGCCATCTGCTGCAGCGCTTCCTTGAGCTTCTTTGCCTTCATCGCGTCTTCGAGACGAACGCGGCGGAGGATTTCCGGCGAGAAGTTCGGCACGCCCTGGAAGACGAGAGATTCGCCTTCCGTCAGCGTGTCGCCGATGCGCAGCGTGCCGTGGTTCGGGATGCCGACCACATCGCCGGCATAGGCTGTGTCGGCGAGCTGACGCTGCGAGGCGAAGAAGAATTGCGGCGCGGTGAGACCGAGCTGCTTGCCGGTGCGCGACAGCCGGGCCTTCATGCCGCGCTCCAGCTTGCCGGAGCAGATGCGGGCGAAAGCGATACGGTCGCGATGGTTCGGGTCCATATTGGCCTGGATCTTGAAGACGAAGGCCGTCATCTTGTCGTCGGTCGCATGCACTGTCCTGATATCCGCGACCTGATCGCGCGGCGGCGGCGCAAAGTCGCCGAGCGCGTTGATGAGGTCGCGAACACCGAAATTGCGCAGCGCCGAGCCGAAGAAGACCGGCGTCATATGACCTTCGAGGAAGGATTCCCGATCGAAAGGACGGCAGGCCTCGATCGCCAGTTCCGTCTCATCGATGAAGGCCTGCCGCTCGTTTTCCGGCAAGCGGTCGGCGACAGCTTGCGGACCATTTACCTTGGTCGCCTCGACCTCGGTATCGGAGCCGCGCACGGTGTTGGCGGCAATATGATAGGAGCCGCAGAAGGTCTTGGAGCGGCCGATCGGCCAGGTGATCGGAGCCGTATCCAGCGCCAGCTTCTCTTCGACTTCATCGAGGATTTCGAAGGGATCGCGGCTTTCGCGGTCCATCTTGTTGATGAAGGTGATGATCGGGATGTCGCGCATGCGGCAGACCTCGAACAGCTTCAGCGTCCGCGGTTCGATACCCTTGGCGGCATCGATGACCATGACCGCGGCATCGACGGCCGTCAGCGTGCGATAGGTGTCGTCGGCGAAGTCTTCGTGACCGGGTGTGTCGAGAATGTTGAAGACGTTACCATCATATTCGAAGGTCATGACTGAAGTCACGACCGAGATGCCGCGTTCGCGCTCGATCTTCATCCAGTCGGAGCGCGTCTGCATGCGATCCTTCTTGGCCTTGACTTCGCCGGCGAGCTGAATGGCGCCGCCGAACAGCAGCAGCTTTTCGGTGAGCGTCGTCTTGCCCGCGTCCGGGTGAGCGATAATAGCGAATGTGCGGCGGCGGGAAACCGCCTCGGCGAGACTTTCAGCCATGCGTGTGAATCCTGTGAATTGCGGCCGTATCTAGCGACTCAAAGCCCTAAATGCAATTGACCTACGGCTTTCGAACGCAAACTATTGGCGTATGACCATTCACACCGATATCACTCCGACCCTGAACCTCATCCGCCTGCCGCATGGGGAGGGCTTGGAATTGCCCGCTTACGAGACCAAGGGCGCGGCCGGTATGGACCTGCGCGCCGCCGTCGACGACGGTGCGACGCTGACGGTCGCGCCGTGGAATCGGGTTCTCGTTCCAACGGGTTTTATTTTCGAAGTTCCTGAAGGCTTCGAGGCGCAGATTCGCCCGCGTTCCGGGCTTGCCTTCAAGCATGGGATTACTTGCCTGAATTCGCCCGGCACGGTTGACCGCGACTATCGCGGCGAAGTGAAGGTGCTGCTGGCCAACCTCAGCGAGGAGCCGTTCGAGATCACCCGCGGCATGCGGATCGCGCAGATGGTCATAGCGCCAGTCATGCAGGTGCGTGTCGCCGAGATTGCGGAGATCAGCGAAACCACGCGCGGCTCAGGCGGTTTCGGCTCGACCGGCGTGTGATGTCGGATGTTGTCCAGGCGCATGGCCTGACCCTGCGGCAGGATTATTTCGGCGATCCTTCTGCATGGAAGGGCCTTGTCGGCCTGCTGGAAGACACGTTTTCGATCGATGTCGGCGTCCAGGATCGATTGGGCGGCCCCGATCCCACAAGCATGCCGTTCGGCTATTTCGATGCCGATGGCCGTTGCGTCGCCAATTTCACCGCCTTCTCCATGCCGCTGATCGTCAACGGTAAGCCGGTGAAAGCGGCGGGATATCAGTCCGGCGCGGTACGGCCGGAATGGCGCGGACGCGGCCTCTATCGCGACCTCATGCAGCGTGCCTTTGCCCACACCGCGGCGGAGGGCTACGAGCTCGATCTCCTGCTCACGGACAAGCCTGCGCTTTATGAGCGTTACGGCTTTCGCTCCCTACCGCAGCATGTCTTCGTTGCAGGGATGCCGAAACTTGAAAAAGCCGACCCAACTGCCCGGCAACTCTCTCTCGAAGCACCTGACGATCTCCGCCTGATCAAGATGCTGCTGCAAAACCGGCAGCCGGTCTCCGCCCAATTTGCCGTTGTCAGGCAGATGGAGATGTTTCTCCTGAATGCCTCCTTCAACTCCGCGATCCGCCTGACGGCGCTTGGGGATGAGGTGGTCATCGCATGGACGTTCGATGGCGCGACTCTCTGGCTTCTCGATGTCGTGTCAATGGCGATCCCTTCGCTGGCGACCATCGTCTCCGCGCTTGCTATCGAACCCGATCGCATCGAGATCTGCTTTTCTCCGGATCGGCTGGATTGCCAGGTATTGCTGCAGCCCTACGAGGGTTACACGACGCTAATGGCGCGCGGCAAAGCGGCAGAGGATATTGCCGGGCCGCTCATGCTCTCGCCAATGGCGGAATTTTAGCGCGATAACGGCGGCAGGCGGCGCTTGACCGGCGTCGCCTTAATCATCGACGTGTTCGTCTCTGCCCGCTCGGTGATCTTGTCCAATATCCCATCGAGTTCACCCATCGAGCGCACCACCAGCCGACCGATAAAGCAATCGTCGCCGGTGACCTTGTCGCACTCGATGAATTCCGGCGTCTCCTGAATGATCCGCTCGACGACGTGCAGCTGGCCGGGCAGAGGCCGGATGCGGACGATCGCCTGCAGGGGATAGCCGATCGCCTCCGGCGCGATATCCACGGTGAAGGCCGAGATGATGCCGCGCTCCTCGAGCCGGCGCAGACGTTCCGCCGCACTCGGCGACGACAGGCCGGCCGCTTCCGCCAGTTCCTTCAGCGATATGCGGGCATTGCGCGCCAGCGCCTCCAGCATCCGCTGGTCGACCTCATCAAGACCAAGGCTCGCATTAGGAGCACTCATCGTTCAACCTCAGTTATTTAGGTCTTTCGGCGAATTTACCTTACTAAATCTATATCACCAGCGCCGATGCCGCAATATGATTGGGGTAGATAGACAGGAGCCAGGGCAATGAACGAGATTAAACGCGGCACGGTGGAAATGACGGCGGCGATGCTGATTTCAGGCACGATCGGCTGGTTCGTGTTGATGTCCGGGCAGGCGGTGACCGGTGTCGTCTTCTGGCGCTGCTTCTTCGGCGCGCTGACGCTGCTCGTTATCTGCGGCGCCATGGGCCTACTGCGCCCAGGCATCCTCAGTCTCAAGACATTTTCCATCGCCGTCGGCGGCGGGATCGCCATCGTGCTCAACTGGCTACTGCTTTTCGCCGCCTATTCCCACGCCTCCATTTCCATCGCCACGACGGTCTACAATACGCAGCCTTTCATGCTGCTGGGACTCGGCGCGTTGTTCCTCGGCGAACGGATCACTTTCACCAAGCTCTTCTGGTTAGGCCTCGCCTTCGCCGGCATGGCCGTGATCGTCGAAGGCAAGCCGGCGGAGGCAGCGGGTGGTGGAAGCTATGCGATCGGCATCCTGCTTTCGCTGGGCGCGGCCTTCTTCTATGCGCTGGCAGCAATCGCCGCCAAATGGCTGAAGGGCACGCCGCCGCACCTGATTGCGCTGATCCAGGTGTCCACCGGCATCCTGATGCTGGCGCCATTCACCGATTTCTCGGCCGCACCCCGGGATGTCGGCGGATGGTCGATCCTCATCACCATGGGCATTGTGCATACCGGCGTGATGTATGTGCTGCTCTATGGCGCGATCCAGAAGCTGCCGACGCACCTGACCGGCGCTCTCTCCTTCGTCTATCCGATCGCGGCCATCGTGGTCGACCGTTTCGCCTTCGGCCATGTGCTTGGCCCGGCGCAGATCCTCGGCGCAGCCATCATTCTCGCGGCTGCTGCCGGCATGAATCTCGGCTGGACGCTCCCCCTGCCCTGGAATAGAAATCACCATCTTTCCAAGGGGGCCGCCGAATGATCACCTGCTATCTTCGTTACGTCATCGACCCTTACAAGCTTGCCCAGTTCGAGCATTACGCCAAGCTCTGGATTCCGCTGGTCAACCGGATGGGCGGCACGCATCACGGCTATTTCATGCCGCATGAGGGTGCCAACAACATCGCCTTGGCGCTTTTCAGCTTCCCGAGCCTTGCCGCCTATGAGGAATATCGGCTCAAAATACCCGGGGATGCGGAATGCCAGGCCGCGCTTGCCTATGGCGAGGAAACGCGCTGCATCATCAGCTACGAGCGCAGCTTCATGCGCCCGGTGCTCTAAGACTATTTAGCCGGATTCGGACAGACATCGGAGCGACCATCGAGGCCTTCGGCCACCTTCTCGAAGGTCGCGCCTGATCCGGCCTTAGCCCCGCCGATGCGCAGCACGTAGAGGCTATCGAAATCCTTGCCATGCCATTTCGGCACCGCTTTTTCATCGCCGCCATTCTCGCTCATCAGCTGGCGGGCGAGATCGACGATCTGCTTGTGCTCCCAGGCGACGAAGATCAGCTTGCCGGCATAAGCAGGCTTCTTCAGCTCGGCTTTCAGATCATCGATATCCTCATAGCCGAAGCTGGTATCGACGGGCATTCCAAGGGCGATTGCCGTCGGCTCGATGGTCGCGAGCGGCCGGATATAATCGTAGGAAGTGCCGGAATCGTCCTTTCGCTTCGATGGATCAGGCGCAAAGATCGCCGCCGGTTTGCCGAAGAGCTTTGTCAGCACCGGCGGCAAAGCCAGCGCCCGGTTGAGACCCTGGCAGCTCAATTGGCCGAAACCAGCCTCGGGCTTTTCGCCATGGCGCATGAAGACGATCGTCTGCGTTCCCGCCTCCGCCGCCGAAGCGGCACTCCAGTGCGATGCGAGCACCAGAAGGCCGGCGGCGAACGGCAGCGAAACGCTCCACATCAACGCTGCGCCTCGAAAGCCATGCGCACGGCGAGCCCGGCGAGCACCGTGCCCATCAACCAGCGCTGCACCAGCGCGAAGGATGGGCGCTGGGTGAGAAACATTGCGATCCAGCCGGCACTCAGCGCGAAGATGGCATTGAATGTTACGCTGATGATGATCTGGGCAAAGCCGAGGACAATGGATTGAGTGAAGACGCTGCCGGCGGCGGGATCGATGAACTGCGGCAGCAGCGACAAATAGAGGATCGCGACCTTCGGGTTCAGCAGGCTCGTCACCAGCCCCATCGTGAAAAGCCGGCGGGTGCTGTCCTTTGGCAACTCGCGCACCTGAAAGGCCGAGCGGCCGCCGGGCTTCAACGCATTCCAGGCGAGCCAGGCGAGATAGGCGGCACCCGCCAGCCGCAGCGCATCATAGGCGAAGGGCACGGCAAAGACGAAGGCGGTAATGCCGAGCGCGGCCGAGAACATGTAGAAGAGAAAGCCGCAGGCGACACCGCCAAGGGAGATCAATCCTGCCGCTGGCCCCTGCGAGATCGAGCGCGAGACCAGATAGATCATATTCGGCCCGGGGGTCAGCACCATGCCGAGAGCGATCAGGGCAAAGGTGATCATGCTGGTCAGATGCGGCATGGAGGCTCCGGCGGAGAAAGGGCTTCAGAAGGAGATTTCGGTGGATGCAACCAGCTTGATTTCATGCGACCCGGCATCGAAGCCGTCAAGCAGCATATTGTGATGGGTGACAATGTCTTCGAAGCTCAGTTTGCCCATATCCGCCGTCGTGTGACCGTCCGATGTCAGCGAGACGTCGAAGCCGAGCGAAACAGCACGCCGCACGGTCGTATCGACGCAGAACTGCGTCATGCAGCCGCCGACGATAAGATGAGTGACGCCGCGCGCTCGCAGCTTTGCCTCCAGATCCGTCTCGAAGAAGGAATCACAACTCGTCTTGTGCACGACGGCATCGCCGGCTTCCGGCGCGATTTCCCGGCGCAGCTGCCAACCTTCGCTGCGCTTGGCCAGGCGATGCCCTGGCGTGCCATCATGCTGGACGATGAAGGTCGGAATGCCGGCGGCACGCGTCTTGTGCTTCAGCGCCGCCAGCCTGGTGACAACCCCCTCCAATGCGGCATCTATCACGGGCTGACGCTCCGGCGTGGCAAGGCCGGTCAGGATGGAGTTCTGAAGATCGATCAGGAGCAATGCGGAAGACATGATATCCTTGGGCAAAGCAGTTGCGATGGGCCGTTAACACCTTGGTAATATGTTCGCTGCATCGGCGCAATCGCTTGAAAACGCAAAGGTGGTGCGATAGAGCCAATACCATCTCAGGAGGAAAGCTTCATGACGCTCGCGGCCCTGTTCGCCTATTGCGGCGCCCTCTTCATCGCTGCCGCCATTCCCGGCTCGGACCTCGCCACCACCGCCGCCTTCATCGCCGTGCGCGCCGCCTGAAAAAAACATCCTCAAGGAAGGCCTTCGGGAGATTCTTTTCTCACGTGCTTCCCGCGAGGAACGGGTGCGCACTCTGGTTTCCGCGCGCGTTTGATCCTATTGTCGTTGCATAATTCCAATATAGGGAGAGCTACCCATGTCCGACACCCGCAAACCCGGCCGCGGCCGCGTCTATGCCTCGATCACCGAGACCATCGGCGATACGCCGCTCGTCCGCCTCGACAAGCTGGCGAAGGAGAAGGGCGTCAAGGCCAACATCTTGGCAAAGCTCGAGTTCTTCAATCCGATCGCTTCCGTGAAGGACCGCATCGGCGTCGCCATGATCGAAAGCCTGGAAGCCCAGGGCAAGATCGCTCCCGGCCGGTCCGTGCTGATCGAGCCGACCTCGGGCAACACAGGCATTGCGCTCGCCTTTGCCGCCGCCGCCAAGGGTTATCGCCTGATCCTCACCATGCCGGAAACCATGTCGATCGAGCGCCGTAAGATGCTGGCGCTGCTCGGCGCCGAGCTGGTGCTGACAGAGGGACCGAAGGGCATGAAGGGCGCGATCGCCAAAGCGGAAGAGCTGGCCGCGTCGCTGCCGGATGCGATCATTCCGCAGCAGTTCGAAAATCCCGCCAACCCGGAAATCCATCGCAAGACGACGGCCGAGGAAATCTGGAACGACACCGAAGGCAAGGTCGATATCTTCGTTTCCGGTATCGGCACCGGCGGCACGATCACCGGTGTCGGCCAGGTGCTGAAGGCCCGCAAGCCCGATATCAAGGTCGTCGCCGTCGAACCGGCGGATTCGCCCGTTCTTTCCGGCGGCAATCCCGGACCCCACAAGATCCAGGGCATCGGCGCCGGCTTCGCACCGAAGGTTCTCGATACGCATGTCTATGACGAAGTGGTGACCGTCAGCAACGACGAGGCGTTCCAGCAGGCGCGGCTCGTCGCCAAGCTCGAAGGCGTGCCGGTCGGCATCTCATCCGGCGCCGCTCTGACGGCGGCCATCAAAATCGGCCAGCGTCCCGAAAACGAAGGCAAGACCATCGTCGTCATCATCCCGTCCTTCGCCGAGCGTTATCTCTCGACGGCGCTGTTCGAAGGACTTGGCGGCTGAGTTAACGGCAGCAATTGATTGGGAAAGGGGTGCTGCGGCACCCAGTCACTTACTCAAATGTGGAATCGATTTGTGTGGCGGTTCCACATCGCCGAAAAGTTTTCGTCGGTGCAATTTCGCGTTCGACAGCTTGTAGTCGAGCGCCTTATGGCTCTTGAAAAACCCAAGTTGTTAGGTTATTTTCGAGCATGGTCACCGTTCTCCGCGAAGCAGGAATGCGATTTGTTATTTACACGGATGACCACGAACCGGCGCACACCCATGTCTATGGAGATGGGGAAGCCCGCATCAATATCCTTGATCTCACCGTGATATCAAACCGGGGAATGAAGAAGCGGGATTTAAGCGTCGCCCTTGCCATTGTTCAGGCGAACAAGCGCCTCTTCATCGAAAAATGGGAGAGCATCCATGGGTGAAGTTGTCTTTGAAGATCGTCACTACCGAGAAGCTACCGTGAAGGGGGAGGCGGAACGCGCCCGCGCGCCCGTCCCGGCATCAGCCCGTTTCGATGAGGCGTCCGGCCGCATCGTCGTGGATTTTACCAACGGCGCTGCGTTCATGGTGCCTGCCCGATCGATACAGGGCCTGGAGAATGCAACCGTTGCGCAGTTGGCGGAGGTCGAACTTCTCGGCGGCACCGGCCTGCATTGGGAGAGCTTGGACGTGGATTTTACCATCTCCGGGTTGATGAACGGCATATTCGGCACTGCGAAGTTCATGGATGCGCAGCGCCGAGGCGGTCAGTCCCGTTCAACGGCCAAGGTAGAGGCAAGCCGTGCTAACGGTGCCAAGGGCGGACGCCCCCGGAAGAACGGCTAGGCGCTTGCAGATAGCTGATGCAAAGCCCCGCCGTCACGAGCGCTCGACGACGTTGTCACTCCCAGTCGCCAAACTGTTAGCTGCCAGGATAAGACTCTGGCGTAGATGAAAGGTCGCCTGCGGCCCAACCCGGTCATTACTGTGTGGGCAAGGGCATACCCGCGATTTACGCGTAGTTGTCATCGCACTCACGGACAAAGACAGGCCCATCCCCAACTCTTCGCGCTTGGTGACTATTCGAAGTGCAAGTCCGCCAGGGTGAGTCGAAGCCGCTTTGGGTCTTCCGCAAAAATCTCCGGCATCAGCAATACCCCCCGACAACCAATGCTGTAACGGACATTGCTACCGATCATTCAAACGACTCCACATTTAGGTAAGTGGCTGGGCTGCGGCGCCCTTTTCTATTTGGCCAGGCTGAAGACGATCAGGCGCTGCCAGAGTCTCGAATTTTCAGGCATGCGCGGCCAGCCGCTCTCCGGCGATGCGATAGGAGATGGCTTCGGCAAGATGGATTCGTCCCACGGTCGGTTTATCGTCGAGATCGGCGAGGGTGCGCGCCACCTTGAGGATGCGATGATAGCCACGGGCCGAAAACTTCATCTTCTCGGCCGCATCGCGCAGCAATTGCAGCCCGGCGGCGTCCGGCTCGGCGATGGTTTCGATCATTGCCGTCGAGCAGCGGGCGTTGGTGGCGACGTCCTTCATGCCGGCTCGTTCGAAGCGTTCTCGCTGTCGTTCGCGGGCACCAGCGACACGGAGCGCGACATCGACACTGCTCTCCGCTGATGTCGGACGGATGAGGTCAGCGGCGGAGACTGCCGGCACGTCGATGCGGATATCGATGCGATCGAGCAGTGGACCGGAAATGCGCCCCTGATAATCGGATGCGCAACGTGGTCCACGGGCGCAGGTGTGGCCCGGTTCACCGGCCATGCCACAACGACACGGGTTCATTGCCGCGACAAGCTGGATGCCAGCCGGATAGGAGACACGGTGGTTTGCTCTCGCAATGACGCACTCCCCGGTTTCGAGCGGCTGGCGCAACGCATCGAGCGCCTGCGGCGAAAATTCCGGCAGTTCGTCGAGGAAGAGAATGCCGTGATGGGCGAGCGAGACTTCGCCGGGCCTGGCGCGCATGCCGCCGCCGACGAGTGCTGCCATCGTGGCGGAGTGATGCGGCGCGCGATAGGGGCGACGATCGGAGAGCTTGCCGCCGGAAAGCTGGCCAGCGATCGAATGGATCATCGACACCTCCAGCAACTCGTTCGTCGACAAGGGCGGCAGGATCGACGGCAGGCGCGAGGCGAGCATGGATTTGCCGGAACCCGGCGGTCCGACAAACAACAGATTATGGCCGCCGGCCGCCGCCACTTCCAGGGCGCGCTTGGCACTTTCTTGCCCCTTGATA
Organism: Martinezella sp. CNPSo 3732; assembly: GCF_057784515.1. Classification (NCBI taxonomy): domain Bacteria; kingdom Pseudomonadati; phylum Pseudomonadota; class Alphaproteobacteria; order Hyphomicrobiales; family Rhizobiaceae; genus Martinezella; species Martinezella sp. CNPSo 3732. Next base: position 108,938 of record NZ_JBXSOO010000013.1, read on the forward strand.
TCGGCAAGGTCGGGTAGATTGGCGGCATTGGCACGGACTGACGGTTCCGGTCGCGACAGGACCTGCGTGCCGCGGAAATGATTGGCGAGCGCGATCAGGCTGCGTGGCGCCAGAATATCGATCTCCTTGCCGGCCCAGGCGGCTTCCGGCCCGCTTTCGGCCGGGCAGATCAGCCCCTTGCCCATGGCATTGGCGGCGATCGCCGCCGGAAGCGCGCCGGCAACGGGCGCGATCGTGCCGTCGAGATTGAGTTCACCGATGACAGTGTAAGACGACAGGGCATCCGCGGGGATCGCGCCAAGCGCCGCCATCAGACCGAGCGCGATCGCGAGATCGAAGTGACTGCCCTCCTTGGGCAGATCCGCCGGCGCGAGATTGACCGTGACCTTCTTTGGCGGCAGGGCGAGACCAGAGGCGTGCAATGCCGCTTGAACCCGCTCCCGACTCTCGGCCACGGCCTTGTCCGGCAGGCCGACGATGTGCATCAGCACCTTGCCCGGCGCGATCATCACCTGCACTTCGACGGGTACGCCCTCAATGCCCTGAAACGCAACCGTACTGACGCGCGCTACCATGCTTATCCCCTGTCGCCAAACCCGTTTGCCGTTATGTGCCCCGATCAGCAAACTTCGGGTTGCAATCTGGCACAAGACAAGGAATGAAACAAGAACAATAAACGAACAAAATTTCACCCCGCATATCGAAATCAACGACATACGGGAGATGAATAGATCGTTCAGCTGAAAGCGTGGCGGGAACTGTTGATCAGGCTCGCTTGGCTTCGATCGCATCCCAGAGCAGGCTGGCGATATCGGCGCCACCGAAGCGCTTGACTTCGCGGATGCCGGTCGGCGATGTCACGTTGATCTCGGTCATATAGTCGCCGATGACATCGATGCCGACGAGCAGGAAGCCGCGTTCCTTCAGCGCCGGTCCGATGCGGGCGCAGATTTCCTTTTCGCGCGCCGTCAGCTCGGTGGCTTCGGCACGGCCGCCGACATGCATGTTGGAGCGGGCGTCATGCTCAGCGGGCACGCGGTTGATCGCGCCGACTGCCTCGCCATCGACAAGGATGATGCGCTTGTCGCCCTTGCGCACGTCGGGCAGATATTGCTGGGCGATGAAGGGTTCGCGGAAGAGCTGACCGAACATTTCGAGGAGAGACGAGAGATTGCGGTCGTCACGTGTCGAGTGGAAGACGCCGGCGCCGCCATTGCCGTAAAGCGGCTTCAGGATGATGTCGCCCATCTCATCGCGGAAACGACGGATTTCAGCCGGATCGCGGGTGATCAGCGTCTTCGGCATGAGATCGGCGAATTCGGTGACGAAGATCTTTTCCGGCGAATTGCGCACCCAGGCCGGATCGTTGACGACGAGCGTCTTCGGGTGGATGCGCTCGAGCAGATGCGTCGAGGTAATATAGGCCATGTCGAAGGGCGGGTCCTGGCGCAGCAGCACCACGTCCATGGTCGAGAGATCGACGCGCTCCGGCTCGCCGAGCTCGAAGTGATCGCCTTTGACGTCGCGCAGGATCATCGGCTCGACGGAGGCATAGACCTTGCCATCGCGCATGCTCAGCCGCTCCGGCGTATAGTGGAAAAGCTTGTAGCCGCGGTTCTGCGCCTCGAGGCTCATGGCGAAGGTGGAGTCACCCGCAATGTTGATGCTTTTCACATGGTCCATCTGGACCGCAACATTCTTGATACCAGCCATAGTCAACCCTCGCTCGAATTTGCGGACAGATGTAGGTCGACCCGCATGCAAACGCAACGGCTATTCAATGGCTTCCCTCAAGTGGCCCCGCTCAGGCAGCCAGTCCTTGTGCGCCGCCCTGACGGACAAAGTTGCGCAGGCGATAAGCCATGGTCAGAGGCTTCGGGAACGGCTTGCGCAGAAAGGCGACCTTGCGCAGGTAGCGATCGATGCGCCATGTCGCCCAGGTACCGCCGGCAAAATAAGCGACATCGCCGGCACTGAGCGTGCGCTCGACACCATCTTCCGTGGTGATATGCACCTCGCCTTCGAGGATCATCACGGTTTCATCCCAGCCGAAATACCAGCGGAACTCACCCGCGGTGCAATCCCACAGCGCCGTCATCGCGGCATCGTCCTGGCCGCGCGAGTGCTCGGCGATACGGGCGACCGGATTGCCTGATAAAACCCAGGAGGGTTCGATCGGCGACGGCTTCATTTCCATTTCGTTGCTGGCGCCTGCCACGAAGCTCTTCGACTGCGGCATCGCGAGGACGATCGGCGCGGCACGGGTGGCAAGGGCCGCCATACTCGCCAACATCAGTTTCAAGACCATGCAATCCCCCAAAATTCCATGTGCGTCTGCGATCTCATTCGCATGGAAGGGGTAACGGCAGGGTTCATGAAACCGCGCGCATTTTAACGATTGCAGCGATCAGGCGGAAAACCTTCGATTGTGCAGACGACCATATCGTGGTCGGAGAGCGGCTTGCCCTCACCATTGAGCGAAGACACGAGATGGCTTTCGCCGATCTTCAAGCCGCGGGTGATGAACCAGTCGAGCTTCATGGCGCGATCGGGAAAGCGGGTGATCAGGCTCGGACGTGTGCTGGTCTGATCGAGCGGGCCGCCATGGCATTCGAAACCACGGCCCTCGGCCATCGCGAAGAGCGTATCGGTCGAATAATCGCCGCCGGTGTGATTGCCGGTGTTGAGATCGCCGCCGATCAGGATCGGCAGGCCGGGCGCGAAGGCCTCGACCTCATCGATCAGCGCCGCCAACTGCCGCTCGCGATAGGCAGCGGTCGCGACGCTCTCGAGGTGAACGGAAACGGTGACCATGGGACCAGCCTCCGTCTCCACGATAGCGCCAACGGCGCAGCGATCGCCGACGCGCGGCTGCTCGTTGCTGTCGTTGAACCAGACGGCCTCACCGGGCAGGCGGATCATGAAAGCATCCTTCAAAGTGACGGAGGCCAACAGGGCATTGCCGTGAAAGCCCTTCTCATTGAAATCATCGCGGCAGTAGGAACGCTCGATTTCCGAACCAAGGCTGAGCTCCAGGAACTCGACGCCATAGGCATGGTTCATGCCGAGTTCGCCGGCGATTACAGCCGTGGGATCGCGCTGCTCGGTGCGGGCCATGCCCAAATCCATTTCCGACAGCAGGATCAGCGGCGCGCCGGTTTCCCGCAGCTTGGCCGCACTTTCCTCCGGAAACAGGCAGCGCTCGAGATTCCAGGCAGCGACGGTAAGGGGGAAGGACAGAGCCTCGACCTTGGCATCCGCCCCGCCGACGCGCACCGTATTCAGGCAGGCGAGCGATGAAAGCTTCTCGGCGTGAACGGCCGGGGTCTTTTCAAGCGAAAGGAAGCTCTTGCGCTCCTCCTGCGAGGGAACGGTGAATGCGGAAACGGTGTTGCGGATCATATTGAAGCCTGTCGAAATAGCATTGTGAGCGCGGCGGAAGTCGCGAACGCTTATCGGTCCGGCAATAGGCTGATTTTGTGACGGTCCTGTAACGACGTGCTCAAAACGCATCCGGAAAATGCTGCGGCCAGCGGCCGGGGAGCATGGCGACGATGTCATAGCGTTGCGACAGGCGGGCGAAATCCGGTTGCCGCGCGAGCCAGAGATCGCTCGCGGCACGGATGCGCTTTTGCGAGGAGAAGGAAACGGCGTCGATCGCCTCCTGCGCGCCGCGCCGCGACTTGACCTCGACGAAGATAGCGAGGTCGCCCTTGCGAGCGACGATATCGATTTCACCAAGCTTGGTGCGATGGCGGATCGCCAGGATGCGATAGCCCTTGAGCATCAGGAAGGCGGCGGCGAGATATTCGGCCACATGGCCGCGACGCCAAGCTTTTTGCCGCTTCAGCTTCTCGCCAGACCCGGACTTCGTATCAGCCATGGCGCTCCTTCATGTCGAGCAGGCGCTGGTAAAGCTCCTTGCGCGGCAAGCCGGTCAAGCGCGCAGCCTCCGTTGCCGCCTTGGCGGTCGGCATCGTCCCTGAGAGATCGGCGAGAATGGCATCGACATCGGCCTCCGCCGCAACGCTTTCAGTTGGCGGCCCGGCGAGCCAGACGATCTCGCCCTTCACGTTCTCAACGACATCATAGAATGCGGCGAGTTCGGAGAGCGTGCCGCGACGGAATTCCTCGAAGGTTTTCGTCAGCTCGCGGCAGACCGCGCCGGCACGCTCGCCCCCCAGCACATCGGCAGCGGCGGCAAGGGTCGCGGCGATGCGATGCGGCGATTCAAAGAAAATGAGGGTCGCGGGTATGCCGGCAAGCTCGGCCAGCCGATCGCGCCGGCCCTTGTCCTTGGCGGGCAGGAAACCGGCAAAGAAGAAGGCATCGTTCGGCAGGCCGGAACCGACAAGCGCCGCCAGCGGCGCGGAGGCGCCTGGAATGGGAACGACCTTATAGCCCGCTTCGATCGCCTGCACTGCAAGACGGTAACCAGGATCGGAGACGAGCGGCGTGCCGGCATCGGAGACCAGCGCCACCGATCGGCCAGCTTCCAGAGCTTGCAGCAGTCGCGGGCCTGCCTCATCCGCATTGTATTCATGATAGGCATAGGGCTTGTTCTGTACACCATAGCGGTCGAGCAGAACACGGGTGACACGCGTATCCTCGCAGGCCAGGACGTCGGCACCGGCCAGCGTCTCCAGCGCCCGCAAAGTGATATCGCCGAGATTGCCGATCGGCGTCGCGACGAGATAGAGAGCCGGTTCGAGAGGACGGGCCGGGATCTGATTGTTATGCAGGCGGAAACTGCGCGTCCCGCCGCCTGATTGCTCTTCGTTCATGCCGGCCCTGAATTCACCTGGGATAAGCAGCCTTTATGGGCGAGGCGCGCACGAACGGCAAGAGCGGTGCAATTCCTGTGGAGCATTGCCGACGAAATGTCGAATTGGCGCTTGGCAATTGATCCATGCCTCTTGCATTCGGATGGAGAAGTCTGCCAAGTTGCCTGTCCAATCTTTCGGGCCTTGTCCGAAAACCAGTCGCTCGGGCGCCTCGGGCCGCCCGGCTAGTCACGGTCGAAAGCGGTAGCATCCATGCGTATTACAATTGAGCGGTCGAACCTCCTGAAGTCGCTGAACCACGTGCATCGCGTGGTCGAGCGTCGCAACACGATCCCGATCCTGTCCAACGTGCTGCTCAAAGCCGACGGCACAAACCTCGACATGAAGGCGACCGATCTCGATCTCGAAATCACCGAGGCAACGCCCGCCAATGTCGAACAGGCCGGCGCCACCACAGTTCCCGCGCATCTGCTTTACGACATCGTGCGCAAGCTTCCCGACGGTTCGGAAGTGCTTCTTGCCACCAATACCGACGGCAGCTCCATGACAGTAGCCTCCGGCCGCTCGAAATTCTCGCTGCAGTGCCTGCCGGAATCCGATTTTCCGGATCTCACTGCCGGCAGCTTCAGCCACTCCTTCAAGCTGAAAGCTGCCGATCTGAAGATGCTGATCGACCGCACGCAGTTTGCGATCTCCACCGAGGAGACCCGTTATTACCTCAACGGCATCTTCTTCCACACGATCGAAAGCGGCGGCGACCTGAAGCTCAGGGCTGTCGCCACGGACGGCCATCGCCTGGCCCGCGCCGATGTCAGCGCGCCTTCCGGCTCCGAAGGCATGCCTGGGATCATCATCCCGCGCAAGACGGTGGGAGAACTGCAGAAGCTGGTGGATTCTCCGGATACAATCGTGACGGTCGAAGTCTCCGACGCCAAGATCCGCCTGACCATCGGCTCGATCGTCATGACCTCGAAGCTGATCGACGGCACTTTCCCGGACTATCAGCGCGTCATTCCGGCCAACAACGACAAGGAAATGCGGGTCGATTGCGAGACCTTCGCCCAGGCCGTCGACCGCGTGTCGACGATTTCTTCGGAGCGTGGCCGCGCCGTGAAGCTGGCACTGTCTGACGGCCAACTGCTGCTGACCGTCAACAACCCGGATTCGGGAAGTGCGACGGAAGAAGTCGCCGTCGGCTATGAGATGGACCCGATGGAAATCGGCTTCAACGCCAAGTACCTACTCGACATCACCGCACAGCTTTCCGGCGACGCGGCCATATTCCTGCTGGCCGATGCCGGCTCGCCGACGCTCATCCGCGACACGGCCGGCGACGACGCGCTTTATGTGCTGATGCCGATGCGCGTATAGAGCATGATGCCGAAAAGTGTGAGCGGTTTTCGGACGAGATCATGCTCCACTTTTTTTGCTTTAAGAGCCGGATGATTTCAGGTCGAACAGACCTGAAATCATCCGGCTCTGGGAAACTAAAGCGCCCTTTTGTGCGTTTAATCAGCACAAGGGCGCTTTTATTTGGTCCTTTGTCGATTGCGACATTTTCTCTTGTTATTGCGTCGTTCCGTTGCAAGATCCTAGAGAAGCGATATGTAAGTCGCGACGGTAACATCTGATGGGGGGAGAGCATGGCGCTGCGTCTCAAGGAACGGCTTGGCAAGAAGTTCGACGAGGAGATCCGTTTCTTCAAGGGCATGATGCAAGGGCCGAAGACCGTGGGGTCGATCGTTCCGACATCGTCGATCACGGCCCGCAAGATGGCTGGCGTCATCAATACGCAATCCGGCCTGCCGGTGCTGGAGCTTGGGCCGGGAACCGGCGCTATCACCAAGGCGATCCTGGCTCGCGGCGTCGAACCGCAAAATCTCATCGCCATCGAATATTCCACCGACTTCTACAATCATCTCGTCCGCCGCTACCCCGGCGTCAATTTCATCAATGGCGACGCCTTCGATCTCGATACGACGCTGGGCGTGCTGCGCGGACAGACCTTCGATTCCGTCGTCTCAGGCATTCCTCTCCTTAATTTTCCCATGAAGGCGCGAGTCGCCTTGCTGGAAAGCCTCTTGGACCGCATGCCGCCAGGCCGCCCGGTGGTGCAGATTTCCTACGGACCTGTCTCGCCGATCATCGCCAAACCGGATCGATATCATATCCGCCATTACGACTTCATCGTCCGTAACATTCCGCCGGCCCAGCTCTGGGTCTATAGCCGCGGCTGAGCCAATCGCTGAGAAATCCATGTACGCTCTTTATGTTACGCACCCACAGGTGCGGATCGACCCGAATGTGCCGGTGCCGGAGTGGGGCTTGTCCGACATTGGCGCCGAGCGGGCACGACTAGCGGCGAGCCGGCCCTGGGCCGGCAAGCTTGGCCTCATCGTTTCCAGCGGCGAGCGCAAGGCGATCGAAACGGCGGAGGCTTTGGCGGCGGCAAGCGGTGCGCCGATCGAGGTGATCGAAGCCATGCATGAAAACGACCGCAGCGCGACCGGCTTCCTGCCGCCGCCGGAGTTCGAGAAAGCGGCGGACTGGTTCTTTGCCAATCCGCACGAAAGCTTCAAGGGCTGGGAGCGCGCCATCGATGCGCAGGCGAGAATCGTCTCCAATGTCGAGGCCGTTCTTGCGCGCCACGATCCGAACGTGCCGATCGCCTTCGTCGGCCATGGCGGCGTCGGCACGCTGCTGAAATGCCATCTAGAGGGAAAGCCGATCGCACGGCAGGGCGATCAACCGCCGGGTGGCGGCAATCTTTTCTGTTTCGATCTTGCGAAGCGCGCCGTCTCGTGCGACTGGACACCCATGGAAGACTGGATGGGATGGGTTTGATATGACCGCACGCGACCGCTTGATCGTTGGACTGGATGTTCCAAACCTTCAGGAGGCCGAGAAAGTGGTCGGCGCCCTCGGCGACGATATCCTCTATTACAAGATCGGTTATCAGCTCGCCTTTGCTGGCGGCCTGGAATTCGCCCGCGACCTTGCCGCCAGCGGCAAGAAGATCTTCCTCGACATGAAACTGCTCGACATCGACAATACCGTGGCGTCCGGCGTGGAGAATATCGTCAAGATGGGCATGTCGATGCTGACGCTGCACGCCTATCCGAAAGCCATGAAGGCCGCTGTCGAGGCTGCCAAAGGCTCCGATCTCTGCCTGCTCGGCGTCACCGTGCTGACCTCGATGGATGAAGGCGATCTCATCGCCGCCGGTTATGAATATGATCCGCATACGCTGGTGCTGCGCCGGGCCGAACAGGCTCATATGGCCGGCATGGGCGGCATCGTCTGCTCGGCCGAAGAGTCCGCCGCGGTCCGCAAGATCATCGGGCCGGATATGGCGCTGGTGACCCCCGGCATCCGCCCAGCCGGCAGCGACAAGGGCGACCAGAAGCGTGTGATGACGCCTGCCGCTGCCATCAAGGCCGGCTCCAGCCATCTCGTCGTCGCAAGGCCGATCGTCAAAGCGGCCGATCCGAGGCGAGCCGCCCGCGCCATCCTCGATGAGATCGACGCAGCAATCTAACGACCAGGACAAGCAGGGAGGAAAACATGCCAAAGGGATATTGGATCGCGCGTGTGGATGTCCGCGACCCCGAACGCTACAAGGATTATGTCGCCGCCGCGAAGCCCGCCTTCGAGAAATACGGCGCGAGTTTCCTTGCCCGCGGCGGAGTGTTCACGCCGCTTGAGGGACAGGCGCGCGGCCGCAACGTCGTCATCGAATTCCCCTCGCTGCAGCATGCCGTCGATTGCTACAACTCGCCGGAATACCAGATCGCCGCCAAAATCCGGCAGCAGGTGGCAGACGCCGAAATGGTCGTCGTCGAAGGGGTTTAAACCCTTTGAAAAGCCGACGCTGCAATGCAGCGCGATAGCACTTCACCTCGGCGCGCGGATCGGCTAAGACGAAACCAGATAAGCCCAATCAAAGCCTTTCGAGGAGCCTGCCATGACCCTGTCCAACCTCCCGCCGCTCGTCACCGTGTTCGGAGGATCAGGTTTCATCGGGCGGCATGTCGTGCGTGCGCTTGCCAAGCGCGGCTATCGCATACGTGTCGCTGTTCGCCGTCCCGACCTTGCCGGCTTCCTGCAGCCGCTCGGCAATCTCGGCCAGATTTCGATCGTCCAGGCCAATGTGCGTTACCGCAATTCCATCGACCGAGCCGTCCAAGGCGCGCAGCATGTCGTCAACTGCGTCGGCATTCTCTCAGAAAACGGCCGCAACACCTTCGACGCCGTACAGGAATTCGGCGCCAAGGCTATCGCAGAAGCCGCCCGCGGCGCCGGCGCCTCACTGACGCATATTTCCGCGCTCAGTGCCGATGCCAACTCGCCTTCGGCCTATGCGCGCACAAAGGCGCGCGCCGAAACCGCCATCCTGTCGATCAAGCCGGATGCAATCATCTTGCGCCCCTCGATCGTGTTCGGACCGGAAGACGAATTCTTCAACAAGTTCGCCGACATGTCCCGCACCGCCCCCTTCCTGCCGCTGATCGGTGGCGGCAAGACGAAGTTCCAGCCGGTCTACGTTCAGGACATTGCAGAAACCGTCGCCCGCAGCGTCGACGGCAAGCTGAAGGCCGGCACGACCTATGAGCTCGGCGGTCCGGAAGTGCTGTCCTTCCGCGAATGTCTCGAGACCACGCTTGCCGTCATCAATCGCAAGAAGTCATTCGTCTCCATCCCCTTCGGCCTGGCTTCGCTGATCGGCTCCGTCGCCTCGCTGGTGCCGCTCATCAAGCCGCCGATCACGGCGGACCAGGTAACGCTACTGAAGAGCGACAACATCGTTTCCAAGCAGGCGGAAGCGGAAGGACGCACTTTGAAGGGCATCGGCCTGCTGCCGACACTGCTCGTCTCCGTGCTGCCTTCCTACCTGGTGCGCTACCGTCCGCAGGGCCAGTTCACGGGCTCGGGCAAAGCCGCCTGACGATTCGGCCATTCCACGAAATTCACACGCCGCCCGGCTTTACCGAGCGGCGTTTTTCATTGCCCCGCGAAGACAGAATTGTACCTTGGGACGCTGGAAGAGCAGTGTCATTCACAGCTTGGCGTTGCTCAAAAGACGCAGTGTGGAAATAGTAGCATTAACGTCAAATTTAATATGAACATTTATTGCTATTGCTCATCTCACTGACTAACACAGCCGCGCGTCCCAGGCTTGAACAACAAACCGGTCCGTGGCGCGCTTCACACTTCTGCGGAAAGGCATTCTTCGATGGGCAAGTCTATCGCGCTTCTGTTTGCGTGCGCGGCACTGGTGATTCTCGCAGGCTCCTTCGTGGCCCGCGGCAGCATCGCCTCGATCAAGGGCGAATGTGCGCCGACCTACGGCGTCGACCCCTGCACGACGGGTTCCATCGATGCGTCTTCCCCGAACTGATCGGGTATGAAAAAGGCCGGTTTTCACCGGCCTTCACTTTTCAGGATATCAGCACCGACGATCGGTCTCAGCCGAAATAGAGACCGATGAGACCGATTGCGCCGACGGTAATGCGCCACCATGCGAAGGGGGCGTAACCACGGCGGGATACGAAGTCGAGCAGCGCGCGCACGACGAGCAGCGCCGAGATGAAAGCCATGACGAAGCCGATGACGATCAGCTGACCATCGGCGAAGCTGAGATCATGGCGACTTTTCCACAAATCCAGCGTGAAGGCGCCGACCATCGTCGGCATGGCGAGGAAGAAGGAAAATTCAGCGGCCGAACGCTTGTCGGCACCCAGCAGCAGGGCACCGACGATGGTGGAACCGGAACGCGACGTTCCCGGGATCATGGCGAGGCACTGGAAGAAGCCGATCTTGATCGCCATCGGCCAGGAAAATTCATAGGCGCTGGTATATTTCGGCTTGAACTCGATCTTGTCGATGACGAGCAGGACGATGCCGCCGAGGATCAGCGAGATACAGATGACCTTCGGCGAATCGAACAGCACGGTCTTGATGAAATCATGCGCCAGCGCGCCAATGACGGCAGCGGGCAGAAAACCGAAGAGGACGGCGAGCACGAAGTGACGAGCCTTGGTGCTGACGGGGAGTGCCTTGGCGATCTGGACGAGGCGATTGAAATAGACAAGCAGAATGGCGAGAATCGCGCCGAGCTGGATCAAAACTTCAAAAGTACCGGCCGATTTGAAGCCGAGAAAATGTCCAAGCAGTATGAGATGGCCTGTCGAGGAGACCGGAATGAACTCCGTAAGCCCCTCTACAAGGCCTAAAACCAACGCGATAATAATTTGTTCAGCCATATCGTGTCCTTTGTCTAACGGCAGGGCGGCCCGATTCGCTTGTGCAAACTAGGCCAAGATCCTATAGCTTCAACCGATGACAAATGACTAGGGCCGCAGGATCGCGACCCAAAAGACTTCCGTAGCATCAATCAGAAACACCCGAGTACCAATGCCGACGCTGTATCATCACCCAATGTCATCTTCCTCCCGGTTCGTTCGCCTGATCCTGACGGAATATGGCTATCAGACGGAGCTGATCGAGGAACAGACCTGGGAAAAGCGACGCGATTTCCTGGCGCTGAACCCCGCCGGCACCCTGCCTGTCTATGTCGATGACAGCATGCGGGCGCTCTGTGGCGCCTCGGTCATTTCCGAATATCTCGACGAGACGCATGGCGTTCTGAAGCGCGACCGTCGGCTGCTTGCCGAAGATCCGTTCCAGCGCGCTGAAATCCGCCGGCTGACGGAGTGGTTCATGCAGAAGATGGAGCAGGATGTGACGCGGCCACTGACGCGCGAGCGCGTCTTCAAGCTGCAGATGACCGCCGAACAGGGTGGCGGCGCGCCCGATTCCAAGGTCATGCGCATGGCGCGCGGCAATATCCGCCAGCATATGAAGTATCTCTCCTGGCTTGCAGGTTCGCGGCAGTGGCTCGCGGGCGAACGGCTGAGCTACGCCGATCTCGCCGCCGCAGCCTCGGTTTCCGTGCTAGACTATCTGGGTGAGATCGACTGGACGGAATCGCCCGTCGCCAAGGAATGGTATCAGCGGCTGAAGTCGCGCCCATCCTTCCGGCCGATCCTGGCGGAGCGCGTGCGCGGTGTCACTCCGGTTTCGCACTACGCCGATCTGGATTTCTGACGAGGGCTCGATATGCCCGGTGATCGCGAAGCGGAAAAAGCTGACAAGCGCAGAAACACACTGACCGCTTTTTTGCGAGAGGAAGCGCGTGCCCAGGGTTTCGATCTCTGTCGCATCACCAGGCCGGATGCCATTCCCGAGGCGGCCGTGCGCCTTGGCCAGTTTCTCGACAAGAGCTATCACGGCACGATGGGCTGGATGGAAGAGACCCGCGACCGCCGGGGCGATCCGCGCGTGCTCTGGAGCGAGACCCGCTCCATCGCGGTCTTCGGCCTGAATTACGGCCCGGAGGAAGATCCGCGCGGCATTCTGGAAAAGCAGGACAAGGCGGCGATCTCCGTCTATGCCCGAAACCGCGACTATCACGACATCATCAAGGGTAGGCTGAAGGAAATCGCCACTCGCTTCGCGGCGCGCTCGAAGGAGGATGTCAAGGTCTTCGTCGATACGGCGCCTGTCATGGAGAAGCCACTCGCAGAGGCTGCCGGTCTCGGCTGGCAGGGCAAGCACACCAATCTCGTCAGCCGCAGCTTCGGCTCCTGGCTCTTTCTCGGCTCGATGTTCACCACGGCCGATCTCGAACCGGATGAGCCGGAGATCGACCATTGCGGCTCCTGCCGGGCCTGTCTCGACGCCTGCCCGACCGCTGCCTTCCCAGCCCCCTATCAGCTCGATGCACGGCGCTGCATTTCCTATCTGACCATCGAGCATAAGGGGCCGATCGATCCTGAGCTGCGACCGTTGATCGGCAACCGCATCTACGGCTGCGACGACTGTCTTGCCGCCTGCCCCTGGAACAAGTTCGCGAGCACCGCCTCAGAAATGAAGCTGGTAGCGCGCGAGGATCTCAAGGAACCATCGATCGCCTTTCTGCTTGGTCTGGACGATGCAGCCTTCCGCACATTCTTCAGTGGCTCGCCGGTCAAGCGCATCGGTCGGGACCGCTTCATCCGCAATGTGCTTATCGCGGCCGGCAATTCGGGCGAGCGTTCCTTTATCGAGAAATGTTGCGAACTGGCGAGGGATCCCTCGCCCACCGTGCGCGGCATGGCGGTCTGGGCTCTATCGCGGCTGATGACGGCTGGCGAATTCCACGCGTTTGCGGCAGAAAGAGATGAAGAAGCGGACGAAGAAGTCCGCGCCGAATGGAAACTGGCAGGGGTATTGTGATGCATGTGATGATTTTCGGCTGCGGCTATTCCGGAACCGCCATCGCCAAGGCCTTCGCCGGCTCCGGCATTCGCATCACCGGCACCACCCGCTCCGCCGACAAGGCCGAACAGCTGACGAAGGAAGGCATCGAAGCCTTCGTCTTCGACGGCGAGACGCTCGATCCGGCTCTGGCCGAGGCGATGCAAACGGCAACGCATCTGGTGCAATCGATCGCGCCTGGCAAATCGGGCGATCCGCTGCTGCGGCTGGCGCAGCTCAATCTCAAGGCCTTAATGCCGAAGCTGGAATGGATCTGCTATCTCTCGACCGTCGGGGTCTATGGCGACCATAAGGGCGCCTGGGTCAGCGAACAGACATCGCTGCATCCGGTTGCGGATCGCTCCGTCGAACGGGTCGAGGCGGAAGACGGCTGGCTGCGTGCCGGCATCCGGCTCGGCCTCCCCGTTGCCGTGCTGCGGCTTTCCGGCATTTACGGCCCGGGCCGCAATGCCTTCTGCAATCTGGAAAAGGGAACCGCCCGGCGGCTCATCAAGGCGAACCAGGTGTTCAATCGCATCCGCGTCGAGGATATCGGCGCCTGCGCCCGCTTCCTGTCCGATCGCAAGCTCGGCGGTATATATAATGTCACCGACGACGAGCCTGCGCCGCCGCAGGATGTCATTGCCGAGGCCGCGCGCCTGATGGGTGTCGAACCGCCACCGGAACAGCCTTTCGAAACAGCTGAGCTGACGCCGATGGCACGCTCCTTCTATGGCGAGAACAAGCGCGTTTCGAACGCGAAACTGCGCACGCTCGGCTTCCAATTCCGCTACCCAGAGTATCGTATGTCGCTGGCCGAACTCTGGTCCTCTGAAGCGTGGCGCGGCTGAGAAATCGCCCCTAGAGCATTTCATGTTTTGTTTGAAGCGTATCCGGCATTGAGGAGGTAATTGGCGCATTCGTCTGGTCCGATTGTCTGGACGAGTGAGCCGAGATATCGCCAGGTGTCTTCGATCGTGCGCATTTGCGCTTTTCTCATCCAATGTTTGATCTTGGCGAAAGCCTGCTCGATTGGATTGAGGTCTGGTGAATAGGGTGGCAAAAACCAGAGCCTTGCGCCGGCGGCCTTGATCAACTGGCGTATCTGCGCGGATTTGTGGCTACCCAGATTGTCCATGATGACGATGTCGCCTGGCCGCAGCGTCGGGACAAGTTGTTGTTCGACATAGGCCTTGAAGCATTGGCCGTTGATCGGGCCATCGAAGACGCAGGGTGCGGTGAGACAATCGGCCCGCAGCGCGCCGACGAAGGTCAATGTGCGCCAATGACCATGCGGGGCAAAGCCACGCAGGCGCTTGCCCTTAACACCCCAGCCGTACAACGGGGCCATATTGGTCTTGATCCAGGTTTCGTCGATGAACACAAGCCTTCGAGGATCAAGTCGCGTCTGCCATGACTGCCAGCGCTTGCGCCGACGGACAATGTCAGCCCGTGCCTGCTCCAGGGCAAACATCGTTTTTTTTGAAACGCAGGCCTTCGCGGCGCAGGAAACGCCAAACGGCGTCATGCGAGACGGTCACGCCTCTGACCGCCAGTTCATCCTTGAGACCATGCAGGCTGATCTGCGGGGTTTGCGCAATCCGCTCGGCAATAAAGGCACGATGTGGCTCCAAAAGACGTTTGCGGTGCCCTCCCATCTGGCCGGGCGCGACGGAGCCACTGCGGCGATACCGCTGCGACCACTTCACGACAGAGGAGACTGAGACACCAAACCGCGCCGCCACCGAGCGGCAGCTCTCCCCCGCCGCAACAGCACCAACGACTCGTTCACGCAGGTCATTCGAAAGAGGTGCGACCATCGATGCTGACCTCCTCTCAGCCAACATCTTGAATCACATCTAATCCCAAAAGGGAATCCTTGATTCAAACAAAATCAGAAACGATCTAATATACCCACCGGATCGCATGAAAATTCCTACTTAGCCGGCTGGCCTAGTTCAATTTGCTCCGCATTTATGGTTAACGACCTCTAAAATTGCACAAATGCGGCAGCAATTATGGCAGCGGCGGAAAATTATTTTTCCGATTTTTGTGATGCCCGGCATCGGCGGATGCTTACGAGAAAATTCATTCCAGTTTTAACTGATTTTATTAGGTTTTTTCCACGATCAAGCAAATCTGCTGAATAGCCCTAGTATTCTCTTAACATCACAAATGTTACAGTATGTAACATTCCGTGATCATTGGTGGCACTTTTTCGCCATTTTTGGCCTGATTTAAGCCCGCCGCCTACCCAGGGCGCAAGTTCAATAGCTTGAGGGAAAAATCGGTTTGAAGAAAATCGCACGTTCTTTGGCAATCGCCGCAACTATATCCGCCTTCTTTGCTGTCGTTTCGACTCCGGCATTTGCATCCGTTGGCTGCGGAGGCGCATCATGGTACGGAGGAAGCTCCAAGACTGCTTCCGGGGAACGCATGAGTTCCAGAAATCTTACTGCAGCCCACCGCTCGCTCGCCTTCGGCACGCGTCTGCGGGTCACCAACAAGCACAATGGCCGCAGCGTCGTCGTTCGCATCAATGACCGTGGGCCCTTCATTCGCGGACGTGTTCTCGATCTCTCCCGCGCTGCCGCACAGAACATCGGCATGGTCGCTTCGGGTACCGCCAAGGTCTGTTACGAGGTCGTCGCCTCGAAGTAATCGCCGAAAGCCGGAACTACCGGCAAATCGGCATGACGCTTGCTCTCTCGGCCAATCGCGGCTACCACGCGGTTGAGGCGTCTCAAAATCCGCCGCCATGGGCATTGTTTGCGCGGATCGGCGAGGCGTCAGCAGTTTTGGTAGGCGCAGAGTCCCAAGATGAGCTCGAACGGGTTCCGGGTCATGCGCGAGCAGGAGAGTGTGAATGCGTCTGGGCGGCCGATTGCAGGGGGCCATCGAAGTTCTTGCCGATATCGAAGCGCGCAAGCGACCGGTGGCCGATGCCCTGAAGGATTGGGGCCTTGCCCATCGCTTCGCCGGGTCCGGGGACAGGGCCGCGATCGGCAACATCGTCTATGACGCCTTGCGCATGCGGCTTTCGCATGCCTGGCTGATGGGAGACGACAGTGCGTCCGCGCTTGCTCATGCAGTCCTCTTCCGCCAATGGGGCCTGACGCCGGAGGCGCTGGCAGCGGAGCTGGACGGCGATAAATTTGCGCCCGAGGCGCCGAGCGCCGAAACATTGGCCGCGTTTGCGGCCCGCAAGCTCGAAGATGCGCCTCGTCATGTCCAGGGCGATATTCCCGAATGGGTCGAGCCCTCCTTCAGCCAAGCCTTTGGCGATGGCTGGCTTGCCGAAGCCAAGGCTCTCTCCGAGCGTCCGACGCTCGATCTTCGCGCCAATGCCCTGAAGGCTGACCGCGCCAAGGTCGTAAAGGCGCTGGAGCGCGCCGGTGGCCAGTCATCGAAGATTGCCCGTTTCGGCATCCGCATTCCCGCCGGAGAAGGCGCATCCCGCCTGCCGAACGTCACGGCCGAACTTTCGTTCCAGAAGGGCTGGTTCGAGGTGCAGGATGAAGGCTCGCAGATCGTCGCTGATCTAGTCCTGCCTGATGAAGGCGACCAGGTGCTCGATTATTGCGCCGGCGGTGGCGGCAAGACGCTCGCCATGTCGGCCGCGATGCACAATAAGGGCCAGGTCCATGCCTACGACAGCGACCGGCGGCGGCTGGCGCCGATCATTGAGCGCCTGAAGCGGGCGGGCACCCGTAACGTTCAGGTCCATGATGACCGCAACGGCTTGCTCCAACTGCGCGGCAAGTTCGACAAGGTTCTGGTCGATGCTCCCTGCACGGGCACCGGCACATGGCGGCGGCGTCCCGATACCAAATGGCGACTGACACAGAAGAACCTCGATGAACGCACCAGCCAGCAACAGGAAGCCCTGGCGCAGGCCGGCGAATTCGTCCGCCCCGGCGGCGCTCTGCTCTATGTCACCTGCTCGGTGCTGCCGGAGGAGAATGAGGCACAGGTGAACCGTTTCGCCGCCCAGAATCCAGACTTCGAAGTCGTGGAAACCCTGAGCTCCTGGGAGAAACTGTTCGGCAAGGATGCCGCAAAGCCGCGCTCCTCCGACGGCAAGACCATTACCCTGACACCGGCCTCCACAGATACCGACGGCTTCTTCTTCAGCCGCCTTCAACGGAAAATGTGAGTTGGCGGCGAACGCGCCTGCTTCCACTGCCCCGCCGACACAATATCAAACGCCCCATATCCGCGCATTCGCAAGCGAATCCATTTCGCTTGCGACGTTAAATCCTTGGTCTCTCGCCTTAAAATCGTTCTAAACTAGAGCGTTTGACACAAGTTTGTTTTTCATACATGACACAAATTGCCAAGTTTTGACGGTGCCCCCGCTGTCACAGGAGAGGAACATGAAACTGAAAAACAGAATTGGCGCCGCGCTCGCGGTGGCCGTGATCACGACCGCCGCATTCAGCCTGCCGGCTCTCGCAGCCGCTCCCGAGCCAGCTGCCGTTCTCAAGCATTATGCGGAACTGGCACATGCCAAATATCAGGACTCGCTGACGACGGCGAAAGCACTCGACAAGGCGATCGACGCTCTGCTCGCCAACCCCAGCGACAAGACGCTGAAGGCGGCACGTGCGGCCTGGATCAAGGCCCGTGTTCCCTATGCGCAGACGGAAGTCTATCGCTTCGGCAACCCGATCGTCGACGATTGGGAAGGCAAGGTCAATTCCTGGCCGTTGGACGAAGGCCTGATCGACTATGTCGACGCCTCTTACGGCACTGAAAGCGACGAGAATGCGCTCTATGTCGCCAACGTCATCGCCAACAAGACGATCAAGATCAACGGCAAGGATGTCGACGCTTCGCATCTGACGCCGGAATTCCTCTCGAGCACGCTGCATCAGGCCGGCGGCGTCGAAGCCAACGTTGCGACCGGCTACCACGCCATCGAGTTCCTGTTGTGGGGCCAGGATCTGCACGGTACCAAGGCTGGTGCTGGCGAACGCCCCGCCACCGATTACGATCTGAAGAATTGCAGCCACGGCAATTGCGACCGTCGCGCCGAATATCTGAAATCCGCCTCGACGCTGCTAGTATCCGATCTGCAGGAGATGACGGAGAAGTGGGCGCCGGACGGCGAAGCCACCAAGCATGTCGAAGCCGATCCGAAGGCCGGCCTCACCACCATCCTGACCGGCATGGGTTCGCTCTCCTACGGCGAACTTGCCGGTGAGCGCATGAAGCTCGGCCTGCTGCTGCATGATCCGGAAGAAGAGCAGGATTGCTTCTCCGACAATACCTATAACGAGCACAATGGCGACGCCATCGGCATCGCTGCGGCCTATACAGGCAACTATACCCGCGTCGATGGCACCAAGCTGAAGGGCCCGTCGCTGCACGATCTGGTCAAGGCCAAGGATCCGGCGCTCGACAAGGAGATGGAAGGCAAGCTCGACACGACGCTTGCAGCCATGAAGGCGCTGGTGCATCGCGGCGAGACGGTCGAGAAATACGACCAGATGATCGGCGAGGGCAACAAGGAAGGCAACGCCACCGTACAGAAGGCCATCGACGGCCTGCTCGACCAGACGAAGAGCATCCAGCGCGTCATCGCCGCTCTCGATCTCGGCACGATCAAGCTCGAAGGTTCGGACAGCCTGGACAACCCGAACGCCGTCTTCACCAAGAAGTAATAAGGGATGGCGGCAGCGCGACAAGGCGTTGCCGCCTCAATACCCCATGACAGGTTTACCGGCCAATCGCGCCCTTTTGCCCGCCATCGCCGCGGGTATTTTGGTTTTTTCCATCACGCTGGCAGCCGCCGATATTCTCGATTTTCCGACCACGCGCAGCGATCTCTCTGCCGAAGAGCTGAAGCGCGTGCGCGACGTGACCCGCGCAACCAGCAACTTCCTCAAGGCCGAACCCTATGAAACGATGCAGGGCGGCGGTCTGACCTCGATCGACAAGGTCACGCGCGATATTTTCTCCCAGCCTTCGGCCAAGCTAGACCAGGAACAGGGCCAGGACTTTCATCTCGGCAACTCGCTCTTTCGCAAGCTTTGGGTCTCCGCCCCCTCCTCCACCCAGGCTTCCGATGGACTGGGGCCGCTGTTCAACGCCCGCTCCTGCCAGAGCTGCCATATCCGCGATGGACGGGGTCATCCGCCTGAAGAAGCGGGAGCTGCCGCGACCTCAATGGTCTTGCGCCTTGCACGGCCCGCCGTAACCCCGGAAGAGGAGCAGGTCGTCAAGGACTTTCACGCGCTGAATTTTCCGGATTCGACCTATGGAGCACAGCTGCAGGATCTTGCCGTTCCGGGCCTCGCCGCCGAAGGCAAGGTAACCCTCAGCTATACCGACGAGACGGTGACGCTTACCGGCGGCGAGACCGTGACCTTGCGCAAGCCGACATACGAGGTGAGCGATCTCACCTATGGGCCGATGGATACAAGCACCACGCTTTCAGCGCGCATCGCGCCGCCGATGATCGGCCTCGGCCTGATCGAGGCCATTCCGGATGCCGATATTCTCGCCAATGCCGATCCGGACGACAAGAAGGGCACCGGCATTCGCGGCCGCCCTGCCATCGTCCGCGATCATCGCACCGGTCAGCTCGCGCTCGGGCGCTTCGGCTGGAAGGCCCAGAATGCGACCGTGCGCGACCAGGTGGCGGACGCCTTCTCCGCCGATATCGGCATTTCGACGCCGGACCGGCCCAATCCCTATGGCGACTGCACTGCCAAGGAACCGCAATGTCTGGCCATGCCGAACGGCGTGCAGACGCGCCTCGGCGACACCGAAGCGCCGGATCCAGTGCTTCCGCTTGTCACCTTCTACTCCGAAAATCTTGCCGTGCCCGCCCGACGCGCGACGAGCCAGTCCGCCGTATTGCACGGCAAGGAGATGTTTTACCGCTCCGGCTGTGCGGCCTGCCACACACCGAAATTCGTGACGCTGGACGGCCTGAAAAGCAGCGACGGCAAGGATTCGCCGCAGGCTTTCCAGCTAATCTGGCCCTATTCCGATTTCCTGCTGCACGACATGGGCGAAGGCCTTTCGGACGGGCAGCAGGTAGGCGTGGCATCCGGTCGCGATTGGCGCACGCCGCCGCTCTGGGGTATAGGCCTGACACAGACTGTCAGCGGTCTGCAGGCCTATCTGCATGACGGCCGCGCCCGCACCCTCACCGAAGCCATCCTCTGGCATGGAGGAGAGGCGGAAAAAGCCCGCAATGCATTCGCTGGTTTTCCGAAAGACGACCGGCAAGCCCTCATCAACTTTCTGGAGTCCCTTTGATGCGCCACTGGAAACGCCTTGCAGCCGGCCTTCTCTTAACCGTTGCGGCCCTGCCTGCCCGCGCCGAAGACGCGACGACCAATGGCGCCGGCCTGAACGAGGCGGCGGTGCCGGCCGTGCTGCAGAAGGCCGTCGATGACGTGATCCGCCCCGGCTACCGCGCCATGCACGATTCCACCTCGAAACTAACCGCGGCCATGAAGGCTCTTTGCGCCGATCCCACAGACGCCACCCTTTCCGGTGCCAAGTCGGCTTTCGGTGATACGGTGAAGAGCTGGTCGCGTATCGAGATCGTCGACACAGGCCCCATTATCGAAAAGAACCGCTTCGAACACATCCTCTTCTATCCCGACCGCAAGGGCGTCGGCCTCAAGCAGGTGCAGGCGCTGATCGCCAAGGCGGACGAGAACGACACGACCGTCGAGGCCGTCGCCGGCAAGAGCGTCGCGCTCATGAGCATGACGGCGCTGGAATATGTGCTCTTCGGCAACGGCTCCGATGTCCTCGGGAAGGATAAGCAGAGCTTCCGTTGCCGCTATGGCGCGGCTGTTGCCCGCAATATCGAAAACACCGCCAAGGAAATCGTCGACGAATGGGATGCGCCAGATGGCGTGCAGAAATCCTGGAAATTCCCGGGCAAGACCAGCGACGATTTCATGGACAACAAGGAGGCGGTAACGGCGCTGCTCGGAATTCTCGTGCATGGCGCGGCCAATGTCCGCGACCAGCGGCTGGAAACCTTCTACAAGGGCGATCCGGCAACGGCCCGGCCGAAGATGGCGATCTACTGGCGTTCGGCCAATACGTGGGCCTCGTTCACGGGCAATATCGAGGGCCTGAAGACGCTCTGGGAAAAAGCCGACATGGCAAGCCTGCTGCCGGCGGACAGACGTGCCGTCGCCACCAAGATCGACGGCCTGCTGAATGAGCTTGCGACGACGGCGACGACGATCAATCCGGATATCGAGGCGGCCATCGGCAACGATGCGGAACGCGCCAAGATCGACAAGCTGCTCTCCGTCAGCCGCGACCTCGCCACCAGCTTCAGCGAGGAGTACGGCGGCGCCATCGGGCTTTCGGCCGGATTCTCCTTCGCGGATGGAGACTGAGTGTGATACGCAGCGGCCTCATCGATCGGAGAGCCTTCGTCAAAGCTGCGGGGCTGACCTTCCTCGCGGCGCTGAAGCCCGGCGCCTTGATGGCATTGGAGCGGGCGGATGCGGTCTACGCCTCCGGCATACGCGCTGCCGACGGCTCCTTTGCGGTTGCGACGGTGACGGAACAGGGGCGGATCGTCGATCAGGTCGCGTTGCCTGCCCGCGCGCATGGCATGGCTTTTTCCAAGGTAACCGGCAAGACCGTCGCCTTCGCGCGCCGGCCCGGCACCTACGCGATGATCTTCGATCCCTGGAACAAGGCCGAGCCGATCGTCATTTCCGCTAGAGAAGGCAGGCATTTCTACGGCCACGGCACGTTTTCGCCCGATGGCAGGCTGCTCTATGCCAGCGAGAACGATTTCGACAACAATCGCGGCATCATCGGGCTCTATGATGCCGGCAACCGCTTTGCGCGCATCGGCGAATACGAGACCTACGGCGTCGGCCCACACGACATGACGGTTTCAGACGACGGCAGATTCCTGATCGTCGCCAATGGCGGCATCGAGACGCATCCGGATTTCGGCCGCACCAAGCTCAATCTCGACCGCATGGAACCGTCGCTGACGCTGATCGACGCAGCGAGCGGCCGGCTGCTCGAAAAGCACACGCTGCCGGCGCAATATGCCCAGGTGTCGACGCGGCATGTCGATATCGACGCCAGCGGCCGCGTCTGGTTTGCCTGCCAGTATGAGGGCCACCGCAACGACCTGCCGCCGCTTGTCGGCCACTTCGTCAAGGGCGAGGACCTGACCTTCGTTACCCTGCCTGACGACACGACGCGGGCGCTCGGCAATTACGTCGGCGCCATCGCCGTCAATCGCGCTGAAAATCTCGTCGGCGTGACATCACCGATCGAAGGAACTTCGGTGACGCTCGATGCGAAGACGGGCAAGGTGCTGAAGGTGGAGAGCATCGCCGATGCGGCGGGTATCGCGCCGGCTCAACATGGCTTTGCCGTTTCCTCCTATGGTGGCGACTTTCTGGGCGAGCACAGCGACGTCGCCTGGGATCAACACATCGTGCGGATCGCCCGCGGCTGAGCCAGACTTTGGCTGCAATGCCCAGGTAAGCTTGCTGCCTCGATAAAGCGCCGCAATGCCGTCGCGGCATTCAGCATATGTCTCCGCATGAGCCACGACGCCATTTCCCCATCCCCTTCCGCCATAGCCTGCAGGAGGCTTCGCGCTGCGAATACGCCCGGACAGCAACTCGCGCGCTTCAAACGCGCCGTCCACCACCACTCCCAATCGGCAAGGTCAACAAGGCTGTATGCAAAAGAATTCCATCTCACTGCATTCGCATACATATAACCCATCACGTAACCGTTACGCATCCAATTATTGACCAAATCCGCCACTTCGAATACATAAACAATCAACAGCCTCTGCTTTGCATACACAAAGCAAGCTCGACGCCGAACAGGAATACAGGATCGGTCATATTTGATCCGCGCGTTCGATCATATGCCGCTCCGAGACATACAGAATTTCAGAAGCTTTGCTGCTCCGACATTCGGCGCGGAGGGCTTTCTGGCGCCTATTAATCCTCTAACCATAAGGATCACGATCATGATGATGACCAGAAGGAGTTTCTCGACCGCCGTTATCGCCGGCGCCGCTGCCTCCCTCATTTCCGCGCGCGGCGTGGCCGCCAGCACTCCGACACCCGCATCCGGAGCTGTTAAGTCTGCGCCATTGAAGGCACGCAATGTCGTCCTGGCCCATGGACTTTTTGCAGACGGCTCCTGCTGGACCGAGGTTATCGCCCGGCTGCAGGCCAAGGGGCTGAACTGCACGGCGGTACAAAATCCGTTGACGACACTTCCGGAAGCGGTGGAGGCCGCACAGCGGGTTCTCGATCGTCAGGACGGCCCGACTGTCCTCGTCGGCCATTCCTTTTCCGGCATGATCGTCACCGAAGCCGGCGTGCATCCGAAGGTTTCCGCGCTCGTCTATGTCGCCGCCCGCGCACCGGATGCCGGCGAAGACTATACGGCGCTCGCCAAGACATATCCGACACCGCCGGCATCAGCGGGCATCGTCTTTGATGGCGACGAAGGACGGCTGACCGAGGAAGCGTTCCTGCGTGATTTCGCCGGCGACTTGCCCAAAGCGAAGGCCGAGGTGCTCTATGCCGTGCAGCAGCCCTTCCAGAAGGCGCTTCTATCCGGCAAGACCACGCAGGCCGCCTGGCGCAGCAAGCCCAGCTGGTATGCGGTCTCCACCGAAGACAGGACGATCAATCCGGATCTGGAGCGCTTCATGGCCAAGCGCATGGGTGCCAAGACCATCGAAGTGAAGGCCAGCCATCTCTCGCTGATCTCGCATCCCGATACGATCGCTCATCTGATCCTGGAAGCTGCAGGGCATTGACCGGTTCGCTGGGCCTTAGCCCCTTCCCGCAAATTCCGCCTGCTCCGCCGTGACCGCTGCGGCCGCCGCCTTGGCGGCCACACGCAGCCAATCGGGCCCTCGAGCATCGAGATCGGCCAGAATACCGGGAACGAGCGATGCATCGTTGGCGTGGCAATTGGCGATTTCAAAACCCATCAGATCCAGCATGTCGGGCGACAGCAGCACCTCGGCATCGCCGCCGACCTCGATCTTGCGGCTGTTGGGCGACAGTCGGCGCACCAGCAAGCCTCGGCTAACCTGATAGCGCGGATCGGGTGAACGCGCTCGTCCGGCAGCGATGATGCCAGTGCGGATCGTCTCGTCCGACGGATCGTGCTTCAGCGACCAGCCGGATTGCAGGAGCGCCTTGACCTCGCGCACAACCGGGCCGCCGCGCCAATCGACATAGGCGATGAAGCGCGGGCGGCCGAGGCTGCCCGTGCCGGCCAGGCGTGGCTTCGGCTCGAAAGCTGCTGCCGAATCCGGTAGGGCCTCGTGCAAGGCCTTGAGATAACGATCGGGTGCGGTTGCCGGCGGCAGGTTGCGGTATTTCTCCCAAAAGGCCTTGCGCTCGGCATTCGGCAGCAAGACGGCATTGCGCAGCCATTTGTAATCGCGTTCGAGAACGACGGGAGACGGCTCGCGCAGCCCACGGCGATAGCCGGCGAGGATGCTGTCAGCAACAACACGCGGCGTCGGGCCATCCTCGCCGCGCGCCAGGATAGCACTCGTGGCAAGGCGCACAAGATCGAGTACATAGGGCATGACGGCCGCCTCGTCGAAATCATTGGCGCCCCAGACGAGGCGGCCTTCCTCATCGCGCCAGGTGCCGAAATTTTCCAGATGCGTATCGCCGATCGCCAGCAATTGCAGTGCGCTCTTTAGCTCAGGGCAGATGTCGAGGATGGTTTCCGCCCAGCGCCAATAGGTGCCGCGCAGGAAGGAGAAGCTGTCGGCCTTCATCAGCTTGTGTTTCTTTGCCAGACCCGCCTCCACCAGATCGGCGCCGAGCTGCGCCCGCATCCAGGTCTCATAGGCAGCCACCGATTGCCGGATCGTCGTCATCTGCGCCCTCGCCACAAGCATCATCGCTTCGGATAGCATGACGATCCGATCGTGGAAATTCGATGTCGGGAGTGCAGGCCGGGACGCCTCCGCTTTTCCACCGGATGACCCTTGTCCAAACCGCCTCTCCGTGCCAATTTCGCACCCGCGAAAGGGGACGGCATGACAGGGGCAGACGAGACGGGGACCAGCGGCGATTTTCGGACCCGCATCAGGACCAGCTTCGAACGGCAAGCCGCCATGGCGACGATCGGCGCAGAGCTGACGCGCGTCGAACACGGCACGGTCGAGATCGAGCTGCCCTTCGATATCAAGCTGACGCAGCAACATGGCATATTGCATGCCGGCATCATTGCCGCCGCGCTGGATTCGGCCTGCGGCTTTGCCGCCTACAGTGTCATCGATCCTTCCGCATCGATCCTCACGATCGAATTCAAGGTCAATCTGATGTCGCCGGGGCGCGGCGAGCGCTTCCTGTTTCGTGGCGACGTCACCAAGCCTGGCACGACGATCATCGTCGCCGACGGCCGCGGCTATGCCATCGGCGACGGACCGGCCAAGCTGATTGCCTCGATGACCGGAACGATGATGGTCATCCGGGGCAGAGAGGGAATTAGCGGATGAAATTCGAACTGAAGCGGGTATCGGGCAAATCGATCCTGTTCGTCATGGCCGCCGAGGCCGAATATGGACCCTTCCTGCGCTCGCGCATCGATCCGCTGATGACGGGCGTAGGCCCCGTGGAGGCGGCCATCGCGCTCACCCGCGCCTTCGCGCAGCTCGAAGCTCAGGGCGATCTTCCTGATCTCGTGGTGTCGCTCGGCTCGGCCGGCTCCGCCAAGCTGGAACAGACGGAGGTCTACCAGGTCACCTCCGTTTCCTACCGCGACATGGATGCTTCGCCCCTTGGCTTCGAAAAGGGCCGCACGCCTTTCCTCGATCTGCCGGCGACGATCGAGCTGCCGCTGCGCATCCCGACCATTGCCGAGGGCAGCCTTTCGACCGGCGCCAATATCGTCTCGGGCTCGGAAGCCTATGAGCGCATCGGCACTGATATGGTCGACATGGAAACCTTCGCGGTGCTGCGCGCCTGCCAGACCTATGGTCTGCCGCTGATCGGCCTGCGGGGCATTTCCGACGGAAAGGTCGATCTGCAGCACATTTCCGACTGGACGGAGTATCTGCATGTGATCGACCGCAAACTCTCCTATGCCGTCGATGGGCTGTTTACGGCGTTGGAAGACGGCGTATTCTGGTTCTGAGGAACCGGAAACTAAGCAAAGTAAGGACAATCGAGACAATAAAATCGGCGCTTGCGTGATTTGCCCGATTGCCAGGGAAAGCGCTTTTCATTAAAGGCTCGCCATGACCCAGACAGCACATCCAGATACCGTTCTCATCGTCGATTTTGGCAGCCAGGTGACGCAGCTCATCGCACGGCGTGTGCGCGAAGCGGGCGTCTATTGCGAAATCGTTCCCTTCCAATCCGCCGAAGCCGGCTTCAAGCGGTTACAGCCGAAAGCCGTGATCCTGTCAGGCAGTCCGGCCTCGACCGTGGACGAAGGTTCGCCGCGGGCGCCGCAGATCATCTTCGACAGCGGCATCCCGGTCTTCGGCATCTGCTACGGTCAGCAGACCATGTGCATGCAGCTCGGCGGCAAGGTCGAGAGCGGTCACCATCGCGAATTCGGCCGCGCCTTCCTCGAAGTCGACAAGGACTGCGCCCTCTTCGAAGGGCTGTGGTCGAACGGTTCGCGCCATCAGGTATGGATGAGCCACGGCGACCGCGTCACCGCGCTGCCGGAAGGTTTCGAAGTGGTCGCGACGTCCTCGAACGCACCTTACGCCTTTATCGCCGACGAGAAGCGCAAATATTACGGCGTGCAGTTCCATCCGGAAGTCGTGCATACGCCCGATGGCGCCAAGCTGATCGGCAACTTCATCCATAACATCGCCGGCATCAAGGGCGACTGGTCGATGTCGGCCTATCGCGCCAAGGCGGTGCAGGCGATCCGCGATCAGGTCGGCGACAAGCGCGTCATCTGTGCGCTCTCCGGCGGCGTCGATTCCTCCGTCGCCGCGCTTTTGATCCACGAAGCGGTCGGCGACCAGCTGACCTGCATTCTCGTCGACCACGGCCTGATGCGCAAGGACGAGGCGGCGGGTGTCGTCGCCATGTTCCGCGAGCACTACAATCTGCATCTGATCCATGTCGATGCTTCCGACCGCTTCATTGGCGAGCTTGAGGGTGTTTCCGACCCAGAAACTAAGCGCAAGATCATCGGCCGGCTCTTCATCGAAACCTTCGAGGAGGAAGCCAAGAAGCTCGGCGGTGCCGATTTCCTCGGCCAAGGCACGCTTTATCCTGATGTCATTGAGAGCGTTTCCTTCACCGGCGGTCCCTCAGTCACCATCAAGTCGCACCACAATGTCGGCGGCCTGCCGGAGCGCATGAAGATGCAGCTCGTCGAGCCGCTACGCGAACTCTTCAAGGACGAAGTGCGCGCACTCGGCAAGGAGCTCGGCCTGCCCGACAGCTTCATCGGCCGCCATCCCTTCCCGGGCCCCGGCCTCGCCATCCGCTGCCCCGGCGGCATTACCCGCGAGAAGCTGGAAATCCTGCGCGAAGCCGATGCCATCTATCTCGATGAAATCCGCAAGGCCGGTCTCTACGACGCGATCTGGCAGGCCTTCGCCGTGCTGCTGCCAGTCCAGACCGTCGGCGTCATGGGCGACGGCCGCACCTACGAATTCGTCTGTGCGCTGCGCGCCGTCACCTCCGTCGACGGCATGACGGCGGATTTCTATCACTACGACATGGAATTCCTCGGCCGCGCCGCGACCCGCATCATCAATGAAGTCCGCGGTATCAACCGCGTTGTCTACGACGTCACCTCGAAGCCGCCCGGCACGATCGAGTGGGAGTGACGGGGGTAACGGTGGTGATCGCGCAGTCTAAGCGCCAATTTTCGCTGCCGTGCCTGTTTCATCCATTTGGGCTGTGCTTGAATGGCGTTGCCCAAAAAAGCGGATGTTCTTGATTGCTTGCCGTCCTGCTTCGCGGCTTCGTCTAGACTATCCGCCCGCATGGTCGCTGCCACCGTGGGCGGCGATGAACATGGCGACGGCCGATCGGCAATAGGATTCGATTTCGTCATCGTTCTCTGCTCCCGCCTCATCGAAGCGTGCAATAATCAGAAGATCGGAGCCTTTGAAAAGTGCGGCAAACAAGCGGGCGGACCGGAGAGGATCTGGCACGTTCAGGACCGCCCTCGCGTGCAACTGACGTAACAGGGTCTCGATTTGGGTGACGATATGGGCGGGGCCGGCTTCGTAATGGACCTTGCTCAACGACTTTTGGTTCGGCGTATCGGCCATGACCATGGCTTCGACGTTGCGGACGTCTGGGCGCAGCAGCGTGCGAAGCAGCGATGATCCCACCGCCATAAGCTGATCCTCGGCCGAGCCATCGACGCCTTCAAAAAGCGCCTGTGGGATTAACTGCTGGCAGCGGGCCGCGAAGGCCGCGCCAAACAGCGCCTCCTTGTTCTCGAAGTGCCTGTAAATGCTGAGCTTGGATATCTTCGCTCGCTGGGCGACCTTGTCCAAGGTCGTCGCTTGAAAACCCAATTCTGCAAAGAGTTCGCCTGCGGTGTCGACAATGGTTTGGCCAAGCGCCTCATTGGCGGGCCGGCCACGCCGGCCTCGACTATTTTCGGTCATCTCAATTACAGTCCTTGACGGTATCGTTATTCATGAATTACGATACTACGCAGTTTCATAAATTCCAAGAGTGGATTTCATCGTGTCCTCCAAATCAGGATTGCCTTGGCCGCCCACCGATATCGAATGCGTGTCGCTGGACGATATTGCGCGGCAGACTCAGCACCCCCCTCCATCCGCAACACGGAGCCATCACCATGGATGACGTCATCATTATCGGCGGCAGCTTTGCTGGCCTTGCCGCCGCCCTGCAACTCGGTCGTGCCCGCCGCAAGGTCACCGTTCTCGACACCGGCCTGCCGCGCAACCGCTTCGCCGGCCACTCGCATGGTATGCTTGGTCACGATCACAAGCCGCCACTGGACATTCTGGCCGAAGCGCGCCGGCAGTTGGCGCGTTATCCTGCGATCAGTCTGGTCAACGCTCGGGCCGACAGCGTCTCCGGCACGATCGACAATTTCTCGGTGCTAACTGGCGATGGCGAAAGCCTTGGGGCGCGCCGCGTGATCCTGAGCTATGGCATTACGGACCAAATGCCTGATGTGCCGGGCTTTGCCGAAGGCTGGGGCACGTCCATCGTGCCCTGTCCCTATTGCGACGGCTTTGAAGTCGCCGGCCAGCATTGGGGCCTCGTCTGGTCCGGCCCGCAGTCGCACAATCAGGTCAGGCTGTTCCACGATTGGACCGACCGGTTGACGGTCTTCGCCGATGGTCACGACATCCCGACCGATATCCGGGCCGATCTGGAGCGTCGCAACACACCTATCGTCGATGGCCGGATCACTGAAATCATCCGTCATGGCGGCAGTAATCCCACCCTCAAGCTCGATTCCGGCCGTGATGTCGCTGTCGACATTCTGTTCGCGCATCCGCGCAACAAGCCGTCCGCCGGCCTGCATGAATCACTGGACCTCGCCACGACCGCTACGCCCCTTGGCATCGTCCTCAAGGTTGATGAGCGCCGCGAAACCAGCATGCCCGGCATCTACGCCGCGGGCGACCTCACCAACCCCATGATCCCCTCAGTGACCACGGCATCATGGCAAGGCACGATGGCGGGCATCTTCGCCCAGCAGTCGATGCTGACTTGAGAGCACAGATTGGAGATGAACATGGCCGTAGAATCGGACAGCGCGGGTGTGCGCTTCCCTCCACCCTTCATCTATCTGGGAGCGCTGCTGTTGGGGCTGGCGGCGGAGCGGTTCGTCACCCTGCGCTCCGTCGGCATCGACTGGCGGTTGCTGATCGCGGCAGGCGCGCCGCTGTTCGTTGCCGGCGCGGCGGTGATGCTTGCGGCGGCGGGGCTGTTCCAGCGGCTGGGCACCAACGTTCGGCCGTCGCAGCCGACGACCCTCATCGCAACGAAAGGTCCTTATCGGTGGACCCGCAATCCCATGTATCTCGGCATGGCGCTCATCTATGCAGGCCTCGCGATCGGCTTCGACGCGCCGATCGCCTTGGCGTTGCTCCCGTTGGTGCTGATCGCAATCCAGACGCAGGTGATCGCCCGTGAGGAGCGCTATCTCGAGGCGAAGTTCGGCGATGACTACCGGCGCTACAAGGCCGAGGTTCGCCGCTGGCTCTGACTATTCCGCCGCTGCCGCTAAGGGGTCTCCGCTTCCTGAGGGGCGTCTTTGGTCGATCAGTGGGTCCGGAAAGGCGATCGGCTTCGATAGATGCTGAAACCGCACAGAAAATGTTCGTGCTATTTTTCCCTTTGAAATCAAAACTGCAGCGGTTTGACAGCCCGTGGGTCGGCTTTTTGCACGGCAAACGAATGAAAAACCTAGTTATATCAACCGCTAACTAGATTCAAACAATTGAGTGGGAGTAAGGGATTCATAGTGAGTTGTATCAAGCGCGCGCGGACGAAGGTCAGGCTCACCCGGATGGGCGGACCGCCGGCGCGGTCGATCCATCGCGACTGCGCACTCGTTGAACCGTCCGATAGCGGCGGCATCGCCGCGACTTAACCGATGCGGGTCTTTTCTTCGCGCCCTACTCAGTCGTCGTCCTGCCACCTGCGCAGGTTCGTCTGGTCATGGTAGGCCATGCGATCCGGCGTGGTGATAAACTCAATCGTCGTGCCCCATGGCATGCGGCAATAGCAGACCTTGTTTCCAGGACCTTTTTCGGTTGCGTAGGGAATAGCGCGCGGCGCGGTAAGAGACGTGCCTCCAGCCTTTTCGAAGCGCTCTACTGATGCGTCGATATCGTCGGTGTAGACACCGAAGTGGGTAATGCCGAAGTCGCTCGCTCGAACCGGCTGGGCTTGTTCGGAGCCGTGCATTTCAAAGAGCTCGATGTCAGGTCCGGTTCCGATTTTGACCATCGCCTGCGCGTGCACGACCGTTCCGGGGAAAGCACCCGTGGCCCGCTCGAATTCGGGTCCCTGCCGCGGTGGATCCTGCGGTCCGAAGGACTGGTAGATCACCTGGCCGCCGAAAGCTTCCACCAGGAACGATTTTGCTGCTTCGATGTCGGGTACCGTGATGCCGATATGATTGACGCCGCGAATGACGGGTGCGGTCATGACAGTTTTCCTTTCTTATTTAATCGATCGAACGCGATAGGTGCCGGCGCAACTCGCCTGCGATGTCGTAATTCGACCGGGACGGGGCGGTTCAGAATTTTAATTGGCCTTTAGGAAATCGATCAGAGCTGCCGCTACCTCATCCGGCCGCTCGTCAGCGACATAGTGGCTGCACCGCGCAATCGAGCCGCCCGTCACATTGCTGGCGAACTCCTTGAGCATCGGGACCATATGCGCACCGAAGCGCTGATCCCCGCCGAGACCTAACACCGGTATATCGAGCGGTTGCTTCTTGTACTCGAGCGCGGCCGCATGGTCGGCAGCGAGGGTACGATACCATTCCATGCCGCCGCGCGTGCGGCCAGGAAGAGCCATTGCTTTCGCGTAGATCTCGATGTCCGCCGGATTGAAGGTGCTGTGATCGTAGAACCGCTCAGCCATGAAGGCCGAAACATAATCATATTCACGGCCATGGATCAGGCGCTCCGGTAGATCCCGGTTCATATGGAAGCTGAAGTGCCAGATCTTCGCAGTCGTCGCCTCCCATAGCGTCCAGCCGGGAAGCGGAACATCGAGGACGGCCAGGTGGGTAACAGCCTCTCGATAGATAGCGGCCTGCGGCAACGCTACCATTCCACCTATGTCATGGCCGCACACGGCGTAGCGTTCATGCCCCAGGGCAACCATGACCTCGTGCGCGTCATGCGCCATCGTGGCCTTGTCATAGCCGTCAAGCGGGCAGTCGGAAAAACCCGCACCGCGCAGATCCATGGCCACAACACTGAAATGCTCGGCGAGCAGCGGGATCACATGGTGCCATTCCCACCACGTTTCCGGCCAGCCGTGAAGCAGAAGGATCGGTGGACCGGAGCCTCCCGTGACGGCGTTGATCTTGATGCCATTCACCGGCACCAGCTGCTGGGTAAACCCCTTCAAAGTTGCGATCATGATCACTTTCCAGTCAGATGTTGGCGTTCAAACGGAGTTCGCGGCCAGCGCTCAGGGCTGGTTGAAATCGGTGGCGATGGTGATGTCGCGCCAGGCATCGATATCGCTGCGGAAGGCAGCCAGCTTTCGCTCGGCGATCGCGTGCGCGATCGGGCCGAGCGGCAGATGAAGCGGGGCGTCATCGGCATCGACTGCTTGCAGGATCACCGCGATCGCCTTGTCGGGATCACCCGCCTGACTGCCGTTGTTGGTTTCGCGATAGCGCTTGCGCGAGCTCGCGGCGTATTCCGGTATCTCGTTGGCCGCCATCGTAATCGAACGACCAAGAAAATCGGTGCGAAACGGACCAGGCTCGACGATCAGCACGCGGATGCCGAACGGCTCCAGCTCGCCGGCCAGCGCTTCGGAAATCCCTTCCACGGCGAATTTGGCGGCGTTGTAATAACCTCCGCCGCCGCCGCCCGCGATGCCCGCGCCGGACGACATATTTACGATCGTGCCGCCCGAACGTCGCAGGACAGGCAGAGCGGCTCTGGTGGTTTCGACCAGACCGAAGACGTTCACCTCGAACATCGGCCGATATTCCTCGGGCGTGCCTTCCTCGATCGCGCCGAACAGTCCGTAGCCGGCATTGTTCACGAGTACGTCAAACCCGCCAAAGGTCTCGACCGCCTTTGCGACCGCTGCCTGAGCTGCCCCCGTATCGGTCACGTCGAGTGGCAAAGTGATCATGCGGCCGCCGAAAGGCTCAGCCATTTCCTCAATCGCGTTGACATTGCGGGCCGTTGCGATGACCCGATCGCCGCGCTGCGCCGCAGCGAGCGCGAGCCGCCGGCCGAAGCCGCTCGAGCAGCCTGTGATGAGCCAAGTTTTCATTACTTTTTCTCCGAGTTGTTTTCAGACGACGCCAAGCTGTTGCGGCCACGAACCGTCATGTCGGCCATGATCGACCAGTCTTTCTCGCCGTGGCCCGCCGAGACGGCTTTGCCGAGCCCCTCGCGGACAGCTTCGAGCATCGGGAGCATGCGTCCGATATCGTTGCTGGCCTCGGTCGCCAGGCGCATGTCCTTGAGGGCGAGCTTGGCCTTGAAACCGGGCTCGAATGATCGTTCCGTGATCTGCGCGCTGTAGCTCTCATAGGCGCGGCCCGAGAACAGGGTGCCCAGGATGAGTTCAAAGAAATCCGCACGGTCGAGGCCGACGCTCTCGGTCAGCACGACACCCTCAGCCATCGCCTCGATGGCCATGGCGATCATCATGTTGCAGGCAAGCTTCGCCGCATTCGCCCGAGCAGGGTTCTCCCCCAACTTCCAGACCTTTTTGCCGAGGGGAGCGAGCAGCGGCTCGATGGCGGCAATTGCATCGGCCTTCCCGGCCGCCAGGATGTTAAGCTGGCCGCTCGCCGCTACGTTGGGTCGGCCGAGAACCGGTGCGGACACATAGCCAAGGCCAGCCTCGTCGTGCAGCAGCTCCAGTTCTCGTACGAAGGCGACCGAAATCGTCGATGTGACAACATGGGTCAGCCCTGGTTGCGCGCTTTCGAGCAGGCC
Organism: Martinezella sp. CNPSo 3732; assembly: GCF_057784515.1. Taxonomy (NCBI): domain Bacteria; kingdom Pseudomonadati; phylum Pseudomonadota; class Alphaproteobacteria; order Hyphomicrobiales; family Rhizobiaceae; genus Martinezella; species Martinezella sp. CNPSo 3732. Next base: position 142,664 of record NZ_JBXSOO010000013.1, read on the forward strand.
GGCATCGAGGATCACCTCGCGAATGGCAGCGTCGTCGGACAGCATCGTAAAGACTGCGTCGGCCTGGAATGCATCCGCCGCGAATTCGACAAGCGTCACCCCGGGGACACTATCCTGGGCGACCTTGCTACGGTTCCAGGCCCGAACATCATGGCCTGCATTCACTAGGTTTAAGGCCATCGCCGAGCCCATACTGCCGAGACCGATAAATCCGATCTGCATGTTCTATCTCCTGTTGTTCGGATGAGAGCTGGGCGCAGGGTCGGACCCGGCCGCCGGGCGATCGTCAGACCGAGACCCGCGCCGATGAGTTGGCCGGCCGCGATGCCGCCACAGGGGGTGGCTTCGGCGCATGTCACGAAACATCCGCAGCCCTGAGCCTGACCATCAGAGCATCGGCTTCATTTGCTCGCTGCTTCGGCGATGACGTCGGCGACTTCGCGCGGATGCGAGATATAAACCGCATGGCTGGCACCGGGCACCTCGGTGACCTTCGCACTTGCCCGCTTGTACATAGACCGCTCTGCCTCGGCGCTGACAGCCATGTCCAGCCCGGCCACGATGCCGTAGCTCGGCTTGGTCTTCCAGGCTGCGTGCTGCGTCTTGGTTCCGAGGATCTTTGCCGAAACCGGCACCTGCGAGTCAGTCATGAAATCCGTCTCGGCCTTGGACAGGTCAGCGGCGAATCCTGCCCGGAACTTTGCGGGATCGAACAGCAGGAAGCCGTCAGAAGTCGGCTTGAACGCGTCCGCGGTCGGACTCGGCCACGTCTCAAACAGATCGCCTACGCCCTCGCCAACATCCGGGACGATGGCCGCGACATAGACAAGTGCCGAAACCTTCGGGTCGACGCCAGCTTCGGTGATGATCTGACCACCATAGCTGTGGCCAACGAGGACGACCGGCCCACTTTGCTGCTCGATAGCGCGGTGAACCGCCTGAACGTCATCCGCCAGCGAAGTGTTCGGTTCCTGAACGACCGTGACTTTCAAGCCCTTGGCGACCAGACGCTCATAAACGCCCCTCCAGCCGCTGCCGTCGACCAACGCCCCATGGACCAAAATCACATTTTGAGCCGGCTGCGCGAAAGCGGAGGGCGCGCCGAACACCACTGCAAGAGCCGCAGCACCGAGATAGAGAGACTTAAGAGACATTTGCCGATCCTTCCGAATGACATGAGGTGATACACGAGCGATGGTCCAATGGACCGATAGTGGAAATCTAGGTGCTTAGATTTGTTCTTTAAGTGACAAAAATGTATTCTCAGCGTTCAGTTTTGTGGGGGGCTAAGATGGAATGGAGTGACGTCAGAATCTTTCTTGCTGTTGCGCGATCCGGCACGCTCGGCGGCGCCGCGCGTTCCCTTCAGACAAGCCATCCGACCGTCGGCAGGCGACTGCGCGCACTTGAGCAGGCGATCGGTCACACGCTCTTCCAACGGACCGCCGACGGTCTTGTCCTGACCGAAGAGGGCCACGGGATCATCGCGCTGGCGGAGCAGATGGAAGAGGGCGCGCTGGCCATGGAGCGCCGGCTTGCGGGCCAGGAGCAAAATCTCAAAGGCAGTCTGCGCGTTTCATCAGCGGACTGGTTCGGGGCCTATGTACTGCCTCCGATCCTGGCGGATTTCTCCAACGCCTATCCCAATGTCGACGTGGAGATCCTGACCGGCACGCGCCTGTTCAACCTTGCCCAGCGGGAGGCCGACGTCGCTTTTCGTATCGTTCCGTTCAACACCGCCGATGTCGTTCAGCGGCGGCTCTTCAGGCTCGAATACGGCGTTTACGTTGCAGAGGAGTCGCCCGATCCCAAATATGGCGACGGAACCGGTTTCCGGCTGATCACCCACGATACGTCGACCGGGCAGTTCCCCGATATCGCTTGGCTCATCGAGAGCTTCCCCAACGCGAGACCTGTTCTGCGATCGAACAACCGCAACGTCCAGGGGCGCATGTGTCGGCAAGGCGTCGGGATCGCCGTCCTGCCCCGCGTGGTCGGCGATCAGATCGCGGGTATCCGCAGACTGGAACTGCCGATGCCGCCGCCGGCGCGAGACATCTGGATGGGATATCACCGGGACCTACGACGTCTTCAGCGTCTTCGTGCGTTCATCTCAACCGTATCGGACCACCTCGTGAACGCGAGTGCATGATGAGCGGTCCGGGGATGATTCAAGGTCCCCGGAGAAACACCAAGATCGCCGTAGTCGTCTCGGTCGGTCGCTCCTGGGCAATCTAGTGTCCCGTTGCCTTGGAATTCGATCGCTGGCAAAGCAGCCGGCCACAGCTTCATGGCGCTGCGTGACTAAGCATGATATGGCTCGAGTGACGGTACTTTTTGAGGTGCCACGAGCGGTGCTGTGGAACGCCAGATCGGTGCTCAGCGGGCGATTGACGTCGACAGATGGCAAAATCGCAGAAATTTTTCGCCGACGATTTTCTCTTTAAAATCAACATCGTAAGGTTTTGACTGCCGAGGGTCGGCTTCCGGCGTCATAGGCAGAAAAACCAATATAGATCAATGACCTAGCTAGGTTTGGAACAATCGAGTGGGAATAAGGATAGCGGCGCTTCCTTCGCGGCTTTCACGAAAAAGGGCCTGATCACTTCGTTTGGCAATCAGGCCCGCCGGGAAAATCATCGATCAAGCGGCAGCTTTTACTTCACCGTGATGCTCAGGCCGCTGATATCGGCGTTGACCTGCAAGCCAACTTGCCGGCCCGTGAGCTCGAGTTTCGCGCCCTTATCATTGGTCATGACGATCACCTGCGCGCCTTTGCCTACCGCGCCGCCACCGCCGGCAGCGCCGTAGACGCCGCCTACATCCCGGGCGCGGCGAATGTTGCGCACTGTGCCCTGGAAATAGGTCTTGGAGGCGCCAAAGGCGAGGCCGCCCGAGATGCCGCCGATCGAGATGGGATATTTGCGACCATGGAAGGTGAGCGTGCCCTCGCCTCCGGAGCCGCCGACGAAGAAAGCCGCCTTGTAGACGGAAAAGCGGATCGTGCCGCTATCGGCATGAGCGGCGCCGGCGAAGCCAATTCCCGCAGCAGCAATAGCGGCAACCGCGACCGAACGAAATCCAGATGAAATCCTCATATTAAGACACTCCTCAAAAGCGCCGCTTACCCAGCCGGCCGGGCACGACGTCAGCGTCGTGTCAAAGTCAGAGATAAACGGTCTTGCACGACCTTTAGTTCCAAAACACATTAAAACAAAGCGTTAGGACCCATCCCGATCGCGGTGAATGGCAGGGTCTATTTCCAACGCAATTGCTTGCTTATAAGGCTTCATGGGCTACTTCATCAACGAAGTCCGCGACAAGCCGCACGATCTATCGGTCAAGGATGACGGACGCGGCTTTCCGCAAAGCCTTCGCCTCCTCTCGCGCACGGACGTTTAATGTGCAAGACGATGCTCCGGCCGAAGGGCTGAGTAATGGGATAGAGAACACGGCACCGGCGGCTGAGCTCGCCGAAATCCTGGCACCGCACCTTTCCGTGATCTTCTGCGGATTGAATCCTGCGCTTACCGCACATCGCGACGGGCATAATTTTTCCAACCGCAGCAACCGCTTCTGGCGAGTCTTGCACCTTGCCGGCTTTACTCCCCGCCTGCTGCGAGCGGAGGAAGAGCGCGAGATGCTGCAATATGGCCTCGGCCTGACATCGGCAGTCTCCCGCCCGACGAAAAGCGCCAGCGAGCTGAAGAAGAGCGATTACATTGCCGCCGCTCCCGTGCTCGAAGAGAAAATCAGGCGGCTTGCGCCGGCAAATCTGGCATTTCTCGGCAAGGCAGCCTATGCGGCCATCAGTCTGCGGGCCGATATCGGATGGGGCAGGCAACCGGAGGCATTTGCCGGCGCCTCGATCTGGGTCCTACCCAATCCGAGCGGCCTCAACCGGGCTTTCGATCTGGCGAAACTGACGGAACATTATCGCGAGGTAAAGCTGGCGGTCGAACGCGAACGGGATCTCCTCCAATAGCCGACGCTTGCCGGTCGGCGATCACTCACGCCGGACTGTCATCGCGATCAGTCATGCTTTTGCGGATCGAGCACGCCGATCGTGTGCAACCACCGTTCCGCCAGCGCCGGCCAATGACTGATGGGAAACTTTTTGGGACGAAGACCGAAGGCGTGGCTGCCTTGCGCATATAGATGCATTTCCGTGGGGACGCCGGCTTTCTGCAATGCGATATAATAGGCGAGCGGCTCCAATCCGTCATGCTCCATCGATCGATCGGGACAATCGACGCCGCAGGGATCGCGCGCTCAGACGCGGCCCAACTCGCCAAAAGCCTGTTCAAGCATGGGTCGCCCCTCGGCAAATTCCGTCGCCGGGTCCACCTCGCCGGCATTCGCTTCGATGCGGCTGTGCGACAGGGTAAAGCCGGGCATGGTTTCGGTGGGCTTCATCTTCAATCCGGTCAGTACCTCATGAAGCTGGGCTGCGCATTTGGCGCCGCCATGGCCGCCATAGGTGACGATCATCGCCGGCTTGCCTGCCCATTCCCGATAGAGATGATCGAGCGCGTTCTTCAATACGGCCGGATAGCCCCAATTATATTGCGGGCTGACGAAGACGAAGGCATCGCCGCTTGTGATCTTTTCGCTCCAGGCCTTGGTGAGATCGGTGCGATAATCACCCGTGGCCGGTATGCCGGGCTCGGCGTCCATCGGCAGAGGCCAATCACGCAAATCGACGATCTCGAATTCGGCCGACAGGAGTTCACGCCCGACCGAGGTCACCCATTCGGCGACCGCGGGGCATATGCGGTTCGGCCTGACACTGCCGATGATGACGAGGACTCTGGATGGCATGGCGTTCGCTCCATATATGTGCATAATACACTTAATTGAAGCAGGCCCGGCTTGTAAAGGTGCAAAATACACATTTTCCGGTGAAAGGCCGAAGGCGGCGTCCCGGTCGTCGCGGTGCTACGCCTTTCCGGCAACTGGCTTCCAACCTCGGCGGAGCGCAGGGATTGCATCTTGTTGGTCTGGGAACGGCATGCGCTACATGATAGCTGTCCTCACCATTCATGCGGAATGGCGAAAATTCCTATTTCAATAGCGGGCAAGTCGAACCAGCATGTACACAGTCAAAGAATTCTCCGGCCAAAAAATCGTCATCGGCGATGACAACGGCCCGCTCCTCGCCAGCGAGAGGGACGTGAATGACTGGATCAGCGCTGCATGGGACGCTGAAGCCCAGCTGGTGGTCGTTCCGACATCACGGCTGAGCGAGGAGTTTTTCCGGCTCTCGACCCGCATCGCCGGCGCGATCATCCAGAAATTCGTCAACTATCGCTCGCAGCTCGTCATCGTCGGCGACATCTCCGGATGGATCGCGGCCAGTAACGCCCTGCGCGATTTCGTGTATGAATCCAATAGAGGCCGTGAAGTCTGGTTCCTGCCCGATCTGGATGCGCTTGCGGAACGCCTGCAGCAGAGTGCCCGAAGCTAAATCAAAGGTCTGCCTTTATGGAAGTAACGCTTTCCCCGCCGCGACTGGAAACCGAACGGCTTATACTGACGGGACATACGCTCGATGACTTCGAGCCGCTTGCGGGCATGTGGAGCGATCCTCTGGTCGTGAGGCATATTTTCGGCAATGTGGTCTCCACGTCCAGGGAGTCATGGATGCGAATGCTGTCCTATCATGGTCTCTGGCCGCTGCTCGGGCATGGTTATTGGGCAATCCGCGAGAAATCCTCCGGCCGCTATGTCGGCGATCTCGGCTTTGCCGACTTTCACAGGGTGATGGAACCGCCGATCAGGGGTATTCCGGAGGCCGGCTGGGCACTGGCCGCGTGGGCGCATGGCAAGGGCTTTGCCACGGAGGCCCTTGCGGCGGCCGTCGGCTGGCTCGACCAGCAGCCGCGATTTGACCGCAGCGTCTGCCTGATCTCGCCCGACAATGCGGCCTCGATTCGTGTTGCCGAAAAAGCCGGCTATGGCGATCCGAAGCCGATGCGCCTCAATGACAAGCAGACGCTGCTGTTTTCCCGCGCCCGTCAGGCGCCAAAGGAATAGGACGGCCAGCTTTAGCCGCACACCCGATCGTCTGGCTCAAAACGCCAGCGATTGCTGCACCGGCTTCGGCGGCGCCAGTTGGACACCTTCCAGCTCCAGCATGCGAGCCTTGGAGTTGGAGCCGCCCGGCGCGGAAAAGCCGCCGATCTTTCCGCCCGCGGCCAGGACGCGGTGGCAGGGGATGATCAGCGCCACCGGGTTCTTCGCCATGGCCTGCCCGACATCGCGCGCGGCTTCCGGCCCTGCGCCAAGCTGCTTGGCCAAGGTTCCATAGGTTGTCGTGTGACCCCAGCCGACCTGCCGGGCGGCATCGTAGATCTGCTTGAAAAAAGCATCCTGCTCGCCGAGGTCGAGCGTAACGTCGGAAAAGTCGATCTCCTCACCGGCAAAATAGCGCTTCACCTTGGCGACCACTCCCGCAATCTCCGTGCTCGGCGTGCCGGGCTGCGCGTTTGGCAAACGCCGCAGAAGCAGGCGTTCTGTCGCGCCAGCATCCTTGGTCGGCAATTGAAAGCGCAGCACGCCGACATCATTCCAGGCGATGCCGCAGAAGCCGCCGGCGGTTTCGAAGATCAGGTAATTCTGCCTTGTCTCGTTCATGACGAAAGCTCCCGTGTTCCACTTGTCATGAAAATCGTCCTCGGAAGCCTCGAATTCAACCCGATTCTTGCAAAGATCGACAAGTGCCACCGTTTTGACGGCGGCCGAATGGCTTCAGGGCGATTGACAGAACAGGATCAATATCCGCCGCCAGTCGGAGGCGCGTTCAGCGTCATGCCGCCGCCGGAATTGTGATCTCCCGACGTGGAGCAGGAAGCAATACCAAGGCCGATGAGAGCGAAAATAACGGCCGCAAAGACTGATCTGGTGAACATGATCGTGGTTCCTTTAGGTGAGATTGGGCACGCAGGCCCGAACCTGGAATGAACAGATCAGGCTGTCCTTTTATTCGATCGCTTTTTGAAACGAGGGATGTCGCCGCCCTCAATGTTCTTGTTTTGTTCTTGAAATCATGGCCGTTGAGGCATATGCTTTGGAGATCGGAAAACAAAAGGAGGCAGAGCCACACCGGCTTTGAATGAAGCCATGCAGCACGCCGATCAGTTGTCATTCAATCTCGGCAAACCGCCCATTAATCGCGCGGGCAAAAGCCCGCCAAAGCGCCGGCAAGCACTCTACTTTGCCGCTTTACCGGACCCGGAAACCGCTAAATTGGCTGCTGAAATGACCGTAGGCCAAAGTCGGCGAAACGGGTTGATACGCACAGCGAGAAAGCATGATCTTTATCATGCCACCGTCTATCCCATCGACATCGTCGCTCGCTCACAGGAGGAAGCCACCTTCGCTGCGTTGGAGGCCGGCTCAACCATCTGCTTAAAATCGTTTCCCTTGATATTCGATCGGGCAGGCACATTCGGCAACGGCAACAACCGTCAATATGTGCTCTGGTGCAGGGATGGAAACGAAGGGCTAACGACACTTCGTCGGGAACTGGATGCTGCAATGCAAAGCATGGGCTTTGAAAGCAACATATCTGGGTCGTTCCAACCCCACATGACGCTATTTTATTGCAACCACATTCTTCCCGAAGTGATTTTGGAAGCGCCGATCGCTTGGACGGTCAAAACGTTCACGCTGGTCAACAGCTTTCAAGGTGACGGCGAACATGGCCATGTCTGGCATTGGCCATTGTTCTAAATCCGGGTTCTAAGTCTGGCGCTTACGGTTTCGGAACAGCTTCAACTGTCGCTATCACAGCCACCACGGCATCATCGACGCTGAAGCTGCAGCGTTTGTCGACGTCGGCAATGCCGGCGACCGTCATGAGATCGCGAACTCGGTCATGCACCCGGGCAAACTGCAGGCGGAGCCCGGCTCGCTGCATTGCGCTGTCGAACTCCATCAAGGCGTCCATCGCCGTGCTGTCGATATCGGAGCTTTCTTCCAGGCTGAGAATAGCTGCCCGCAACCGGCCTTCCTTGCGGCTGCCGGACAATATCTCGCCGAAGATCGTATCGGCGTTGCCGAAAAACAGGGTTTCGCCGGGACGCCAGATGGCAATGCCCGGTATCTCGGCGGCATCGTCATGCCTGCTGACATCGACGAAGTCATGGCTGTTGTTGAGCCGTCCCAAACGGGCAATATACGGGGATGCCAAGCGATGCATCATGGCGGCAAGCGAGAGGGCGATTGCCAGCAGCATGCCATTGAGGACGCCGAAAGCAAGCACGCCGACCGCAGCGCCCAGTGCCACGTAGAAATCGCGATGCAGGCGGCGCAGCCGCAGGATTGGGCTGGGGTCGAGCGCATGAGTCAGAGCCGCGATCACGACGGCGGCCAGCACCGGTTCCGGCAGAAGCGCCACCAGCGGTCCGGCACAGGCAATCAGGATCGCCAGGCCGATTGCAGCGAAAACGGTCGTCGCCCGCGTCTTAGCTCCCGCCGCCTCGCTGGCGAAGCCGGCCGAAAAACCTGCGCCAACCGGCATGCCCTGAACGACGGCGCTGGCGAGATTGGCAGCGCCCAGCGCACCAAGCTCGCGATTGACCTCCAGCGTCTCGCCATACCGAAGTGCCAAGGCTCGCATCGTTCCCCAGGACTCGGCAAAGAGGATAAGGACGAGCGGCACGGTGAACTGCACCAGCCGCGAATAGGCGGCCCAACCGGCATCCGGCAGCGACGGCCATTGCGGCAGGATCTCAATGGGGCCGACCAGCTTGACGCCATGGCCTTCCAGGCCGAACAGATAGGAGGCGAAGATGCCTGCGGCGAGCACGAGGAAAGCGCCGGGAATGCCCGGCAATCGCTTCAAGAGCAGCAATGCCGCCAGCGCGACGATGCCGACGGCGACGCTGATCGGATTCCACTGGAGGATAGCGCCGAAGAGTGCAGCGGCGTAGGTCAGGATATTCGAGCCCTGCACGGGCACGCCGACGAGGATCGGCAGCTGATGCAGGATGATGGTGATCGCCAGCCCGAGCGCGAAGCCGCGCAGGACCGGCCGCGAGATGAAACCGGTGATGCCGCCAAGGCGCAAGGTACCGGCGATGACGAAGAGAATGCCGGCGAGCGCCACGGCAACCGTCGCAAGAGCCGCCTTGACCGTGGCATCACCCGGCATCACCGCCAAGGTGGCGGCCAAAATGGCAGCAGATGAGGATGTGGGGGAGACGACGGCAAAGCGGCTGCGGCCGAATATGGCATAGACGAGACATCCGGCGATGCCGGCGAGGATCGCACGATGCGGCGGCAGGCCGGCGATGCCGGCGTAAGCGACCGCTTCCGGTAGCATCAGTCCGGCAACCGAGATGCCGGCGACCAGATCCGCCCTATCTACCACGAACCAACTGCCCAGCTTCGTCATCGATCACCGACCGTAAGTGTGGCCCATCCATGTATGGATAGAGATTCGCCCTAGGGCCGCAACAGAAAAATGCGAGTTGGAATTTGGGCTTATGCGGCGCTATCCACGGCGCCCCGTAACGGGCAGCTTTGACCGACGACATCCGCAACGAAGTCCATAACCGCCCGGATGGCGGGCGAGCGGCGGAGATCGGGATAGGTGACGAGCCAGAGGTCGCGCGTCGGTGACGGGATCTCCGCCGGCAGGCGCACCAATCCTGCCTCGCGATCGCCCAGAAATCTCGGAAGCGCCACGACTCCCAGTCCGGCACGAGCAGCCTCGAGCTGGCCGAAAACATCGGAGGCGCGGAAGACGATCGGACGACCGTTCAGCAGACTGCGAAGCCAGGTCTGCTGGGTCAGATGCTCCATCGCCGCATCATAGCCGATGAACGCCCAGTCCTCCTCCGGCGTTTGCGCCACGGGCGGGATCGCATAGAGACCGAAGCGCATGGCGCCGATACGCCGTACCAAGAGATCGCTTTCCTCCGGCCTGGTCATGCGCAGGGCGATGTCGGCCTCGCCGTAATTGAGCGCGACGCTGCGTGCAATGCCGGCAATGGTCAGCGTGATATTCGGATGATGGGAATGAAACAGCGCGGCTTTCGGCGCCAGGAGATGGGCGGCGATCGATGGCGGTGCGCTGACCTTGACTGCAGCGGAAAGCCCGGACACCGCACTTTTCGAATAGCGTCTGATCGCCTCGACATTTTCCTCCATACTTGCCACCAGTTCGGCGATGGCGCGGCCATCAGCCGTCAAGGGCGAGGTGCGTGGCCGCCGGTCGATGAGGCGCAGGTCGAGCGCCCGCTCCAACGCCGCAATGCGCCTGCCGACCGTTGCGTGGTCGACACCCAACTCGCGCGCCGCCGCAGAGAGGGAGCCGGTTCGAGCGAGAGCGGCGAAATGGTGAAGGTCCTGCCAGTCGATCATCGGTGCATTATTGCACAGATATGGTGAGTTCATACCGAATTTATTCCCATGACGATTTGTGATCAAAAATCGCCCGAAAGGAGATTTTCCATGCCCCTAGCAATCGCCATTACCAGCCCCGGCGGCCCCGAAGCCCTGAAAGCCGTCGATCTGCCCGCTATCGAACCCGGCCCCGGCCAGGCACGAATCCGCCAAAGCGTCTCCGGCGTCAACTTCGTCGACATCTATGTCCGTTCCGGGCTTTACCCGCTGCAACCCGGTCACAATGTGCTCGGTTTCGAGGGCGCAGGCATTATCGAAGCGCTTGGCGCCGATGTCGGCGAGTTGAAGGTGGGCGACCGCGTTGCCTATATCGGCCATCCAATCGGCAGCTATGCCGAGGTGCGCACGTTGCCTGCCAGCCGCCTGGTGAAATTACCCGATGGTGTTAGCGAGCGGGTTGCCGGCAGCACGATGCTGCGCGGACTGACGGCGCAGATGGTGCTGCAAAAGACCTATCCCGTGAAGGCGGACGAGTGGGTGCTGGTGCATGCGGGCGCCGGCGGGCTCGGCCAGCTCGTCACACGCCTTGCTAAGACGATCGGCGCGAACGTCATAGCTACCGTGGGATCCGAAGCCAAGGTCGACATCGCCCATGAAGCGGGTGCGGACGCAGTTCTCCTGCATACATCCGCGAATTGGGTCGAGGAAACGCGCCGCATTGCCGATGGCTATGGCGTGCATCTCGCCGTCGACGGGATCGGCGGGACCATGTTGTCGCAGACGCTTGCTGCGGTGCGCCCCTTCGGCATGGTCGCCAGCCTCGGACAGGTCGCCGGACCCATTCCGCCGATCAAGATAGAAGAGCTGACCGCGCCCCGTGTGATCGGCTTGTCGCGCCCGAGCGTATTGGCTTACGCCAACGATCCCGAACTCTACCACCAAGGCGCCATGGCGCTGATGGCGGCGCTCCAGGCCGGGCTCGTCAACTCGATCGGCGCGGAATACGAGTTGAAGGATGCCGCCAGAGCCCATGCAGACCTCGAAGCGGGACGAACGACGGCCAGCGTCATACTGACGATGTGATGCCTTTTGCCCATTCTCCCTTCGGGGAGAATGGGGTGCGGCAAAGGCACACCCCACGGACGATCCCCACGCACAATCAATTCATCCCGTCAATGGCTTTTGCTGCAAGGCAGCAATTCGTTGACCTTGCCTGCTTTCCCCGATAGCCATACCCTATGGCGACGCACGGCTGTCAGGCCTTCGCCGTCACTGCTATCCGATACGAATCCCGCTCCTTCGTGGCAAACAGCATGGACACCGCTGCCGGTGCCCGCAGGCGATATCCCGTGAACACTGCTTCCCAGACCATCCGGTCCGCTTCGACCCTGTCTCTCATCTCGATCGTCGCGCTGACATTCTTCGGCTACCTTGCCATCGGATTGCCGCTTGCGGTTCTGCCGACCTATGTCGACAGCAGCCTCGGCTTCGGCGTCGTATGGGCCGGCATCGCCGTCAGCGCGCAATATGTGGCGACCATCGTCAGCCGCGCCCATGTCGGCCGGCTCTGCGATCAATACGGGCCACGCCGTTCGGTCTTCCTGGGCTTCCTGGCCTATGGTCTGTCGGGCGCACTCACCATCGCTTCCACTTTTGCGATCCAAGTCCCGGCAGCGAGCCTTGCTCTTCTGCTTGCGGGCCGACTGGCGCTCGGCATCGGCGAGAGCTGGGTGAGTACGGCGGCGATCACCTGGGCGATCGGCCTGATGGGGTCACGTGAAACCGTCCGCATCATCTCCTGGAACGGCATCGCCACCTACGGCGGCATTGCCCTCGCCGCCCCCTTCGGCGCATGGCTGCAGGGGCAATATGGCTTCTTCGCCATCGGCGTCGTCACCATCATCCTTGCGGTTGCCGGCTTCATGCTAGCGCAAACGCGGCCGCCGGTTCCGGGCGTCAAGGAAAAGGGCATCGGCACGGGCCAGGTGCTGAGCCGCGTTGCACCATACGGCATCGCGCTCGCGCTTGCCTCCAGCGGCTTCGGCGTTGTCATGGCCTTCGTCGCGCTATTCTTCCATAGCCGCGGCTGGGAAGGCGCATCCTTTGCGCTCAGCGCTTTCGGCCTTGCTTTCATGGGTGTGCGACTGGGTCTTGCGCAGGCAGTCGCACGCTTCGGCGGCCTGCCGCTGGTGCGCATTTCGCTCGTTATCGAGATCATCGGCCTGGCGGCGCTTGCCTTTGCGCCATCTCCCACCGTTGCCATCATCGGCGCGGCGCTGGCCGGCGCCGGTTTCGCGCCGGTTTTCCCGGCGCTTGGCAACGAAGCCATGGAGCGCATCCCGCCGCAGAACCGCGGTGTCGCGCTCGGGCTCTATTCGATCTTTCTCGACGTGTCGCTTGGGAGCACCGGCCCGATCGCCGGCCTCTTTGCCGATCATTTCGGCTATGCCGCCCCCTTCTCCTTCGGCGTCGGTGCGGTGCTGCTCAGCTTGATCCTGAGCTTCTGCCTGCGCAGGAATAGCGGCCGCTGAAAGCTGTTTTGGCGCCGTTTGTCCCCGGTTCTGATTTTCGCATGTGGCGACAAACGGTTGCAGGCTGCCGTTAAGGCTTGATATGGGTCTCTGATTATCATCAGCAGGAGGCCCGCCCATGAACATCACCGAAATCGTCATCGAAGGCGACACTCCGGGGATCGCCTGGCGGCTGCCCGTCCTGCATTTTTCCGGCAACGGTGCCGACGCGCCGAAGATCTACATCCAGGCTGCATTGCATGCGGGCGAACTGCCGGGCACGGCGCTCGTGCATTTCCTTTGCGAGCGGCTTCGGAAAGCGGAAACCGATGGGTCCATTCTGAGCGATATCATCGTCGTGCCGCATGCCAATCCGATCGGCGCGGCGCAATCGCATTTCGGTGAGATGCAGGGCCGTTTCGACCTGGGCTCGCGCACCAATTTCAACCGCGACTTTCCACTGATCTCGCTGCGCGACCGCGATCTCCTGATCGAAAATCTGGAACGCTATTCCGCGGTCGACCGGCTGAAGCGCCAGCTGATCCATATGGCGCTCGGTGCCGATCTGGTGATCGACCTCCATTGCGATGACGAATCCCTGCAATATGCCTATATCGACGAGGCATTCTGGCCCGAAGCCGCCGATCTTGCCGCGGCACTCAAGATGGACGCCGTGCTGCTGTCGGATGGCGAAAGCTCGGCCTTCGAGGAGGCCGTCAGCTTCGCCTGGAAATACGAAGTGCCGGGGGAAAAGAAGGCAAGGCTGCCGGGCAAGCTTTCAGTCACGGTGGAATTGCGCGGCACCCGCGATGTCTATCCCGAGATGGCAAAGAACGATGCCGAAGGGCTCTGGCGCTTCCTGGCCGCACGCGGCGCGGTACAGGACGACAGCGTCGCGCCCGGCACCTTTAGCGGACCGGCCGTGCCGCTCGACAATGTCGAGATGATCCGTGCGCCGCAGGCGGGCACAGTGCTCTTCCATCGCAATATCGGCGAACGGGTGGAGGAAGGCGATCTGCTGGCGACCATCATCACCGCCCCGGGCATGCCGGACGGCGCCATCGATATCCGCGCGCCGCAGGCAGGTCTGATCGTCACCCGCGTATCGGACCGGCTGGTGCGCCGGCGCGGCGATCTGATGAAGATCGGTTCGGACAGAGCAAGCTCCGTTGCCCGCAAGCCGGGAACACTTGAGGATTGATTTCCTCTAGCGGCGATCGATCACCTTGCAGCGCATGGTGAAGGCGATCGCTGCTGATTCCCTGAGAAGAATGCCGAAACGGCCAATGCGATATGGCGCGCTTGCAAGAGCAGCACGACAGATACCCATTAGCCGGGCAAGAATTGAACGATTTTCCATCACGATCATGCCTCCGATCGAATTGATGCAGGCAATGTTCAGATCATCGAAGGCAGCAACTATCGTCCTTCGAAATATATGTATGCAGTGTGCATATATATGATGAAGATGTCAAGACCTCTATCCCGGGCCTATGTCATGAAGGCAATCGGGCAGCGATCCTGGTCGCAGGCGCCCTGATCGCAAACGCGGCAGACCACGTCTTGGTCATCGCCGAGATCGACCAAGGCCGGTAGCAGCTTTTCGACCAAGTGGCCAAACTGTCCCCTCTCCTCTGGGCCTAACACGTCAAAAGCCCGATGGATGACGGCCCGGCGGGCGGAGAGGCTTCTGTCAAAGAGGAGGCGGCCGTTCTCCGTCAATTGCAGTGCGCGGGCACGCTTGTCACCCTCGACGCCGCCGGCACGCAGCACGAGACCGGACGCCACCAGCTGATCGACCAGGCGCACCGTGGCGGAATGGGAAAGCGCGATCATTCGGCGTAGGGTCTCGATCGTCAGCCCCGGTTCGGTCCCGATTTGAACGATTGCGGCCGTCGCGCTTGGACCAAGGCCGGTTTCATCGACAAAGGCCTTTTCCATCTTGTCCACCAGAGCAAGACTCATGGCGCCAAAGAGGTTTTCCAGCCGCAATATTTCCTTGTCCGTCGCCATGCTCCAACCCGCGTCATAAATATGCATGCTGCATATTTATGCGATTATTGCTGGCAACTGCAACGGGCGAGAGAACCGCTTCCCCATTCGAGCGGCTTTCATCCGCCTTTATTCGCATGCTATGCGCTATCCGACAGCAAAAGACGGATTCGCCATGACGATTACGATTTACGGCATCAAGAACTGCGACACGATGAAGAAGGCCCGCACCTGGCTCGAAAGCCATGGCATTGCCTATGATTTCCACGACTACAAGGCCGTCGGCATCGATCGGGATCATCTGGAGCGCTGGACGACGGAAGCCGGCTGGGAAGTCGTCCTCAACCGCGCCGGCACCACCTTCAAGGCGCTGCCGGAAGCGGATCGCACCGATCTTTCGAAGGACAAGGCCATTCAGCTGATGATGGCGCAGCCCTCGATGATCAAGCGCCCGATGCTGGAGGCTGACGGCAAATTGCTGATCGGCTTCAAGCCGGATATTTATGCGGCTGCATTCGGCAAAGCATAATCGCCCCTCGTTTCCGCAGCTGGAAATTCATACAGCAGGTGAGTTCCTTATTCGGAGGAAGCTTTGACATGAGCACGCTGACAATTCGCCTTCCAAACGATCAGCACGAACGGCTAAAGGCCCTTGCCGCCTCTCGCGGGACAAGTCTCAATAAGCATTTCGAAGAACTGACTACAAAGGCGCTCACGGAATTCGATGCCGAGACGCGGTTTCGGCTCAGGGCAGCCAAGGGCGACAGAACGCGCGGTTTGGACATTCTCGAAAAGCTCGATCGCGCTCATTCCCGACGCACTTAAAGCCGCACGACCGGAAATATTATCCTCATGTCGAAAACCACCCGCGCCACGCAAGTGCTGACCCAGGCGAAGGTCGCCTTCACCGTGCATGCCTATGATTACGATCCGAATGCGGAGCGTGTCGGCCTGCAGGCCGCAGAGGCCTTGGGCGAAGAGCCCCATCGCGTGCTGAAGACGCTGATGGCGGAGGTGGATGGCAAGCCGGTCTGTGCCGTCGTGCCCTCTGATCACGAAGTCAGCATGAAGAAGCTCGCCGCGGCTTTCGGCGGCAAATCTGCTGCCATGATGAAGCCTGCCGATGCCGAGCGCCTGACGGGCTATCATGTCGGCGGCATCAGCCCCTTCGGCCAGAAAAAGATCGTTCCGACGGCGATCGAGGCGCAGGCGATGACCGAGGCTTATGTCTATATCAATGGCGGCCAGCGTGGGCTGCAAGTGCGCCTTAGCCCTCAGGATGCCTTGGCTGCTCTCAAAGCCAAAGCTGCGCCGCTGATTGCCTGACGATCTGCAAGATCGGACAAAGCGCCTTCAATTTCGCCGCAAACCGGTCTAAGTCTTCAGACCATCTTCGATATCAGCCAAGCAGGTTTTGTCATGACGTCAGCCATCCCCAACCATCATCCCGTCGATCACGCCAAGCTGGAGAAGCTCGCGGAAGTAGCCGTAAGGGTCGGGTTGCAGCTGCAGGCAGGCCAGGATCTGCTGATGACAGCGCCGGTCGCAGCGATGCCCCTGGTTCGGCTGATCACGCGCGAAGCCTACAAGGCCGGCGCCGGCCTCGTCTCGACCTTCTATTCCGACGAAGAGACGACGCTCGCCCGCTACGAATACGGCCAGGATGCGAGCTTCGACCGAGCCGCGACATGGCTCTACGAAGGCATGGCCAAGGCCTTCTCGAACAACACGGCGCGCCTCGCCATTGCCGGCGACAATCCGATGCTGCTGTCCAACCAAGACCCCAACAAGGTCGCGCGCGCCAACCGCGCCAATTCTGCCGCCTACAAGCCGGCGCTCGAAAAGATCTCTAATTTCGACACCAACTGGAACATCGTCTCCTACCCGAACCCCTCCTGGGCAAAACTCGTCTTCCCGAACGACCCGGAGGCAATCGCGGTTGCCAAGCTCGCCAAGGCGATCTTCTCGGCTTCGCGCGTCGATGTCGAAGATCCGATCGCGGCCTGGGCCGAGCACAATGCCAATCTGCATAAGCGCTCGGCCTGGATGCACGGCCAGCGTTTTTCCGCCCTGCATTTCCAGGGGCCGGGCACGGACCTAACCGTGGGCTTGGCAGACGGCCACGAATGGCATGGCGGCGCTTCCACCGCCAAGAACGGCATCACCTGCAACCCGAACATTCCGACGGAAGAGGTCTTCACCACGCCGCATGCGCTGCGCGTCGAAGGCCATGTTTCCTCCACCAAGCCGCTGTCGCATCAGGGCACCCTCATCGACAATATCCAGGTACGCTTCGAAGGCGGCCGGATCATCGAGGCCAAGGCAACGCGCGGCGAGGAAGTGCTGAACAAGGTGCTCGACACCGACGAAGGCGCCCGCCGGCTCGGCGAAGTGGCGCTGGTGCCGCATTCCTCGCCGATATCGGCAAGCGGTATCCTGTTCTACAACACGCTCTTCGACGAAAATGCCTCCTGCCACATCGCGCTCGGCCAGTGCTATTCCAAGTGCTTCATCGATGGCGCCACGCTCAGCCAGGAACAGATCAAGGCGCAGGGCGGCAATTCCAGCCTGATCCATATCGACTGGATGATCGGCTCCGACAAGGTCGATATCGACGGTATCAATGCCGATGGCTCGCGCGTGCCGGTTATGCGCAAGGGCGAGTGGGCATAACCAAGTTCAGATATTCGAATGCGATCATGCCGCGGTATCTCTGCCGCGGCATATTTTTTCGGAAATCGTGAGATCAAATCGTCGACAGCGCTCGCCTGACGCGTTCGAGATGCGCCTTGCGTCCGGCTTCGGTCACACGGTCCATGTCGTGGAGCGCCAGCATGCGAAAATTCAGCCGCTTGGCGCAGAAGGCGGCGATGCCGCGCTTCAATAGGCGCCGCACCGGATTGCCCATGTAGAGATGCACGATCCACCAAGGCGAGCCGGTCGTCGTCAGCGCCCAGAACAGGCGGATATTGGTGAGCTTCGGCACGATACGCCCGCCGGCGGCATCGTGGGTGAAGGCGACACCAGGCGCAAAGGCGCGATCGAAGAAGCCCTTGAGGATCGCCGGAAAATTGAACCACCATTGCGGAAAGACGAGGATCAGTCCCTCTGCCTGACGCAGCCGTGCGACGATGACGTCGACGCCGGAGGTATCGTAGGGCTGGTCGAAATAGCCGCGCCGCTCGGCTTCGGACAGACGCGGATCGAAGCCCTCGCGATAGAGGTCAAGCAGATCGACCTCATGGCCACCGGCGACGAGCGTCTCGTGAGCGAGCGTGGCCACCGCGGCGGCAAAACTGTCGGCCAGCGGATGGGCCAGCACCAGCAGGATGCGCATCAGAAGAGGCTTCCCTGCTTCGGTGGAGCGGCAGGCTCTGCCGGTTTGGTGACACGCTTCTTGGAAAGGGCAGTGCCTGACGGCGGAGGGGATGAAGACGGTGGGGAGGCATCATCGCCGGTCATGGCCCCGATGCGGCCGTCCGCAAACTCGATCGAGATCGCGGCACCCGTCGAAAGGGCTGCCGCCAGCGAAACCGGGCGGTCATCCTCGTCGCGCACAACGGCATAGCCGCGTTTCAGAACATTCTTGTAGGAGAGCGACTGCAGAATGCGCTCCTGCGCCGTAAGCTCGCTGCGGGCGCGGGTCAGCTGATGGCGGATGGCGGTATCGGCGTGGCGGACGAGATTGCCGAGGCGGTCGCGCGCCCTCCCTGTCTGCGCCTCCAGGCGCGATGGCAGCGTTGCGAAGACGGCATCAGCCCGTTCGATGCGGGCGCGGGACCGGTCGAGCATGCGCTCGATGGTCCGCTCGGCGCGGGTCATCCGTTCGCCCAATTGCTGGCGGCGCTCGGCGATCCGGTTCGACAGGATATCCGGCCGCAGCTGCGACGCCGTGCGCTCGAAGGAGCGTCGCTTGTTCAGCGTGTTCAGCTCCAATCCACGGCCAAGGCCGGCGGCGGCTTCATCGAAGCGGCGACGCGGCAGAGCCAGGATCTGGTCGAGCGAAGGCAGCGCGCGCAGCAGCGCCCGAACAGCTTGTCGGCGTTGATCCATCTGCCTGCTTACCCCGCCCTGCAGCCGGGCAGCGAGGCTTGCAAGCTGCGCTTCCAGCTCAGCCTTCACCGGCACGGCCATTTCCGCCGCACCCGTTGGCGTCGGAGCGCGCACGTCGGCGGCGTAGTCGATCAAGGTCCAATCGGTCTCGTGGCCGACGGCCGAGATCAGAGGGATATCGCTGGCGGCAGCGGCGCGGACGACAGCCTCATCGTTGAAACTCCAGAGATCCTCGAGACTGCCGCCGCCGCGCGCGACAATCAGGACGTCCGGGCGCGGGATCGGGCCGCCAGGCGCAAATTCGTTGAAGCCGCGTATGGCGTTCGCCACCTCGTCGCCGGAGCCCTCCCCCTGCACCTTCACCGGCCAGACGAGGACGTGCACGGGGAAACGATCGGAGATGCGATGCAGGATATCTCGTATGACGGCGCCGGTCGGTGAAGTGACCACGCCGATCACCTTGGGCATGAAGGGCAGCCTGCGCTTGCGCTCGGGATCGAAAAGTCCTTCGGCGCCGAGTTTGCGCTTGCGCTCTTCCAGCAATGCCATCAAGGCGCCCGCCCCGGCAGGCTCCAGTGTCTCGATGACGATCTGGTATTTCGACGAGCCCGGGAAGGTCGTCACCTTGCCTGTTGCAATGACTTCCATTCCCTCTTCAGGGCGAAATTTCAGCTTGGAAAATGTGCCTTTCCAGATCACCGCGTCGATGCGCGCGCGATCATCCTTCAGCGAGAAATAGGCATGACCCGAGGAATGCGGTCCGCGATAGCCGGAGATTTCCCCGCGCACGCGCACCTGGTCGAATGCATTCTCGACCGTGCGCTTGATCGATCCGGACAGTTCCGAGACGGAGTATTCCGTCAGGTTCGAAGGCGAATCATTCTCAAAAAAGCTGCTCATGTCCTCCTTCTACCCGATGTCGCGGCAAATGCGGAGCCTGCTGCATACCGCTTAAGTCTGAATCGATCGAAAGACAGGATTGTGTGCATAGTTGAGGTGCTTCCGCCTCCTTGCATGTCTCACAAAGGTCGCGGAGCCTATTGCTTCATCAAGCGTTAACCCTGCTGACAAAGGCTTTCTTAGCCATCCGTGCGTAAACCTGTGCAAACTGATTCTTGGTAAAGAGGACATGGAGCGATGATATTCGCGACCGCCACGATCATCGGAATAGCCGCCGGCCTGCAGCGCTCGACGATCGGCGCGCTGCTCGGCGTGGCACTCGTGAGCATCGCTTTCATGGCCGCCGTCGCCACATCGATCGTTCCGCCGCCGCTGACGACGCTGTTCATCGCGCTTGGCGGCTATAATCTCGGTTTCATTGGCTATCTCGTCACCATCGACATGGTGGAACATCGCCGCGCCTAAAAGCAACGTCAGGAGCGGCTCAAAGAATCCAGGAGGAGCTGAAGCGCTCCAACTCAATTCTGTGGCTTGAACCGAAAGAACTGCACATCCGATGTCGTCGACGCTGCAATGGGCTCCAGATAAACGGGTACACGCCCGGCGCTGAGCTGCGCATAAAATCCTTTGGGCGCCCGCTCACTCATGATTTCCACCTGCGGATCATCCTTGCAGAAGGCGACAATCGTCACCTTTGCCTCCCGCAGAAGCGCCTCTGCCCGTTGCGGGTCCGCAAGGCCGATATGCAGCTCGGCCAGCATCCCCTCGGGATCGCGATGATAGGGACCGGAAAGGGTGCGGTGCGGCGTGAAGCGCAAAATCGGCGCGCCCATGTTTGAGGTGGCCGCGACGACCGCAGGCTCAAGCGTCGCAATCGGCGCCAAGGCCTCCCTGGAGGCGCAATTGGCAGTCTCCTCCGCTTTGGCCGGGGTCGCGACGGTAAATCCGTTGACGATCCCCTTGCTTGCAAGCGCACCGCCCACAGCCCAAACAGGCGGAACGGAAGCCAATATTGTCACTGCATAAAGCAGAACGGAACGAAGGTTTCTGGTATCGGCCATATAGTCCTTGCGCAGCTCGGCGATCGCCAATGCCAATGGCGGTATGGCCAAAAGGTTGGCAAATTCTGCGCCGCGCACCTGCACCAGCGTAATCATCCAATTGATCGCAATCAGAACCATCAGCATCGCATGGAGGCTGGCGCGATTGCCCCGCAGGATACGAACCGCGCAGATGAGCATCGCCAGGAGGCCTGTCGCATAGAAGGCGCCAAGCGTATCGGGCTGCCTGTGAGCGACGGAAAAGATCGATTGTGCCTCGGTCACTCTGCTGAGCCACAGATCAACCAGCAAGGGGTCCAAATCGGCAAGCGGATTGCGCAGGCATTGCGGCGCAAGTGCTGCAGTCGTCGCAAACACGAATGCACCGTTGACCGCGAGAATTGCAATGCGCCAGGGCCGGGAGAGACGGCTGGCAAAGACAGACGACAGGAGAAGCCCGACGCAGCCGGCGCTGGTGATGCCATAAAAGCCCAGCGAAAGATTGTCGCACGTGACCATGGAATAGAAGCGCGGCGGCACCAGCGAAAAGAAGGCAGCGCTGACGGCAACCGTCAGCGTCAGGGCAAAGACTTTCGCGGCAGGTGCGAAGACTTCGCCTTTCCAGGCCCACAAACAGGCAACCGACATGCAGGCGACGGCAACAAAGGGCGTCGTCTCCGCCCCGATACCGAGCTGGATGGCAAGCGCAACGGCGGCGATCGCAAAGCTGCGAGGCCTGTAGGTTTCGTCGACCAACATGGCGACGGCAAGGGCGACGAGGCCAAGCTGAACATTGTCGTGATCAATGGATCCCGGCACGAAACGCGGCGAAAGCAGCACGAAGAACGCTGTCAGGATCAATGAAAAATGCATGCCTTGCGGACCGGCAATGCGGCGGCCTGCAAGGCCCATGAAGACCATCAGCGGCAGGATAAGCATCAGCGGCCAGACGGTCAGTGCCGCCGCCTCGGCGCCTTCGGGTGAAAAGAACATCCGGAAGAAGAGGATGAGGCTTGCGATGGGCAGATCGATGAAGCGCGACCAATGCATGAGTGTGCCGCCTTCGAGGCCGAGACGATACTGCATCATGTCGAACCAGCCCTGGCCGGCGAGAAAATCGCGCACTTCGACGAGACGCATGGCGTCGTCGTTGTCCGGCCCGACATAGTCTGCGAGGTTGCGATGAATGATGAGCTGCGCGACGATGACGACGACGGCATAGACGAACGCAACGAGGGCAGGATGAGACCAGCGTAGCGGCGCTTTCTTCTCTGCCATTCCGGCTGCCTCGGTCGGCAATGCCAGCGTCTGCGCCATCTCGATAGACCTCATGTTGGAAGGATAGTCGGTGATACGCTAACGGCTGCCGATCAAAAAAAAGTAAAGCCGATGCCTTCAGTCGCTTTCATCACGAGAATGTTTTTCGCAACGCCGGCATCCCGCCTTTTTTATTAGGCAGCCATAGGGTCTTATTAACAGCCAACGGGATAAGCTCTCGTCCGGATCGTCAATCGGGCCTCAACTTGACTTCACGCGCAGCAACCGGCCAAGACCATGTGGAATGAGAAGCTGAACATCGCCGTCCTCCTGCCCTGCTACAATGAAGCCGCAACGATCGGCGAGGTCGTGCGAGGTTTCCGCAAGGCGCTGCCGCAGGCCGCGATCTATGTCTACGACAATAATTCGACCGACGGCACCGCGCTGCATGCCATGCTTGCCGGCGCGACCGTCGTGCGCGAGCGTCGGCAAGGCAAGGGACATGTGGTGCGCCGCATGTTCGCCGATATCGAAGCCGACATCTACCTGATGGCCGATGGCGACGGCACCTACGCTTCCGAAGACGGAGAAGAGCTAATCCGCACGTTGCTGACGGAAGGATCCGACATGGTGGTCGGCACCCGCCGCAACGTTCGCAACGATGCAGGCCGGCAAGGCCATGCCTTCGGCAATCGCATCTTCAATTGGCTCTATCGCACCATCTTCGGCGCCGATTTCACCGATATATTTTCCGGCTATCGTTGCTTCTCGCGCCGCTTCGTCAAGAGCTTCCCTGCCGTGTCGGGCGGTTTCGAGATCGAGACGGAAATGTCGGTGCATGCCTCCAGGCTGAAGCTGCCCGTCAGCGAGCTGGAACTTGATTACGGACGGCGGCCGGAAGGCTCGCATTCGAAGCTTTCCACCTTCCGCGACGGTGGCAAGATCCTCTGGATGTTCGCCATGCTGATGAAGGAAACCCGGCCTTTCGCCTTCTTCGGCATCCTGAGCGCCGTTGCCATGGAGCTCAGCATTGGTTTCTCCATTCCGGTCTTCATCGAGTATTTCGAAACCGGGCTGGTAACTCGCATGCCGACCTGGGTGCTTTCCGTAGCGTTGACGATGATCGCCTTCATGCTATTCACGGCCGGTATCATCCTCGATTCCGTGGCGCGCGCCCGCGCCGAACAGTTGCGCATCCACTATATGAGCTTGGCCAAGCCGTCGTCGCGCGAGGTCGGCGATGACCGTAAGGTTTACATGGCTGCGGTTGATAAGCCGACAAGCCGGAAGAAAAGGGCAAAGGCTGCATGAAGAAGCTCTTTCGCTTCCTGATCGCTGGCGGTGTCGGCTTCGTGGTCGATGCCGGCGTGCTGCATCTCCTGCTCTGGTTCACGCCTTTCGGCCCCTTCGTCGGCCGCGCCATCTCGATCCCGAGCGCGCTGCTTGCCACGTGGATACTCAACCGCAACTTCACCTTCGGCCGATCCAACCGCTCGCTTGCGGCGGAGGGCTTTCGCTACGGTTCGGTCGGCTTGACCTCGGCCGTGCTGAACTATGCCCTCTTCAGCTCGCTGCTGATGACCGAACCGTCATTGCGGCCGATCATCGCGCTGACGCTTGCATCGGCGGCGGCGACTGCGTTCAGCTTCTTCGGCTATTCGCGCTTCGTCTTCCGCCACCGGCAAAATCCCTGAAGCAATCCAGGAAAAGCGT
>NZ_JBXSOO010000014.1:0-163786 GCF_057784515.1 Martinezella sp. CNPSo 3732
TTCCGGCCTGGGCATCGGCGCAGTCTATGCGCTCTCCGGCGTCGGTCTTGTCGTCCTGTTTCGAGCGACCGGCGTTCTCAACTTCGCATTCGGTGCCTTCGGCGCGATCGGTGCGCACTGCGCCTGGCAACTGCTGGAGTGGAAGATGCCGCTTGCCGCCGCCATCCTCGCCGCCGTTGCCGTCTCGACGGTGATCAGCTTTCTCTATGGCCGGATCTTCGCCCCCCTGCTATCGCATCGTGATATCGTCGTGCGCGCCGTTGGGACGCTGGCGCCGGCGCTGATTTTGATTGCGATCATGGGCGTCATCTGGGGTGAGCTGCCGCGCCGCCTGCAGTTCCCGACCGACCAGATGTTCGTTTCTCTCTTTGCCGTGCGCCTGACCTTCACGCGTATCATCGCCATCATTCTCGCCGTCGTCATGGTCATTGCCATCACGCTGCTTCTGACCCGCACGCGCCTTGGCTTGGATATGCGCGCCCTTGCCAATGATCGCGATCTCAGCGCGGTCCTCGGCGTGCGCATCCTTTATACGGAAACCGCTGCCTGGATCATGACCGGCATCTTCTCCGGTTTTGCCGGTCTTTTGTTGGCTGATCTCGTCCGGCTGCAAGGCACCTTTCTCACCTTGCTGGTGATCCCGGCGATCGCCGCGGCGATCCTCGGCCAGTTGCAGTCGCTCTGGCAAACGGCCGTTGCCGGCTTACTGATCGGCATCGCCGAGGCCGTGCTGACGCCCGTCGCCTGGATCTCGCCCTATCGAGCAGCAGCACCCTTCATCATCGCGCTTGTCGCGGTCACTATCTTGGGAGGCACCGCGAAAGTCGCGTTGAAGGACCGATGACCGTTCAGGAGCAAACAATCGCCCCAACAGCCGAGGGCATACCGATGGTGCGTCTGCCCAAGCAGCTTATTCATGTGCCTGTGACGATGGCGATCTTTTCTATCGTTGTTGCCTGCCTTGCCAATTCCTTCTGGCTCTCTGCAGCAACCTCCGCTGTCGCACTCTCTCTATCGGTCGCCGGGCTTGCCATCCTCTATGGTCAGCTCGGTCTCGTCTCGCTTTGCCAGTTCGCGCTTGTCGGCGTCGGCGGCTGGGTGACGCTTCGCGTCGGCCATGCCTTTCATCCGCCTTTTGAGCTTAGTCTGCTTGCCGGCGGTATCGTCGCTTCTGTGGTGGGATTGGCGTTCGGCGTGCCCGCCTTGCGCCTGCGCGGTCTTTATCTCGCGCTCGTGACGCTGATGTTGGCGGGCGCCTTCCAGATCGTTATCAGCGCCTGGGGTTTTCCGGATGGCGGTCCTGGCTTCCTGGGTCGGGCGGATGGTGCCGGCCGCGCCATGCTCGCAAGACCGGCAATCGCCGATGGCGAAGTCTCCTATTTCCTCTATGTCTGTGTCGTGGCAGCGATCGGCCTGCTGATCGCGCAATGGCACAAACTTGCCCGTCCCGGACGGGCGTGGGCGCTGATCCGCAAGGGCGAGACGGTTGCGGTTGCCAGCGGCGTCAATGTGCTGATCTACAAGGCTTGGGCCTTCGCGTTGAGCGGCTTTCTGGCCGGTCTCGCAGGTGGATTGCTCGCGGGCAATGTCGGTCAGCTCGACGGGCGTGCCTTCGGCGCCTTCGAGAGCCTCAACCTCTTCGCACTTGCCATCGTCGGCGGTGTCTTCAACTGGTACGGCGCCGTCATCGCCGGCCTGCTGCTGCGTGCCGTGCCGGCCCTCCTCACTGATCTCGGCATTGACGGCTATGTCACGATCGGGATCTTCGGCGTCGCCCTATTCCATGCGCTGGCGACCGCGCCTACGGGCATTGCCGGCCAAATATCTGCGCTGATCGCCTGGTTGAATGCGGCACTTTCCGGGGGGAAAGCGCGATGATCAAGATCGACAATCTTATCGTGCAGTTCGGCGGTATCAGGCCGATCAACGAGCTCAGCGCCGTGCTGACGGCGCCTATCGCCGGTCTCATCGGCCCGAATGGCGCAGGCAAGACCACGTTGCTCAATGTGCTCTCCGGCTTCGTGAAACCGATCCAGGGCTCGGTTTCCCTCGGCGAGCGACCTCTGCTGCCGATGATGCCGCTGCAGCGGGTGCGTGCGGGCTTGCGACGCTCATTCCAGACGGAGCAGGTGGTGGAGGATCTGACGGTTGCCGGCAATATTGCCGCGATCGCCGATCATGTCGTCGGCGCTGGGCATCATGCCTTTGCGGTCGAGCACGCGCTTGCCTTCGTTGGTCTCACTGAGGTTGCCGATCGGCTCGGCCAATCCCTCAATCTCTTCCAGCGCCGTCTCGTCGAGCTGGCAAAATGCGTTGTTGGCGAGCCGAAGCTTATCCTGCTCGATGAACCAGCCGCCGGCCTGACCGAAGACGAGGGCAAGGTTTTTCGTGAAATGGTGCTGCGTATCCCGGCGGAGTTCCGCGCACAGGTGCTGATCATCGACCATGATGTCGATCTCATCCGCTCCATGTGCAGCGAAACCATGGTGCTCGACTACGGCAAGCTTCTGGCGCTCGGCCCGACGCAGACCGTGCTGGCCGATCCCAATGTGCGACGCGCCTATCTAGGGGAGTTCTGATATGGACGCCACGTCGGAAATCAGCGTCGAGAATCTCGTCGTCGAGCGCGGCGGCAAGCGTGTTATTCATGACATTTCCTTTTCAGTCGCGGCTGGGAAGATCACGACGCTTCTCGGCGCCAATGGGGCGGGCAAGTCGAGCACAGTCATGGCTATGGCCGGCGTCCTGCCATGCGGCGGTTCGGTACGTCTTGGCGGTATCACGCTCGAAGGCTTCTCGCCCGACCGCATTCGTCGCGCCGGGCTTGCGCTCGTGCCGGAGGGACATCGCGTACTCGGCCAGCTTTCCGTCGAGGACAATATTCTCGTGGCCGCGCTGGAGGGATCGACGGCGGCTCGGCTAGAAGGGCTGGCCCATGCCTATGAGATATTTCCCGAGCTTTTGGAGCGTCGGCGCCAATCGGCATCGGACCTTTCCGGCGGCCAGAAGCAGATGGTGGCGATGGCGCAGGCCTTCGTCGCCAAGCCGCGCTTCATGATCGTCGACGAGCTGTCACTCGGCCTGGCGCCGGCCGTCGTCAAGCGGTTGGCCGAGGCATTGAAAATTGCCGCCGCGCGCGGCATCGGCGTTTTGTTGATCGAGCAGTTCGCCAATCTTGCACTCGATCTTGCGGACCAGGCTCTCGTGTTGGAACGCGGCCACCTGGTCTTTTCGGGCGCTGCCGCCACGCTCAAGGCCCAGCCGGACATTCTGCACGGCGCCTATCTGGCAAGCTGACGCGAAGGAAATATCTCACCTCTTGAGGACATCGATCATGGCCGCAGCACTTCACCGACATGTCGACAGCGCCAGGGGCCGAGCGTTCGCGGGGCTTGCGCGCGATCTCTTCGGCAATGTCCGGCTCGATTTCGGCACCGCGGATGAAGAAAAGAGCCGGATGATATCCGCCATGCTGGGCACATGCCGGCTGACGCGGCTGGAGGCGGACCGGCATGTCGTCTTCGGTGATTGTGTGACGGCAGCGCCGGAAGATCCTGACGCCATCAAGCTGATCGTGCAGACGGAGGGCAGCGCCTCGCTGACGCAGGGCGGCTTGCGCGCGCCCGTCTCGCGGAATGCAGTCGTCATCTACGATCCAAGCCGCCCCTATATGCTGACGAACAGCACGCCGGTCCGCCAGTTGCTGCTGCAATTGCCGCGCCACGCGCTGCCTCATGCGGTCGTCGAACGATTGGCGCAGCCCTTCACGGCCCGTGCCGAGCAGGACGGAATGTGCCGGATCCTTCTATCCCTGATGGACTCGACCATTCATGAGATCGATCATCTTGACGAGGCCCGGCGCTTGAGTGTCGGCCAGACCATGATCGGGCTCGTGCGCACCATGATTGGTGCCGACCTACAGCAGGCAAGGCCTGTCGCAAATCCACTCTATGTGCTGCTGCACCGGATCAAGGACTTCATCGAGATCAATCTCGAACGGCCGGACCTGACCGTCACCTTGATCGCGCGCCGTATGGGCTGCTCGGTGCGTTACGTCTACCGTGCATTTGAGGTCGAGCGCTTGACGCCCTCGGATTACATATGGGACCTGCGTGTGCAGAAGGCTGCGGCAAAGCTGCGGGAAGGCGGCGGTCATGCCGGAGAAATAGCCGAGATCGCGTTCGCACTCGGTTTTTCCTCCAGCGCGCATTTCTCGCGGGCCTTCCGCCATCGCTATGGCGTTTCGCCGTCGCAATGGCGCAAGGCCGGGATGTCCTAGGCGGACAAGGCGGCCCGGCCGGAGCCGAGCCGCCTCAATTGCTCATCGCATGGATTCAGCCACTCTCAGCGTATCGGTGAACTGCTCAAAACGCCGGATCTTGTCGTCTGCAACGCCCCAGACATGCACGACGCGGGCCTTGAAGGCTTTCCCGGTCTGCTTGTTTGTGCCGCTATAGTCCCCCACGCCAACGACCTCGTCACCGGCGTCGAGCAGACGTTCGAGCTTGAAGGTATATCCATCGAAGGCCTGTCCGAGCGCCTGGAAGACGTTCTTGAAGATTTCCTGCGGTCCGACATAGGTGCCGGCGCAGGGAAATCCGTCCATCTCGGTCCAGCGGCAATCGGGGGCGATGTCGGCAAGCATGCCATCCATGTCGCGGCGGTCATTGGCGTCGTAATGCGCCTTTACGATATCGAATGCTTTGCGCATGGGATCCTCACACTGGTTCCTGGCCGGGCAGATAATAGGTCATCGAGGCCTTGCGGATGAAGGCGCCGGCCGGGCTGTTCTGGATGCGCCCGTCGCCGGTGATGCCGAGGAACTTGCCGGTCGAGCGCATGTCGTTGAAATTGTAGAAGAAGGTGGATGCGACCGCGATCTTGAACTCGCGGAACGTAAATATGTAGAGATTGTCGTCGAACTTGTAGGTGGTGGTGAGGTCGACATCGCCGTGGCCGCGCTGCACGCCGACGAGGCATTGCCAGGCATAGCGCTGCGAGGAGAGATAGGTGTGCTCGTAGACGTGGTTGGGGCTATAAGTGAAGTGCGCCCTGAGCCCGATCAGGTCACGGCTCTCATGCGGTACCGGCCCGCTTGCGGCGCCACCTTCAATGACACCCGGCCGGAAGATCTGCGCGACCTGCGGCTCGCCGACGGAATCCTTCAGCTCGCGAACGACGGAGTAGATGGAAAGCACGCGGCGCGTTTCGGTGTTGAGGATCAGCGTCTCGGCTTCCTTGGGCCGGCCGGCAAAGATGATCTCGACGAAATAGGTCTTCGGCGCGACTTCGATCATCTCGGATAAATCGTTTCCGCTGTCCTTGGCATCCGACCATTTGACCTCGCCTTTGGCGAAGGCAAGCTCCAGGGTGCGGCCGTCGTCGAACGCGATCTTGTGAGACGTGCCGGTCAAAGCCTCCGTTGCGGGCAGTCGATTCGTATCGATGCCATAGGCGAATTCGTCATAGGTTTTCCAGTCCTTAGGATTCTGGTTCATCGGTCTTCCTCTCAGTTATTCTACAAAGGCCAGTGTCGGCAGGTCGACGGTGCCGGCACCGCCGTCGACGGTCAGGACCGCGCCGTTGATCATCGATGCTTCGCCCGAGGCGAGGAAGCAGACGGCACTGGCGACATCTTCGGCGGTCGCGGGGCGGCCAAGCGGCACGTCCTTGGTGACGAGCGCATAGGCTTCCTCGATGCTCTTCAGTTTGTACTTCTCGACGATGAATTCCATCTGCTCGTCCGCCATCGCGGTCGTGACCCAGCCGGGGCAGACGGTGTTGGTGCGCACGCCCTTGCGGCCGTAATCGCGCGCCAGCGATTTCGCAAGCCCGATGCAGCCATGCTTCATCGTGACGTAGCCAGCCGCATCCGGACCGGCAAAAAGCCCGGCGATCGAGGCGAGAACGACGATATTTCCCTGGTTCTTGATGAGATGCGGTAGGGATTCGCGAGCGCTGACGAAGGCGGTGTTGAGGTTGAGACGGACGGCGAGATCCCACGTCTCGTCCGACATGCTGACCGTCGGCCCGACGCCATGGCCGCCGGCATTGGCAATGAGAATGTCGAGGCCGCCATAGATATCGACAACCTTCTCGACGGCGCCCTTCATCGCTGCACCATCGGCGGCATCGGCCGCGACGATGGTCGCGCCGATTTCATCGGCAACACTTCTCAGCGGCTCGGGACGACGGCCGATGAGCGCGACATTGCCGCCCTCCTGCCGGATGCGGCGCGCAACTGCCGCGCCGATGCCCGTACCGCCGCCGGTAATCAGAGCGGTCTTGTTCTTGAAACGCATGTTCCCTCCTCTTCGCTTTCGGGTTCATCATGACCGATGCTTGCAGAGGCGTCGCGTCCAGCTGTGCAGTCCGTTTTGACTGAGCGTGCACAAGGCTTTGTCTACGCCGAAATCTGCGTGATGAGGCGCAAGGTCAAGCGATGCCGGGAGGGCGGCGTCGGCGCTCAATAGACCTTGACGTCTTGAGGCGGCTTGGCGGCATCCGCCTTCTTGAAATCGTCAAGGAGCTTGACCGTGGCATTGGCAAGCAGGGTGACGTCGTTGCCGATCGCGACGAAGGTGGCGCCAAGCTCGAGATAGCGTTTTGCCAGCGAGAGATCGCCGATCAAAATGCCGGCGGCCTTGCCATGCGACTGGATTTTTGCGAGCGCCTTTTCGACTTCTGCCTGCACTTCAGGGGCACCCGGCTTGCCGAGATAGCCCATGTCGGCCGCGAGATCGGATGGTCCGATAAAGACGCCGTCAACTCCTTCGGTCGAGGCGATGTCGTCGAGCGCCGCAAGTCCGGCGCGGCTTTCCACCTGCAGAAGCAAGCAGATCTCGTCATTGGCCGTAGCAAGGTAGTCCGGAATGCGGTTGAAGGCGGAGGCGCGGGCAAGGGCTGCGCCGACGCCGCGCACGCCATGCGGTGGGTACCGAACAGCCTTGACCATGGTCTCGGCCATCTCTTTGCTGTCGACCATCGGGATGAGCAGGGTCTGCGCGCCGATGTCGAGCATCTGCTTGATGATCCAGGTCTCGCCGATCGGCGGACGGATCACCGCATGGCTAGCCGCGCCCTTCATCGCCTGCAGCTGCGAGACGAGAAGCGGCACGTCGTTCGGTGCATGCTCGGCATCAAGCAGCAACCAGTCGTAGCCGGCGCCGGCGCAGATTTCGACCGTGTAGGCATTAGCGAGCGCTTGCCAGAGGCCGATCTGCGTCCGCTCTTCCTTCAGGGCCTGTTTGAAGAGATTTTTGGGCGCCGGCATGGTTCACTCCTTCATGCAAAGAACAGGCTGACCGATCCGTAAGGGCCAAAATCGGCGTTGATCGTATCGCCATGCCGCGCCTCGATCGGGCGGATGAACGAACCGGCAAGCACGATCTGGCCGGCTTCGATGCCATCGCCATATTGCGATAGGCGATTGGCAAGCCAGGCGATGCCGCGTGCGGGCTGGTTGAGCACGCCCGCGCCAAGGCCCGTTTCCTCGACCTCGGCATTGCGGCTGACGATCGCACCCATCCAGCGCATGTCGATCTCACCGGGCCGCACGGCGCGGCCGCCGGTGACGATGCCGGCATTGGCGGCATTATCGGAGATGGTATCGACGATGGTGCGCGCCTTTTTCGTGTCGGGATCGACGCGAAGGATGCGCGTGTCGAGGATTTCAAGGGCCGGTGTCACATAGTCGGTGGCATTCAGCACATCGAAGATCGAAACGTTCGGGCCCTTGAGCGGCGCCTTCATGACGAAGGCGATCTCGGCCTCGATGCGCGGCTGAATGAAGCGGTCGGCCGGCACGGTCGCGCCGTCTTCGAAGACCATGTCGTCGAAGAGCACGCCGGAATCCGGGATGTTGATGTTGAGGGCATATTGCATTGCCTTCGATGTCAGCCCGATCTTCCAGCCGATCGGCTTGCGGCCGCTCGCGATCTTCTTTTTGACCCAGGCGCCTTGAACGGCATAGGAATCGTCCATCGTCATCTGGGGATGCTTGAGGGAGAGGAGTCCGGTCTGGACGCGCGTCCGCTCTGCTTGATCTAGGCTTTCGGCCGCAGCCTGGATTTCATCTTGCGACAGCATCAGCGCACCTCGTCGGCAATGGTATTTTTCAGGATGCCGAGGCCATCGGCTTCGACCTCGACGACATCGCCCGGCTCTAGCCAGATCGGCGGATCGAAGCGGGCGCCGGCGCCCGTCGGCGTGCCCGTGACGATGACGTCGCCGGGAACGAGCGTAGTGAAGGTGGAGATGTAGTTGATGATCTTGCGGAAGGAGAAGATCATTCGGCTGGTGCGGTCGCTCTGGCGCACTTCGCCATTGACGCGGGTCGTGAGCACTATGTCTTCAAGCTGGGCCGCATCCGTGAAGGGGATCAGCCACGGACCGATCGAGCCGGTATTATCGAAGTTCTTGCCCTGGGTGACGTTGAATTTCGCGTGACGCACCCAGTCGCGGATCGTGCCCTCGTTGCAGAGCGACAGGGCCGCGATATGAGAGAAGGCGTCGGCCTCGGTGATCCGGCGGCCAACCTTGCCGATGACGATGACGACCTCGCCTTCATAATCGAGCTGCGGGCTTTCCGGTGGACGGATCAGGGGCTGATCATGCCCGGTGAACGACCGCGGAAAGCGGATGAAAAGCGAGGGATTGGAAGGGGCAGCCTGCCCATCCTTATATTCCTCATTGCGGTCGGGGAAATTGACCCCGACGCAAATGATCTTTTCCGGCGCCGGAATGGGAATCTGGAAGCGAACCTCGTCGAGCGTAAAATCCGGCTTCAACGTCTTGGCTTCCTCCGCAAGTTCAACGAGGCGACCGGCCTCGATCACTTCGCGCAGCGTCGGCCATGTCGCGCCATGTCGCGCAGAGAGGTCGACGACACCGCCGTCGACCGCAAGCCCGTAGCCATGACGGCCGTTTCTCGAAAAGGATAGGAATCTGGGATGGGTCATGCTTTCACGGCCTTCTCTTGACCTCAGACGACGCCGCCGAGGCAGACATATTTGATTTCGGTGAATTCCTCGATGCCGTAGCGCGAACCCTCACGGCCGAGGCCGGAAAGCTTGACGCCGCCGAACGGCGCTTCGGCCGTCGAGATCAGGCCGGTATTGACGCCAACCATGCCGTATTCCAGGGCTTCGGCAACGCGGAAGACGCGCGCGAGATCCTTGGAATAGAAATAGGAGGCAAGGCCGAACTCGGTGTCATTGGCCTGTGCAATGACATCGGCCTCGTCCTTGAAGCGGAAGAGGGGAGCGACCGGCCCGAAGGTCTCTTCCTTGGCGACGGCCATGGCAGGGGTCACGTCGGCAAGCACCGTCGCCTCATAGAAGCGTCCGCCGAGCTGATGGCGATGCCCGCCAGCAACGATACGGCCGCCCTTGGAAAGGGCATCGGCGACATGCTCTTCGACCTTGGCGAGGGCGGCCTCATCGATCAGTGGGCCGAGATTGATGCCTTCGTCGAAGCCATTGCCTGTTTTCAGCGAACCAACAGCCTTGGAGAGCTTCTCGGCAAAGGCATCATAGACGCCATCCTGCACGTAGAGACGATTGGCGCAGACGCAGGTCTGGCCATTGTTGCGGAACTTGGCGATCATCGCGCCTTCAACGGCGGCATCGAGATCGGCATCGTCGAACACGATGAAGGGCGCGTTGCCGCCGAGCTCCAGCCCGAGTTTCTTGATGGTCGGCGCGCTCTGCTTATAGAGCTCGGCGCCTACTTCGGTCGAGCCGGTGAAGGTGAGCTTGCGCACGACAGGGCTTGCGGTCATCTCGCCGCCGATGGCACGGGCCGAGCCTGTCAGCACGCTGAAAAGGCCTTTGGGCAGGCCGGCGCGTTCGGCAAGGATCGCAATCGCAATCGCCGAAAACGGCGTCTGCGAGGCGGGCTTTAGCACCATGGCGCAGCCGGCGGCAAAGGCCGGGCCGGCCTTGCGGGTGATCATCGCATTCGGGAAATTCCAGGGCGTGATCGCCGCGACGACGCCGATCGGCTGCTTCATGACCAGAATGCGCTTGTCCTTCTGATGGCCGGGAATGATGTCGCCATAGACGCGGCGGGCTGCCTCGGCAAACCATTCGACGAAGCTTGCGCCATAGGCGATCTCGCCCTTGGCTTCCGGCAGCGGCTTACCCTGTTCGGCCGTCAGGATGCGTCCGAGATCGTCCTGATTTTCCATCATCAGCTCGAACCAGCGGCGCAAGATGCCGGAGCGCTCCTTGGCGGTGCGGCCGGCCCATTCCTTCTGCGCGGCTTCGGCTGCGGCAATCGCCTTCTTGGTCTCGGCGGCGCCCAGATTGGGAACGAGGCCGATGATCTCGCCCGTTGCTGGGTTGTCGACCTTGATCGCATTGGATGGATCGGCCTCGATCCACTCGCCGCCGACCAATGCGGCCTGCCGGAACAATGTTGCGTCTTTCAAATTCATGACGGACTCCTCGCGCTTTCGAACGTTGATGAGGAGCGGGCGTTTTTCGCCCGCTCTCAAGGGTAACGCTTAAGGCGCGATAATCGGCTGTGCCTTCAAGTCGGGCTCGGCCACTTCCGCACCGGCAAACAGGCTACCATGTTCGAACCAGGATTTGGGAGCCGGTGCACCCCACAATGTCTGACGCTGCGGGTCCTTGAGATCCCACTTGATCGGCTCCAGATCGGGATCGACGGTTTGATAGTCCGAGCAATAGATTTCGATTCGGTGGCCATCCGGATCGAGAATATAGAGGAAGAAGGCGTTGGAGATGCCGTGGCGTCCGGGACCGCGCTCGATATTGGCGACCCAGCCGGTTGTCGCCATCAGGTCGAGCAGGTCGATGATGTTGAGCGGCGTCGGCACCCAGAAGGCAGTGTGGTGCAGGCGCGGGCCACGGCCGTTGGTGAAAGCGATGTCGTGGACGCCGCCTTTGCGATGCGTCCAGGCAGCCCAGAGGCGGCCGGTCTCCTCGTCCTCGGTATATTCGGTCACGCGGAAGCCGAGCTCGTTATAGAAGGCGACGCTCTCGTCGACATTGGTCGAGAAGCAATTGAAGTGGTCGATGCGCAGCGGCTTCACGCCCTTGTAGAGCGCGTATTTCTGGTGGATCGGCGGCAGGCGGTCCATCTTCGAATAGAATTCAAGAGGAATGCCATGCGGGTCGCGCGTGCGGAAGGTGCGCGCCTGGTAGGGGCGCTCGATCCATTCGACCGGCAGGTCCTTGCCCTTGAAGAAATACGCCGCCTTGTCGAGATCCTCTTCGCTGAAGACCTTGAAGCCGAGATCGCGGGCTTCGGCCCTGTCGGATTTCTTCAGCACGATGCAGTGGTGACCGCGCTCCTCCATCGCCCTGAGATAGATCGTATCAGCCGTTTCATCCGTCACCTGCAGGCCGAGCGTATCGACATAGAAGGCACGGGACTTGGCAAGATCGGTGACGCCAAATTCGATATGG
The DNA here is from genome assembly GCF_057784515.1 of Martinezella sp. CNPSo 3732. NCBI lineage: Bacteria > Pseudomonadati > Pseudomonadota > Alphaproteobacteria > Hyphomicrobiales > Rhizobiaceae > Martinezella > Martinezella sp. CNPSo 3732. The sequence goes on from NZ_JBXSOO010000014.1 coordinate 11,436, forward strand.
CTGAGGCGAACGATGTTGAAGGGCGGATAGAGATTAGGTTTCGGCAGGCGCATTTGTTCCTCCTCTTATGCGTACTTATAGATATTGGCGGCTCAGCCGCCGAGTTTCTGGATGGCGTGCGGCTTGGTGGCGAAAGCGATGTTCTTGGTTTCCATGTAGAAATCGAAGGACCAGTCGCCGCCGTCGCGGCCGATGCCGGAGTTCTTGACCCCACCGAAGGGTGTCGGCAGATGGCGGACGTTTTCCGAGTTCACCCAGATCATGCCGGCTTCGAGGTGATCGGTGAAACGGAAGGCCCGGGTGACGTCCGAGGTCCAGAGATAGCCGGTCAGGCCGTATTGCACGTCGTTGGCAAGCGCCAGCGCGTCGGCTTCGTCCTTGAAGGGGATGGCGGTCAGCACTGGCCCGAAGATTTCTTCCTGGGCGATGCGCATCCGGTTGTTGGCGCCGGTGAAGAGTGTAGGCGAGACATAGCAGCCACCGCCAGGACCGTTGAGTTTCTCGCCGCCGGCAGCAAGGGTCGCACCTTCGGAACGGCCGATCTGAATATATTCGAGTACCTTCTTTTCATGCACGGGATGGACGAGCGGGCCGACGACGGTTTCCGGATCAAGAGGATGGCCGACCTTGATGCGTTTCGCCTTCTCGGCGACGATCGCGGTGAACTTGTCGTAGACGCTTTCCTCGACCAGCAGGCGCGAGGACGAAGTGCAGCGCTCGCCGTTCAGCGAATAGATCATGAAGACGGCGGCGTCGGCAGCGCGCTCGAGATCGGCATCGGCAAAGACGATGACCGGGTTCTTGCCGCCAAGCTCGAAATGCACCCGCTTCAGCGTATCGGCGCCCTGTTTCATGATCATCGAGCCGGTGCGGCTTTCGCCGACGAAACCGATCGCCTTGATCAGGGGATGTTCCGTGAGAGCCTTACCGGCGTCTTCGCCCAGACCGTTGACGAGATTCCATACCCCCTTCGGGAGACCAGCGTCTTCGGCGATCTCCACCAGCAGGCGGGCCGTCAACGGTGAGAATTCTGCCGGCTTGTGAACAATGGTGCAGCCCGCAGCGAGAGCCGGCGCGATCTTCCAGGTCGACAGCATGAAGGGCGTGTTCCAGGGCGTGATGATGCCGACCGGGCCGATCGGCACGCGTGTCGTCAGGTTCATTTGGCCTTCGGCGCGCAGCGCCTTGCCATCACGGGCTTCTGGGGCGCGATCGGCGAAGAAGCGGAAGTTTTCCGCGCCGCGCAGGGCGGCCTTGGCCATGAATTTCAGGGACTGTCCGGTATCCATGCATTCGACGAAGGCGATTTCTTCGGCGCGGGCCACGATCGCATCGGCGATCTTATGCAGGAGCTTCTTGCGCGCTTCACCCGGCATCGCTGCCCACTCGGCGAAGGCAGCCTTTGCGGCCTTTGCGGCGCGATCGATATCGGCTGTCTTGCCGTGAGCGACGGTGGCGAGAGGCTTCAGATCGACAGGCGAGATGGTCTCGAAGGTCGAACCGTCATCGGCTGGAACATCCTCTCCATTGATGCGGTTGAGAACGCCGCGATCCTTGAAACGGGCGAGAAAGCCTTCCGCCTTTGCGATGTTTTCCTGCAGTTTGGACATCGTCTATTCCTTTGGTGTTATGTCGTCCCGCGAAGGGAATGTCACTTGCCGCGCAGCCGCGGGTGGATGGCGTTCTTCTTCCAGCTGAGTTCGGCATCGATCTCGCGGATCTCAAGCGAAAGGGCGAAATGCGGCGTCTCGAAAAGCGGGCCGAGAACATCGATCGCCGCGGCGAAGATTGCTTCGCCAGTGCGTTTCTTTTCGTCCTCCGTGCGGCCTTTACCGATGCGGAAGTTCAGATCGACGAAAGCGTTTTCTGGTAGCATGTCGGCGATGGCATAGTGATCGGCGCGAAAGGCGCGCACCCGCACAGCCCCGACCTCGAAAAGCCCGGTGTCGAGAACTGTCTTCAGCAGCCGCTCGCAGAGCGCGCCGATATCGGCGCGGCCCTCCAGATTGGCCGAATATTCGATGGCGAGATGCGGCATCAAGTCCTCCCGAGACCTCAATTACTTAACACGTTAATAAATATCTCGCGGATGTCAAGCGACAAAGTCGAGCCGTCTTGCCATCTCCAGACTCTCGTGGACGTAACGCGACAGACGTTCGACATTGTCCGGAATTTCCGGACGTTCCGCGAGCCATCCAATATATGTAAGGTTCCTCAGCACCATGAATAGGGGCAGGGCCGCCAGAGCCGCTTCGGAGAGCGCGCGCCGGCTGCGATAGCCTGATATCAGCGCTTTCTCGATCACTGGATAGGCGGGTTCGTTACGGTTCTTGAGCAGGGTGGTCGCAAGATCGAACAGGCGGAAGCCGTGTCCCGCATCGTCGAAATCGATGAAGGCGACATTGCTGTCGGCTCCCGTCAGAAAGATGTTTTCTCGCACGAGATCGGCATGGATCAGCCCATAGTCGAGGCTTTGGCTGCCCGCATTCGCGAGGGTACGGCGCAGCTCGTGGCGTAATGCCGAGAGGGCGATAGTGCTCTCAGATGAAAGGCCGCGACAATCCCAGAAGCGGCCCCAGAGCGGCGTTTCGCCGACCAGCCCATCAATGTCCCAAACCGGGCGGCGAAAACGTTCCGGTGGTTTCCACGCATCGGCAAGCGCGTGCATGGTGGCCATGTTCTGTCCGATACGGAAGAAGATTGCTTCCTGCATTTCAATCGATTGGGAAAGGGGCGTACCACTTTGGCCAAGCGGCACGCCATCGATCCAGCTCACCACGTCGGCATACTGTTCAGAAAAATGCCTGTTGGCCGGCAGTCGGATGAGGCTGTGCTTTCTGCTTGTCGGCACAGGGCTCGGCACATCCAGGCCGCCGTGCTTGAGGGCGGCCATGAAGTGCAGTTCCGAGCGCAGGCTCGTTTCGTCATGATAGCCTGGCCGATGCAGCCGGAGCGCGGCGAACTGTCCGTCTTCCAGCGTGATGCGGAAGACGGCATTCTCCCGATATTTCATCAGGATAGGTTCATGGGCCTGCACCGGCCAATGGTCGAGTGCCTCCAGCGCACGTTTCTGAAGCGCGCCGCGGATGGTCTGTGGCAACGGATCGGCCATATTGCCTCACAGGCCAGTTAATACGTCGTCGAAGATCGACAACATGAAGTCGGCATTGTCCCGGGTGAATGGCATGGGCGGGCGGATCTTCGTGGCGCATTGGTGAATGCCGATCTTGCCCATGAGCACGCCGCGCTCGCGCATGGCATTGATGATCCGGGTCGCCTCGGCAGTGCCCGGTTCCTTCGTCTGCCTGTCCAGCACGAATTCCGTACCCATGAAGAGGCCGCTGCCGCGCACATCGCCGATGATCGAGTGCTTCTCGGTCAGCTGCTTGAAGGCGTCGCGCGTGTATTCGCCGACATTGCGGGCATTCTCGACGAGGTTTTCTTCCTCGATGACATCGAGCACGGCCATGGCCGCAGCGCAGGAGACCGGATTGCCGCCGAAGGTGTTGAAATAGCGGAATGCCTTGCGGAAGGTGTTTATCGTATCGACATTGGCAATGACGCCGCCGACCGGATGGCCATTCGCCATCGGCTTGCCGAGCGTGACGATATCGGGAACGATGCCGGCGTGCTGGTGACCCCACATATGCGTGCCGGTGCGGCCGAAACCGGGCTGCACTTCGTCGGTAATGACGAGGCCGCCGGCCTTGCGGACAGCAGCAACCGTTTTGTCGAGAAAACCCGGCGGCAGATCCGGAAAGCCTTCGTTGGCGAAGAACGGATCGATGATGATGGCCGAAAAGCCATGCGGGCTATCCTGAAGCGAGGAGATCGCCTTTTCGACTTCTGCCGCGAAGGCCGTGGCAAAGGCGTCGCCGCCTTCACCGCCAAGCGGACGGTAGCTGTCAGGTGCCGGTATGTGGCGAACATGGCCGCCGAAGCCGCCAACGGGCGGCATGCGGGTCGACAGCTGCGACACGGCGGTCGTGTTGCCATGATAGGTGTGGTTCGTGGCGATGACGCCGGTCTTGCCGGTCACAGCCTGCGCCATGCGCAGGGCCACGTCGTTCGCTTCACTGCCGGTGCAGGTCAGGATCGCCGCGTTGAGGCTCTTGTCGAAGGTTGCCGTCAGCCGCTCGACGTAATCAAGTATGCCTCCGTGCAGATAGCGCGTATGCGTGTTCAGCGTCGAGGCCTGCCGCGCGATCGCTTCCACCACGCGTGGATGGCAATGGCCGACATGTGGCACATTGTTGTAACAATCGAGATATTTGCGGCCGTCGGCGTCCCAGAGCCAGACGCCTTCCCCGCGCACGAGATGCACGGGGTCGTCGTAGAAGAGAGACATGTTCCGGCCCAAAAGCCGTTCGCGGCGCGCGATAAGGGTTGCGTTGTCGGACATGATCAGCCTCTCGCTGCAGTGAGGCCGGCGTCAAGCGCGGTTAGCATGGTCTGGACATTCTCGGCCGTCACGATCAGCGGCGGCGACATGATGACATTGGTGCCCGAGGTGCGGACGAGAACGCCGGCGTCATAGGTGGCGTCCTGCACCTTTTGGATCACATCCTTGGCGGCGCCGCTCTTCTTGGCGCGGTCGCTGACGAGTTCTAGGGCACACATCAGGCCCCTGCCACGCACATCGCCCACCAGCTCATGCTTATCCTGCAGCTTCTTCAGGCCGGCAAGCAGCTCTTCGCCACGGGCGGCGGCGTTGTCGGCGACGTTGAGTCGCTTGGTTTCCTTCAAGGTGGCAAGGGCTGCGGCGGCACCAACCGGATGGCCGGAATAGGTGTAGCCGTGGCCGATGCTGCCGAGCGGCCCCTTATTGCTTTCGAAGACCTGCGCCACCTTGTCGGAGATCATGACAGCGCCGAAGGGGAAATAGCCGTTGGTGATCGCCTTGGCCGTCGACATCATGTCCGGCTGCACGCCCCAGAGGCGCGATCCAGTCCAGGCGCCGGTGCGCCCGAAAGCGGTAATGACCTCGTCAGCGATCAGCAGGATGCCGTGCCGGTCGCAAATCTCGCGCATCAGCGGCAGGAAGGTCTCGTGCGGAACGATGACGCCGCCGGCGCCGAGTACCGGCTCGACGATCAGCGCGGCGATGGTATCGGCACCCTGGAAAGCGATTTCATCCTCGAAAAGCCTACCAATGGCAGCCGCGATTTCCGCGCCGTCGGTGGTGTTGAACGGATTGCGGTAGGTGAAGGGAGCGGGCAGGTGGAAGACGCCTGGAAGCAGCGGCTCGTAGTTGCGGCGGAAGTTCTGGTTGCCGTTGACCGAGGCGCCGCCGAAATGCGTGCCGTGATAGCCCTTCTTCAGCGCGACGAACTTGGTGCGCTCCGGTTGGCCGTTGACCTTGTGGTACTGGCGCGCCAGCCGCAGGCAGGTCTCGACCGAATCCGAGCCGCCGGAGGTGAAGAAGGAACGGCTGAGCCCATCCGGCTTGAACCATTCGGCAAGCTCATAGGATAGTTCGATCAGCGGTGAGTTGGTCGTGCCACGGAAGGTCGAATAGTAGGGCAGCTCATCGAGCTGGTCGCGGATGGCCTTCTTCACCGGCTCGCAGGAATAGCCGAGATTGACGTTCCAGAGGCCGCCGACGGCATCAAGTACCTTCTGGCCGTGAATATCGACGATTTCGACGCCTTCGCCGGAATTGATGATGCGGGGCGGATTGGCCTGCATCTCGGCTGGATGGGCCATCGGGTGCCACAGGTGGCGTGCGTTATTTTCGATGATGAAATTGGTCTCACGCATGTCAAATTCCTCTTGGTTCAAAGCCCCAGCATCGCAAGTGCGCGGGCATAGCTTTCGGCAGGGCGGGTCACGTCGAAATGCACGTGAGGCAGGTTCACGGCTTCGGCGCCCTCGATGTTCTTTTTCTGGTCGTCGACGAAGATGCAGGCCTCGCGTGGCAGGTTGAGCTCGGAAAGGACGAGCTCGTAAGCGCGGGGATCCGGCTTCAGGATCTTCGTGTAGGTGGCGTCGACGATAACGTCGAAGAGCTCGATCAGCGGAAAACGCTGGCGGAACTCAACGCCATAGAAAAGGTCGAGTTCGTTCGACAGGATCGCCAGCTTGAGGCCAGCCTCCTTGGCGCGCAGGATGGCGTCGCGCGCTTCCGGCCGTAGAACCAGTTGCGGCTCAGCGCCGCGCGCCCGACGCACGAAGGTCTGCATGTCGGTCCAGTTTTCACCAACCAGCTTGCCGACTTCGCCGGCTCGGGTCAGCCAGTAGTCCCGTTCGGTGATCTCGCGATTCTGCATTGCGACCCAAAGCGGATCCGTCGCTGTGTCGAACGGGCCGAGCCAGGTCAGCGATCCCTTGGGAAGGCCAAGCGTACGCTCAGTGACGTCATGCGTTTCGAACAAGGTGCGCGTAACGACACCACCAAAGTCGAGGATAAGTGCGCGGTCTTGGGTCATGGCCGTCCCTCAGGAATAACACCTTCGGCGACCCATCGATCGAAGATGGCAAGGGCGGCGGTGGAGAAGGCGGGCGCATTGATATGGGCGTCAACTTCGTGAAGAGTGACAGAGGGCGGAACGGCGCGGCGCATCTCATCGATGAAGGCGTCGAGGCCCTCGGGGTCATGCAGCGGCTCCTCCGGCTTATCCCATTCCTGTAACCCTTCGGTCGGCAGCAGGAAGGCGACTTTCGCTTCGGCGCGCTGCAATTTCTGTCCGATCAGCCGCGCGACTTCGCGTCGGCCTTCAGGCGATGTCGTCACCGATCCGATCAGCCGGTTATGGGCGTGATAGGGACGATCCGCAAAAATCGCTGGCAAGTCCTGCCACGCCTGAAGATCGACCATGTCGACCGCACCGGGTGCGACGATCTGCGGAATGCCGGCGCGTCCTGCGTTTTCGAGCCTGTCCGGTCCGGAGGTAACGACGCTGTTATAATGATGATTGCTGACTTCCTGGATGCAGAAGTCGAAGACGGCGGCAAAGCCCCCCTTTGCAGCGATTGCTTCATAAGCACGCCCGCCCATGCCGGTCGAATGGAATACGGCAACGTCGTAACCGCGCTTTTCCAGTTCGGGCCGCAGATATTTCATATATTTGAGGCAGGACGAGCCGAGCGACGTCATGCCGACGAGGGGCCGCTCCCGATCGGGCTTGGTGCCGTGCTTGGCTGCGCCGACGACCGCGCCGCAGGCCTGTGAGAGCACGGAGCGGCAGATGCTGTTAAGGCCGTAGAGACCGCCAGCCCAAAGAATCATCATCAGGTCGGGCGCAATGCGTTCGGGCGGAATGAGATGGGAGTAGGCAATGGTCGAAACTACGAATTTCGGGACGCCGAGCGGCAGGACGGCAGCGACATCGAGCGCCAGATCCGTGCCCATGGAGCCGCCGAGCACGATGATGCCGTCGACCAGTCCATCTTCATAGAGGCGGAGGGTCAGGGCCGATGCGCCCTTTGCCATAGCAGCCATCGCGCTATTTTCATCGCCGCTTTCGGTGATGGCTTTGATTGTTGTTGCGGCAGCCTTCGCAATGTCATGCTTGGAATAATCAGGGCTGTAAGGTGGATCGCCGAGAATGCTCACATCCATCATGACCGGCTGGCCGCCGGCTTGCCGGATGACGGATGCCATGAATTGCAGTTCGTCGCATTTGGTGTCACCGGTTCCGATGACGAGTATCCGTGGTGAGGGAGCCTCCGGGCTCATCAATCCGTCCTCCTGAGTTTCGCAATGGTTCCCGTGGGTCTTTCCGACCCGTAGTATTTTTCTGAGATCGCGTTGGCTGCGGTGGCGGCCTGTGCGCCGAATTCGTGAATGGCGGCCGTGTTGGTGCGCGAGAACGGAGCGGCGATCGCCACACAGCCAATCGGTCGGCCGCCTGGCGTGCGCACCGGCGCGGCGGTGCTGATGACGCCGGCCTCCAGGCCCTGGTCAATGATGGAAAAACCCCTTGCTGCGGTTTCAGCGAGCATCTTACGCAGCAATTGGGGATCGGTGACGGTGTGATCGGTAAATTTCTCGAGCGGCTTTTTAAGCGCTGCGTCGATTTCTGCCCGTGGACAGAAGGCCAGAAAGGCGAGGCCTGATGCCGTCGCATGGAAGGGAAGGAGGCTGCCGACATCGACGATGATGCGGTGCGCGCGTGGCGAATCCTCCACGTGAATGGTCGAGAGCTGTCCGCCTGAGAACTCAGAGAGATGAACAGTCTCGGTCGAGGCTTCGGCAAGCGCCTTGACGAAAGGAATTGCGATCCGGAGGAAAGGAAAGCGCGCTTCCCGGATACGGGCGAGGCGAACGGGCGCCGAGCCGATGCGGTAGCGGCGCGTGTCCTGATCCTGCTCGACGAAGCCGTGTTTTTCCAGCTCCACGAGAAAGCGTCGTGCCGTCGCCTTGTCTAGCGCGCACAGGCGGGCGATGTCGGTCAGACCCGCCTCCTTGTCCAGCCGTGACAGGGTATCCAGCAATGCCAGCGCCTTTCCGATCGTGCTCATCATTCCTCCTCTTGGGTTGGTCAGGTTCTGATTCTGTGCGTCCAGCCTCGGCTTCCCGTCAAATCAGCTTGCTGACCCTGCGCCGCGACACGATAGCAGCGACCCAAGATACTTAACATGCGAAATAACTTGACAGAGGCCGGCAATGTTTGCAAGTCTATATTTGAAGCTGTGGTTCAAATAATGAACCATAAGCGCTGGCGGCGGCTAAATCAACAAAAGCATAAGCCCCGCTCGTCAGTCCGGTTTTTGGTGGAGGTCGCACGCGTGCAATCGCGGCGATGATCGGATGTTCTTAAACAAGGGGAACGAACGCAGATGAACACGCAAAATTCGCAAGGTGCCGCTGAAAACCAGCTGCGCAAAAACAGTCTCGGCGTCGGTGCCGTGACCTTCCTCGTCGTTTCGGCTGCCGCGCCGCTGACGGCTGTTGCCGGCGGCGTGCCGCTTTCGATGATGCTCGGCAACGGGCCAGGTATACCGCTTACTTTTCTGCTGGTGACGGGTATTCTGCTGCTGTTTGCGGTCGGTTACGTCGCCATGGCCCGCCATATAAGAAATGCCGGCGCCTTCTATGCCTATACGGCCCAGGGCCTTGGCGGCCTCATGGGCGGTGCTGCCGCGCTCATCGCCATTCTCGCCTACAATGCCATGCAGGTCGGCGTCCTCGGGCTTTTCGGGGCGGCGACCAAGGGCTTTTTTGCCGAGCAGATCGGCCTCGATCTTCCCTGGTGGGTCTGGAGCTTCATCGGCATCGCCTTCGTTGCCGTCTTCGGCTATCGGCGTGTGGATCTCTCGGCCAAGGTACTGACGGTGCTCGTCATTCTCGAATATCTGGTCGTCCTCGTCATCGATGCCGCGATCTTCGTCAAGGGCGGCGATGCTGGTCTTTCCGCAGTACCTTTCACGCCGACCGCCTTCTGGAGCGGGACGCCCGCCATCGGCCTCCTGTTCTGCTTTGCCGCCTTCATCGGCTTCGAAGCGACGACCATTTACAGCGAAGAAGCTCGCGAACCGGAAAAGACCGTACCGCGCGCGACCTATATTTCCGTTCTCATCATCGGCCTGTTCTATATGCTGACTTCCTGGCTGATGGTAACTGGCGCCGGCGTCGACAAGCTTGTTCCGACGCTGCAGGGCCTTGCCGATCCCACGACCTTCCTCTTCGGCCTTGCCGAGCGCTATGTCGGCCACTGGATTACCGTCGTGATGAGCGTGCTCTTCATCACCAGCCTGTTTGCCGGCATCCTTGCCTTCCACAATGGCGTGGCGCGCTACATGTATGTCGCCGGCCGCGAAGGCCTTCTGCCAAAGTCGGTGGGCGTCACGCATCCGGTCTTCCAGAGCCCGCATGTCGGCTCGATCATTCAGACCGTTATCGCCGTGCTCGTCGTCGCGCTCTTTGCGGTGACGGGGCAGGATCCGGTGCTGGCGCTGTTCTCCTGGCTCACCAATGTTGCGACGCTCGCAATTATCCTGCTGATGGCGTTCACCGCCTTCTCGATCGTCGTGTTCTTCAGCCGCAATCCCGGGCTTGAGCGCAATGTGCTTGCTATCAAGGTGCTGCCGATCGTGACGGGTCTCATCCTTCTGGCGCTCGTCTATTATATCTCGGCGAATTTCGGCGCGATTGCCGGCGCCAACGGCGTGCTTGCGGTAGTCTTGCCGGGCCTGGTGCTGATAGCAGGGATCATCGGGTTCATCGCGGCGGCTCGCCTGAAGTCGGCCGATGCGGCAGGCTATGCCCGCCTCGGCGCGGGCCAGGAAGCCTGAACCAGTTCCAATCATGGTGGCGGGAAAACCCCGCCACCTCTTTGTGAGAGAATGAGATGCAGGACAAGATCGACCAGCTCCGGACATTATCCGTTTCCCCGCAGGAATTGTTCATTGCAGGCGCCTGGCGCCAGCCGGTCAGCGGCGCAGCGATGGATGTCATTTCGCCAATCGACGGAACAAAGCTGACCACGATCGCCGCTGCGGGCACGGAGGATGTCGATCTCGCGGTCAAGGCCGCACGGCAGGCTTTCGAAAAGGGCAGTTGGTCGAAAGCGGCACCGGGCGAACGCAAGAAGGTACTGCTGAAGATTGCCGAACTGATCGAGAAGAACGCGCTCGAATTGGCCGTGCTCGGGGTGCGCGACAACGGCACTGAAATTTCGATGGCGCTGAAGGCCGAGCCTGGCAGCGCCGCCAGCACGTTCCGTTACTATGCCGAGGCAATCGACAAGATTTATGGCGAGATCGCGCCGACGGCTCATAATATTCTCGGTCTCGTCCACCGCGAGGCCATCGGCGTCGTTGCCGCCATCGTGCCGTGGAATTTCCCGATGATGATCGGGGCTTGGAAGATCGCGCCGGCACTTGCCGCAGGCAATTCCGTCGTGCTGAAGCCCGCCGAGGGTGCATCGCTGACGCTGTTGAAGCTTGCCGAGATTTGCGCCGAAGCGGGATTGCCCGAAGGCGTGCTCAACGTCGTTACAGGCCGCGGCTCGGTCTGCGGCGAGGCGCTCGGATTGCACATGGATATCGATGTGCTCGCTTTCACCGGCTCGGGTCCTGTCGGACGGCGGCTTCTGGAATATTCGGCGCGCTCGAATTTGAAGCGCGTCTACCTGGAACTGGGCGGCAAGTCGCCGAACATCGTCTTTGCCGATGCGCCCGATCTCGATCAGGCGGCCAAGGTCTCGGCCTATGGCATTTTCCGTAATTCCGGCCAGGTCTGTGTTGCCGGTTCCCGGCTGCTTGTGGAGAAGTCGATTCATGAGGCTTTCTCCGAGAAGGTAGCCCGTATCGCGGAGGCCATGAAGGTCGGCGATCCGCTGCAGTTGATGACGGAAGCGGGAGCTATTTCCAGCGAGATCCAGCTGAAGAAAGATCTTGGCTACGTCTCGCAGGCGGTTTCGGAGGGCGCGTCTCTGCGCACTGGCGGCTCGCGTATTCTGGAAGAGACGGGCGGTTATTATATGCGGCCCGCCGTATTCGACGTTACGCCATCCATGACCCTGGCGCGGGAAGAGGTCTTCGGGCCGATCCTGTCGATCATTGCCTTCGAGACGGAAGCGCAAGCACTTGAGATCGCCAATGCCTCGGAATACGGCCTTGCCTCGGCCGTCTGGACCTCGAACCTGTCGCGCGCCCATCGGATGGTGCGGGGCATCCGCGCCGGCGTGGTGCATGTCAACACCTATGGCGGCGCCGATAACAGCGTGCCACTCGGCGGCGTCAAGCAATCCGGCAATGGTCATGACAAATCGCTGCATGCGCTCGACAAGTATGTCGATCTGAAAACGGCTTGGATTCAGCTCTGACGGATTGCTTACTCATGCAAACAGGGTGCCGCATTATCATCGGCACCCTGTTTTCGTTTCTCGTGATCGTTAGCCATCCATGCGGCCCCTAGCCGCCGAAGCTGCCCGTCTGGGTCGGCACATGCACATAGTTGCGGTCGAAATAGAGCAGCGCGTGCCCGTCCTTGCGGCTGCGGATATCCATCACTTCACCGATGAAGATATGGTGTGTGCCGACAAGGCGCGCTTCGGTCAGGCGGCAATCGAAGGAGACGATGGCATCGGAAAGTGCCTGGCTGCCGGAGCGGAAGTTGATCCATTCCGCTGCGGCGTAGCGCTCCTCCATGTCGGCGCGCTGGCCGGCGAAATAGCCGGCCAGTTCCTTGTGCTCCTGCGTCAGGACATTGACGCAGAAGCGGCGATTATCGAGGAAGAGGCTTGTTTGCGCCGAGCGGCTGTTCATGCAGACCAGCAGTGTCGGCGGCTCGTCGGTGACGCTGCACATGGCCGTCGCGGTAAAGCCGCCACGGCCAGCGGGGCCGTTGGTGGTGATGACATTGACCGGTGCGCAGACCCTGGCCATGGCGTTGCGAAATTCGGTTTTCGAGAGTTGCTCCTCCATGGCAACGTCCTCACTCGGCGGCGTTGCGAGCAGGGGAGGTGTCACCGAGGGGTGGCAGCCAGGTGTCTCCGGTCCAGCCGTTCTCGTCGTAATCGCTCATGCACTGATCGACGAGCGCTTCCATTTCCTTCAGCCGCCCGCCGCGCTCGGCGCCCTTCAGCACCTGCAGGCGAACTTCCTCCGGCGCGCCGGCGTAGTTGAGCTCGTAAAGAGCGTGGCGTCCGCCGAATTCGGTGCCGGTGGCGTCCCAGAGCAGCTTCATGATCTTGATGCGTTCGATATGGCCCATGTCGTTGGAACCGCGCACATATTGGGCGAGATAGCGGTCGATCTCCGGATTGCCGAAATCCTTGGCCGAAGAGGGCAGATAGATCAGCCCCGACGCGATGACCTTGCGTACGGTTTCGATGACGCGCGGATAGGCCTCCGACATGAAGGTGCGATAGGAGAGGGCGGCTTCCATGTTCGGCAGTACCGCGCCATTGGCCCAGGGCTGCGGATTATAGGCCATGGCGTTGGAAAACGACCAGAACATATGGCGAAGCGCGATGATTTCGCCGAGTGCCGCCTGGTTGCCGCGGAAGGCATCGCCGCCGGTCGCGCGCAATGCCTTGGCGAGCAGCCCGGCGATGAAGTCGAGCTTCACGGCGAACCGCGTGCAGCCCTGGAAGCAATAGCCATGCATGAAGCCCGAGGCCGGGTGAAACGAGAGGATCTTTGCCGCATCACGCAGCACGAGCACGTCCTCCCAGGGCACGAAGACATTATCGAGCACGAGGATCGCGTCGTTTTCGTCGAAGCGTGACGACAGCGGATAGTCGAAGGGATGTCCCACCGTATTGGCTGTTTGCTCATAGGAGACACGGCAGAACATCTTGATCCCAGGCGCATTCATCGGAACGATGAACATGACAGAGAGAGACGGGTCTTCCGTGACGGTCGCCGAGCTCTGGGCAAGGAAATTATAGTGGGTCAGTGCTGAGGATGTCGCCACCACCTTGGCACCGGAGACATAGATGCCGGCATCGGTTTCCTTGGTGATGTGGACGAAGACGTCCTTAACGGCATCGGCCGGCTTGTGGCGGTCGATCGGCGGATTGACGATCGCGTGGTTCATGAAGAGCACGGATTCCTGCGCCCGCTTGTGCCAGGAAAGCGCATTGTCCTTGAACGGCCCATACCAGTCGGCATTGGCGCCGAGTGTGTTCATGAGCGCGGCCTTGTAATCGGCCGTGCGGCCCATCCAACCATAGGACATGCGGGCCCAATCGGCGATGGCGCCCTGCTGAGCGACAAGCTCTGCGGAAGATTTTGCCACCCGGAAGTATTTGTGGGTATAGCCGCCCGAACCGGTATCGGTCGGGGAAGTCAGGCGATCCTTGGTTTTTTCGTCGTGCAGCGCGTCGTACATGCGGGCGAGCGAGCGGACGGAATTGCGCATGGCTGGGTGCGCAGTCACATCGGCGATGCGCTCGCCATTGATATAGACTTCCCGGCCGTCGCGCAGGCTTTCCAGATATTCGGCGCCAGTAAACGGACGGGTCTTGTCGCTGCGGTGATCTTCAGCTCGCATCTCGTATTCCTCCCTTGAGATCATGATCAATGCTACGTCCGGATTCCCGTCGCGACCATGGACAAAGGGAGCAATTCGCTGGTACTTTTTCCGGCATGTCGCAGAAGAACGAGATCCCGAATTTCTTTGTCTATGGCGTGCCGAGCCGGGCGCTGGATGTCGGATTCCTGCATGTGGAAACGGTCATGGACCGTAAAACGCTGCATTTCGGGCATGTCTCATCCCATAAACACCCGCTGATGGGGCAGATCACCTATTGGTACAAGGGCGGTGGTCGCTACCGGATCGAGGATCGGACTTGGAATTTTTCCGCTCCGACGATCAGCTTCGTACCGAGCAACATCATTCATGGATTCGATGTCGATGATCAGTCCGATGCCATCGTCGTTTCGGTATCGGACGACACTTTAAAAGCTTTGGCGCCCCAGGTGGATCTCAGCCTTGACGTGCCGACCTTTCTGACGGCGCGGCCGGACGATCCTTCCTGGCAAAAGGTCGATACCCTGCTGCAAATGGTCAGCGCCGAGTATCGCGAGCGCGGTGGCCAGAGCGAAAAGGTCATGCTCGGTCTGATCGGCGTGGTGCTGTCGCTGATGAACCGGCTTGGCGGCAGCGCGGCGCTGCCATCGGCCTCGCCGACCGTGGCGCTTGCCCTAGCACTGCGCAGCGCCGTCGACCAGCATTACAAGAGCGATTGGCCGGTCGGTGACTATGTCGACCTGCTCGCCACAACGCCGCATCTGCTCGACAAGGCGGCGCGCGAGGTATTCGGGCACAGCGTCAAGGAGATGCTTTTGGACCGGCGGCTACTGGAAGCCAAGCGCCTGCTGATGTTCACCATCCGCTCCGTCGAGGATATCGGCCGCGAAGTGGGTTTTGAAGATCCCGCCTATTTCTCGCGCTTTTTCCGCAAGCGGGTGGGGGAGGCGCCGGCGGCCTGGCGGCGCCGGAATTTGGAGCGGGAGCCATCAGATAATGATGCGGCGTAGCAAGGGGTGGTCGTTGCGACATGTCCGACATATCTTGATCGATCAGCTTCTCCGGTAGCGGGCGCGGAATTCGCGCGGCGTACAGCTTTCGCGCTCATGGAATAGCCGGGAGAAGTAGAACGGATCATCGAATCCGACTTTCGAGGCGATGATCTCGATCTTGTCGTCCGTCATCGTCAGCAACTCCTTGGCACGGTCCATGCGCACACGAAGCTGAAAGCCCTTTGGCGGGAGCCCGACTTCCGCCGTGATTTTTCGGCGCAGCGTGGCGGGAGACATGCCGTATTCAGCGGCAAAAGCTGTCATATCAAGGGATTGTGTCGCTCTTTGGCGAAGCGCCTCGATGATTTCGCCGATATCCGAGCCTTGCTGAGGGGAGGGAACGGCCCGGCTCGCCTGCCGGGCAGCCAGAATGACGATCTGATGGAGAGCGCAAGCGGCAGTGGCTCTCGACAGGTTGGTATCTTCGATAAGGTCGTCGTGGATAGTGCCGAAGAGACGCTGCACATTGTCGAGATTGCGCAAGGTAATGAGCGGATTCTGCTCGCTGATAAGGCTAAGGCGCAGAAAGTCGCGCGCGAGGGAGCCTTCGAAAAGCGCCCATCGCTCGCTCCAGCCTTCAGCATCGGGGCCGTAGGAGTGCTGGCGGTTCGGGAAGAGCCAGAAGAGCGCCGGGCCTTTCACGCTTCTGCGGCCGCCGGCATCCGTTTCGAGAAAGCCTTGGCCGTTCTCGACGAGAACCACAGCATAGCTCGGCAACTTCCGCGCCCTGACTGCATGCATGGCATGCTGCCTGCCGCTGCCCGTGACCGCCAGCCCTCCGGCGGCCGCAAGTGGCGATCGGTAAATAGCATGTGTCGCCGGTTTCATGATGAGCGAAAAGTCCAGTATCCCTTTTGTCCATGTAGTGAACCATCACTGACTGCTAGATTCAACGGGCAATCAATTCAAACCCTGGGCGAGTGAAATGTCGATTCCCTTGCAGACCGTGCCCTCCGGCGAGAGTGCGCTCAATCTTGTTGCCAATGGAAAGGTTCTCTCCACTGCGCCCCATCGGCTCGGTTATCTCACCCCGACCGATCCGGGCATCGGTGTCGAGGCAATCCGCATGCTTTACGAGGAGAACGGCTATGTGTGGCTCAAGGGATTTCTGCCGCGCAAGGACGTGATCGAATTTCGAGGCTGGGTCTTCGGCCATATGGCGAAGACAGGGCTGATTGCGGAAGGAACGGACCCGAGGGACGGGATATCCTCTGCTTCGGCGCCGGAAGGCAAGGAGGTCGATCGTTGCCTGATGTCTCTCGTACGCTCGGTCGCCTACGAGGGTTTTTGCGCGCAGCCGCGTCTTTCGCGCTTCATGGACGAATTCCTCTCGGGCATCTCCTATCTGCACAAGCGCAAGATCATGCGCCATGTGCGGCCGGGAACGACGACGGCGACACCAGCCCATTACGATCTGGTCTATCTTCGCGGCGGCACCAGCCGGATCGTGACGGCATGGATACCGATCGGCGATATCCCGATCAAAATGGGCGGGCTGACCTATCTGGAGGGATCGCATGCGATCGGTGCCCGGATGGAGCACGAGTTCAGCGAAAAGAACAGAGATCTCAGTCCTGAGGAACGCGTGAGCGCCTATAATCGAAATATGACGGAGGGTGGCTGGGTTTCGAAGGATCTGCCCGACATGGCAGAACGCTTCGATACGCGCTGGCTGGTCGCTGACTATGAGGCAGGCGACATCATGCTCCATTCACCATTCATGATACACGCCTCGACCACCAATCAGGACAGGCAGCACAGACTGCGCCTGTCCACGGACATTCGCTATCAGAACGTCGAGGATGAGATCGATGCACGATGGAATAACCATTGGACGCTCGGCGACATGCTGTGATTCAGGTTTGATTCTGTTGCAGGCCCGTTCGAAGCGGCCCCCAATTGTCATCCTTTAGCACGCGTTCGATTTCCTCGACACGATCGCGACGGCGCTTCAGCCGTTTGCCGATGCGGCCAAACCAGCGTTTGCGCTTGGTCGCTTCGCGGCTCGCCTGTAGCTGCTCGATGAAGACGTCGCCGACAGATCCATTTTCGACCCGATCGAATATCCAGCAGAAAGAGGCAGGCAATTTAGCCACCTTGAATTGCGGCTTCGGGCTTGCTGCATCCTCGGTGATGATTTCCTCCAGAACGACCTGATCCCACGCGTCGGGCTTTGCAAGGCATCCTTGCCGCCAGCGCTCGATGAGCTGCGCCGCGCCAGGCGTATCGTTGACGAGAATGGTCGCGCTGATAAGGCGTTCATCGCCTTCGTAATAGACGGCAATGTCGCATTCGAGTTTACGAAGTTCCGGCCAGGGATTGCGGTGGAAGACAGCATCGACGTCGACATAAAGCAAAGGTCCGCGCAGCCTCGCCCGTTCTCGCAGCAAAAAGCCGGGTTTAAGCCCGGCATTCAGCACCCAGCTGCCGGCGCTTGGCACTGCCGTTGCGTATACCTTTAGCCCGATCCGCTCCGCGGAATGGGCCATCCGCTCTTTTTCCTGTTCGTAAAAACTGCCCTCGGTAAAAAATGCCACAATCGGGCCGTCGGCGGCTGTTGCCTGGGATGTGCGTTCGGCCAGATCCCGTTTGGCTGGGAAGGGGACGATCAATGCACGCTGCTGCGGGCTCCAGGGACGAATTTTATTGAGGATATTCAAGAAGGCACCTTCGGGATTTGTGAGCTTCAATCTAATTTCCGCCACCCTGAAGCGTTGCGGACAAGATTGAGAGTTTGGATGAATGGAGCATTTTGTCTGGCCGACGACGGAAACGTCACATCGCTGCGTTCGTACCGGATTGGCAAACCGTTTGATCTTCGCTAATCGATTGTCATGTCCGATAATGTCATCAAGTTTGAACGCCGTCCGAAGCCGAAACCGCCGAGACAAACGCCTCCTTGGCTCAAGCGTTTGTTGGTGATCCTGGCCGTCATTGCATTTTTCGTAGCAGCCTTTGCTTATTTCACGCTGAAGAACGGCGCAGCTGGCCCAACATTCTGACCAGCTCGAGACTTATGCGATTTTGGGTCGATTGTTCGATCAGCTATGGGAGGGCGGTGCTTTGATTTGCGCGCTTTGCGGCTGCATTATGGCCTTCAGGGCCCTGACTTGACACGAGCGGGCAGTCTCCGCGCAACGACGTTTTGATCGCACGCATTTTCGAGACCGGTCGTCCTAGCTTTCCGTGGAAAGCCGTTGAGCTTGGACGCGGTCATCTCCCGGCAAGATTTTCTTTTGCGGGTGATGGAGAGGTTTAGTTTGATATTTCAATTTATTAACGGAAATATTTTGCCTCATTGAGGCCTGGTCGCGGGTGGAAGTTCATCCTCAAGTTTCTATATTTCAGGGATGTTCATGGTCTGACAAACAGGAAGAGGAGCAGGACATGACGTTGACCTCGCAAGACGTCACCACCGTACTTGGCCCTGTAGACGAGACCCTTATCGCTGATATTGTTGCGACAGGCGCAACGCCAACGGAGCTGTCCGAGGCGTGGGCCTGGGTCAACAGCGATGAGGCTTTGATCGGCGAAGGCCGCCATCTGCCGGATGGCAAGGTGGCAGCGCTGGTGGAACTGCTTTCCGCCGATGACGAGGAATGGGAAGAATAGCAATTCGCGCCCTTCTCAGGGCTTGATGCAAGCCATGCCGCCACATATGCGCGGCATGGCTGGGTTTAAAGGTTATAGCTCGACTTTAACGTTGTCGCCCATGTCGGGTCTGGAATTCGAGACCGCGGCGGCCGCCATTTTGATGTAGCTGATGATGCTGCCGGGGCTATCCCAATATTCGGCGAAGACAGGCGTCACCTTCAAAACGCGGATTGAGGGATCGTCGGCACTGTCCCACCAGGCCCTGGCGCCCGTGGACCAGAGATCCCTGACGCGTTCGCGGTCGTTGCTGACTTCAGCAGTGCCGGAGATCGAAACATATTTCTGACCCCGGGTGTCGGCGAAGGCGAGGCAGACATTCGGCCAACGGGCGATCTCCTCATCCTTGTGGCCCGCAACATCCGTCAGGAAATAAATCGCATTTTCAATCGGTTCGGGATGCGCAGCCATCGGCCGTGCGCGCAGGCTTCCAGATATTTGCGTGGTCAGCATGCAAAAGCCGATCTTGTCGACCAGCTCCCAAACGCGGGCGTTCTCATCGGTGTCCGTCATGGCTGTCTCCTGTTCTTGATTGCAAAAGGATGGAGCGGGTGAAATCATCTCGATGAAGCCCTACGGCTGCTCGCGGGTTCCCGGTGCAGCCTCGCGCTCCTCAGCGTCTTCGAGATCGCTCTTTACGACGAAGGCATCACCGTGCTGGCGCACGGCCTCCTTCTCCGCTTTGATATTGGGCAGGTCGTCGGGAGTGCGCTCCTTGACGTGCTCCGACGCCGCGTCGATCTCGCCTTTGGTTTGGTCGGCCGGAACGGATCCGATGCCGTGATGCGTGGCGTCATGCTCGGTCCTGGCCTTGCCTTTGTCTCGTCGCGTGTCCGTCATGTCGATCTCCCTATGCGTCGCGTCATGTCGAATGCAGCACGGCCGAGAGCTTTCCGCGTGAAAAGGCGGCCGGGCCATATCGATCAAACCGTATGGCAGCCGCATTGTTCCGTATCGACCGCGACGTGATGACAAGGTTTCGCGGCCCGTGGGGTGGGCAGAAGGGAACCTTGAACCCGAATTTGCGTCTTCCTACGTGAGTAGCAGTCGAGGCTTTATGAGCTCGGCTGCAATCACGTCTGTTAGGAGTGACCAAAATGGAAGATAGAACCAGAACCATCGAAGACCTCAGCGTCGAAGAGCGCGAGGAAATCCTCATTGACGCCGCCCGGACGCTGGAGGGCAACGCACGCGAGGCTCTCGTCGAAGGCAATCAGCAATTTGCGGCGCTTTCCACCAATATGGCGGAAGCGATCCGCGTCTATGCCGACGAACTTGCTCGCGACGATCCCGAACAGGCGGAAGAGTTGCTGCAGCAGGCTGTCGCAATGATCTCGCAGTTCAATGCTACTCATCCTTACCGGTTGATCAGCACGGCTGTTCACTAGTCGGCCCGATGCCCTACTTCTTGCCTCGATAACACGACCCGGAGGATTTCGATGTCAGAACTCATAGTGCTTGGTTTCGATGATGCCGATAAGGCGGATGCTATCCTTAACCGTCTTGTTCAGCTCGAGAAGGAATATCTGATCGATCTGGAAGATGCCGTTATCGCCGTTCGTGACGAGTCCGGTAAGGTCCGTCTCAAGCAGAGCGTCAATCTGACCGCCGCCGGTGCCGCAAGCGGCGGCCTTTCGGGTGCGTTGTGGGGTTCGCTCGTTGGCCTGATCTTCCTCAATCCTCTTGCGGGCCTGGTGGTCGGCGGTGCGATCGGTGCCGGCTCCGGTGCTCTTGCCGGATCGATGGCCGATTACGGCATCGATGACGGCCTCATCGAGAAGCTCGCCGAAACCATTCCGGTGCATAGTTCCGCACTCTTCCTGCTGATCCGCAAGGTTCAGCCCGAGAAGGTCCTCGCCGAATTCAAGGGCGAGCATGCGCGGCTGTTGCGCACCTCGCTTTCACCGGATCAGGAAGCACGGCTGCGACAGGTTCTCGTTGAGGAGACCTCGCCGACGTCTGCGGCGTCCGCCACGGTTTGAGCGTAAAATCCGATCCGTAACCGTCGGTCAAAGCCGTGCTTCCGTAGAGGGGCATGGCGAGACACTGGGTGATTTGCCATTATTCGCTCTCCTTCCATATCAGGCCGAATACTGCCATTGTAAGTCGCGGATTCGTCCCGCGATTGGCGTTGCAGCGGGGGGAGGGGCAAGACCCTAACGGCCATTGTCAGCATACGTTTTCAGACCAAAAGTTGCGCGATGACAGAGCCCGTGTCGCCTCAAAGCCAGCCCCCGCCCAAGCCCAGCATATCGCTGATCCAGACCAAGCGCGCCGCTGTGCAGGCACTACGGGTCATGATCGCCTGCACGATTACCTATGCCGTTTCCCAGCTTCTACACCTTCAGCAAGGCTATTGGGCCGTCTTCACTGTGTTGATCGTCATGCAGGCATCTGTCGGCGCGACGGCCGGCATGGCGGTCGACCGTCTGGTGGCGACTGTCGCCGGAGCTATGCTTGGAGGGGCGGCGGTGTTCGTCACACCGCCCGAGCCGCTTACTGTCGGGATCGCGCTCATCTGTGTCGTTGGCTTTTCGAGCTTTGTGGCGGCACGCGTCCCTCGCCTGCGCAATGCCGGGTTGACGGCGGCGATCGTCATGCTGACCCACTCCGCCAACGTCCCTGTCGAAATTTTCGTGATCGACCGCATCGCCGAAATTACCCTGGGCGGTGTCGTAGGCGTGCTCGCCAGCCTCTTCATCCTGCCGACGCGTTCGCGAACCATCGTGCTCGATCGTTTCGGATCGGCCCTCGATGTTATGGCGCGGATATTGCGCACTCTGGCAACCGCAGTCGAAAAAGGCGAGCCCGTCTCGGCTTCAGAAGCCAATATCGCGCTGCGTCAATCGCTGATGGCAACCGAAACGCTTTTGACCGATGCCCAGCGCGAGCGCGCCTTATGGTTGACGAAGCATGGGATTTCAGAAGCCATTCCTCGCTCCCTCTGGCGCATTCGCAACGACATGACCTATGTCAGCCATATCGTGGAAACGCCCTTCCCACCAGCGATCGTCGAAGCGATCGGGCCACAGGCAGGGCGGGTGCTGGAGGCACAGGCTCGCTTCGCGGAAGCATGTGGCCAGGCGCTGCGTGCGGGCGGCGAGATCGATCCCAAGCTGCTCTCGGCCGGAGATGAGGCCTTCGAAGCCGCTTTCAGCGCTCTGCAGAATTCGACAGAGGCCCAATCGATGGGCTTCAGCGAAACCGGCCGTCTGTTTGGCCTTGATTTCACCTTGCGCCGGATGCGGCAGAATTTTCTCGATCTTGCCGACCGGATCCGCGAAAGCGACGTCAAATGAAGGGATCAGCACGGCATGACGGCCCGTTCTTCATCGATCGCCGGCTCCGTGTAGTCTCATCCGAAAGCCGTGTCACGAATGCTGCAGGTTTCGCTCGACGGCCTTTTCGGTTAGCCGGCGTCCGCCCGCATCGAACAGGCAGATCCGTTCTGTCCGCGGCTGCAGCCAAATCGTCTCTTCCGGTTCGATATTGAGCCGGTCATGGAAGACGGTGACGATTGTCTGCCCGCCCACGGTCGCCGTTATATGCGTCTCGGAACCAAGGGGCTCGACGACCACCACGCGCGCGGGAATTCCGACATTTGCGGGCGAAAGGGTGAAATATTCCGGCCGGATGCCGTAAACGCCTTCCACGCCGGAAACCCTGGGTGCATTGTCGGGCAGGGGCAGCAGGATGCCGTCATTGGTCTTGAAGACAGGCTTTCCGCCATCAGTGTCGAAGCGTCCATTCAGCAGGTTCATGGCAGGCGAGCCGATGAACGCGGCAACGAAAGTGCTTTGCGGGTTGTCGTAAAGCTCGAGCGGCTTACCGATCTGCTCGATATGGCCGCCGTTCATGACGACGATGCGGTCGGCCATGGTCATGGCTTCGACCTGGTCGTGGGTGACGTAGATGGTCGTCGTTGCCAGGCGCCGGTGCAGGCTCTTGATCTCGGCGCGCATGGCGACGCGCAGCTTCGCGTCCAGATTGGACAGAGGTTCGTCGAACAGGAAGACCTGCGGATTGCGGACGATCGAGCGGCCCATGGCGACGCGCTGGCGCTGGCCGCCGGAAAGCTGTCGGGGATAGCGCCCGAGAAGATCGGTGAGGCCGAGAATCTGTGCGGCATGTGCCACGCGCTTCTGCTTTTCCTCCTTGGCGGCTCCGGCAAGTGTCAGCGAGAAGGCCATGTTTTCGGCGACCGTCATATGCGGGTAGAGCGCATAATTCTGGAAGACCATGGATATGTCGCGTTCTTTGGGCGGCAGGTTGTTGACGACGCGTCCGCCGATGCTGATCGTGCCGCCGGTAATGTCTTCAAGGCCGGCGATTATTCTGAGCAGGGTTGACTTGCCGCAGCCCGAGGGGCCTACAAGGACGACGAATTCGCCGTCGGTAATGTCGGCCGAGACGCCGTGGAGAACCTCCACGGCGCCATAGGCCTTGCGTGCCTTATCGATGGTGACCGTTGCCATCATACTCCTCCGATCCGGATCTCGTTCGACGACAAGGCGCCTTCATGAATGAGAAGGCCGACGCCGCCGTCACGGAAGGCATCGGCGGCGGTATCTTCAGCCGTCACCGAAATACCGTCGGCCTCGAAGGTGATGCGTGCACCCTGCGCCGAGACCTTCATGGCGATATGCTTGTCGAACTCGATCTTGAAGGCGGTTTCGGCAAGGACCTTGGTGTCCTCGTCGCGCACCTTGACGATCTGCATCTTGCCGTCGCGCGTCACGCGGGCGCCATAGTAGCGGCGCAGGCCCTGAGCGCGGATGGCAAAGCCGCCGTAATTGCCGAGATGGATCATCACCTGACCTGAGGCCTGGTAGTCGGTCCATTGGCGCGTGCCATGAATGATGATGCCTTCGCCTCGGTTCTGCGCGATGCGGAAGGCGGCCGGAAAGCGCTTGGAGAAGAAGCTTGCGCCATTCACCCAGGCCATGCGCCAGAAATCCCCATCGCCAGCAGGGCGCTTGAGCGTGAGCTTTGGTGCACCGTCCCAACGGAGATAGTCGACGAACAGGCGGCCATCGGCACGCTTACCGGTGCCGGTTATGGCGATGCCGATCTCTGCGATCGGCTGGCCGTCGGTCTCGGGAAGGGTCCATTCGAGAGTGGCTTCCGAGCCGGGCTCGATGACAACCGCAGCCGAGTCGATGTCGCTCAACTGGTCGCGCTCGTCATAGACGCGGATACGCAAACGCGTTTCGATCGCTCCCCGGTTCTGCTGGTCGGCCTTGACGCGGGCCTTCACTTTCTGACCGGGATAGACGAGCGGTGTCGCCATCAGGTCGTAGGTGCGCATGTCGAGCATTTCGCGCGGCGAGAAGGTCGGCGTCGTCACCACGGCGCGTTGCGCCGGGCCAAGGGCTTCGTAATCGATCGTCAGCGCGCGGCCGCTCTCGAATTCGGTGTTGCCGACACGCACGCCACCTGCCGCGTCGAGACCTGTCAGCGGTCGGAAGCCCTGTTGGCTGCCGGGGAGCGAGAAGTGAAATTGCGCCCCGTTCTTTGGGGCCTCGAGCGACTGTTGCCCGGCAAGCTGAAGACCGAGATTGGTCAAGAAATAGGCCTGACGCACGGCATCGTTGATGGAATTGCCGCCGTCGGCAGAAGAGATCAGCATGCGGTCGGCGATAGGGCCGCGGAAGTCCGGCCCTTCGGCAAGCCCATCAAGGCCATTCATGATGCCGAGCAGGCAGCCGACGTTGCCGGCGTTGCAATCCGTATCCCAGCCCGACGTGTTGACGATCATCTGCGCCTTCTGGAAATCGTCCGGCGCATAGAGCACCGTCATGATCATCAGCGCGTGATTGGGCATGATATGGCAGTTGCCGGGATATTTGTCGTAGCCGTAATTGTCCTGGATCTTCTGGCGCGTGTCGCGCCAATCGGGATGAGCCTTGTGCCAGGCCCTGATGTCAGCAATCAGCTTGGCGATCTGGCTGTCGCTCGGGATCTGCTTCAGCCCGGTATCGATCAGGTGGTCGATGTCTGATGCGACGAAAGCTTCGGCCTCCATCGCCGCCCACAGCATGGCTGCATAGACGGACTCGCCATCATGGCTGACCTTGCCGGCCTGTTCTGCGAGCTTGGCCGCGAGTTCCGGCTGGCCGGGGGCGACCATCGCCCATCCGTCGATGAAGATCTGGGCGCCGATCTGCTCGGCAACGCCCTGGCCATTGGTGGCGATCGAGCCGGAATGCGGGGCCGGCACACCCTTCTTGAGATTGAGCCAGGCCGTGTGTTCGGTGGAGTTGCCATTGCCGCCCCACCAGAGAATCGAGCGCTCCTCGACGATATAGTTGAGCCAGGCCTTGCCGATTTCTTCAGCCGAGAGGCTCGGCTTGATGCCGTAATCTTCCAGCGCGCGGATGAAGGTGAAGGTGCCGGCGACATCGTCGTCGGTGACGACGAGCGGTTGGTTCAGGCGCTCATGCACGTAGTATTCGATCGGGCCGAGTTCTTCCATGATCTTCTGGTATGTCCATCCCTCGAAAGGACGGCCAAGATAGACACCGATGAGCTTGCCCAGGACCCCGGCATAGACACGTTCGAGATAGTCGTTTGGAAGCTGCATTGCTCACTCCATAGATTGTTTGAAAAAATCGCTCAGCCTTTGACGGAGCCGCCGGCCATGCCCTCGATGAAGCGCTTCTGCATGAAGACGAAAAGCGAGACGACAGGCACGACGATGATGAGCGCTGCGGCCATGATCTCACCCCAATCGGAGCTGTACTGGCCGGACAGCAGGAAGAAGGCGATGACGGCCGTCATGTTCTCTTGCTTCTGCAGGAAGGTCGTGGCGATCAGGAACTCATTCCACGAATTCAGACCGATGATCAGCGCCACGGTGAGGATGCCCGGCGAGACGATTGGCAGCATCACCCGCCAGAAGACCTGCCAATGCGTGGCGCCGTCGACGATCGCTGCTTCCTCAAGCTCCTTTGGAACCGCCAGGAAATAGGTTCTGAGCAGCATCACGGCAAAGGGGCTGTAGAGCGCGGTGTAGATCAGCGCCACGCCGAAGATGTTGTTGATGAGCCCGAGCTTCGCGAAGCCGAAATAGAGCGGGAAGATGTAGAGCTGGATCGGTGCGGTCGTCGTTGCCAGCAGATAGAAGGTGAAGATCTTCCAGCTTTTGATCTTGCGGCGCGCGATGACATAGGCGGTCAGCGACGATGTCGTGCAGACCAGCACGATTGTCGTGCAGGACACGATCAGCGAGTTGATGAAGGTCTGCGAGAATTTCGCGTGGTTCCAGGCATTGGCAAAATTCTGCCAGCGGATGGGCTGCGGCAGGCCGAGTGGGTTCTGCACGATCTGAGCCGCCGGCTTCAGCGAGTTCAGCACTAGAAGCGCGATCGGGAAGAGGGCGACGAAAGCGAATATGCCGAGAAGGATATAGCAGACCCAGAGAGTCAGGCGGCTTTCCACGAGCCTCATTGTTCGCCCTCCCTGATCTGGATGCGCACGTAGAAGAAGGTGCCCACCAGCCCGAACAGGCTGATGACGAGGGCTGCGGCGGCCGCCTGCCCGACGTTCAGATCATAAAAGGCTTTGCGATAGGCGAGTGTCGAAAGCAGTTCGCTCGAAAAGGCTGGGCCGCCTTGGGTCAGGATGTAGACGAAATCGAAGGCGAGGAACGACCAGATCACGGTCATGATCATCATCAGCGTAATCGTCGGCCGGATGCCGGGAAGCAGCACATAGCGCATCATCTGGAAATAGGTCGCGCCTTCGATGCGGGCGGCTTCGATCTGCTCCTGCGGCACCTGCCGCAGTGCGGCGAAAAAGATGACGCAGAGAAAGCCCCACCAGTGCCACAGGTCGACTGTTGCGACGCCGAAGAGTGCGATCGGTGGCTGGGTCAGCGGATTGGAGATCGGCAGCCCGTATTTCTTGAGGAGGCCGAAGACGCCGGTCACGGGGCTATAGATCATCCCCTGCCAGATGCGGGCCGTGATTGCGGTCGCGATGACGACAGGCAGGAAGTAGACGACCTGGAAGAAATTGCTGCCGCGTCGCACGATCAGCAGCATCGAGGCAGCAAGGAGCCCCATGAGGATTGGCATCGTCAGGAAGACGACCGTCCAGACGATGTTGTTGCCGAGCGCCAGCCAGAAGACGCGGTCGTCGGCAAGCGCGCGGAAATTGTCGAGACCCGCAAAGGTGGGCGGGGAAATGCCGTCCCAATTGCAGAAGGCGAGTGCCACCGTCAGCAAAGCAGGGACGAGGACGATGATGATATTAATGATCATCGTCGGAACGAGATAGAGTCGGTGCATAATATCCTCCGGACGAGGACGGCGCTTTCAACGCCGTCCTGCGGCGGCTTTTCAGACGCGGGGCGGGACCGCCGGCGCCTTGCCGGCGTCACGTTCCTGCTTGAAGGTCTCGTCAAGCTTCTTCAAGAAGTCGGCCGATTTCGTTTTCTTGAGCCAGACTTCTTCCATGCCGCTAACCAGATAGGTGTCCGTGGCCGGCGGCAGGAAGGTCCAGGTCGTGTAGCCGTATTTGCCGGCGGCGACTGCGCCTGCCAGCTGCTTCATTGCGTCCTCGTAAAGAGGCAGGACCTTATCGGAGAGTTTGACCTTGGAGAGATCGGCCAGCGGCAGGTTCCATTCGCCCTGCCAGACGGAGTTCATCTTGCTGTAGTAGTCGTCCGTGAACATGTAATCGAGAACGGCAGCGGCGCCATCGGCATTGCCCGACTTGGCGTTGATCGACAGCGTCGAGCCGATGCCGAGCGCGAAGATCGGATCGCCTTTCTCGCTCGGGAAGCCGACGAAACCGGGGTCCGCATTGTTCTGCGGGAAATAGGTCTGGACGTTGGTGAAGTTCCAGGTGCCGGTTGGCGCCATACCGGCCTGGCCGCTGGCGATCTGCGCAAAGGCCTGCTCGAGCGTCAGCGAGAAATAGTTGTCGCCGAAATATCCCTTGTCCCACCACTCCGCGAGCTTGTCGATCGAGTGGACGAAGGCGGGATCGGTCCATGGGATGGCGCCGGTCAGCGCCTTGTAGACATTCTCTGGTCCCGCAATCGAGTTGAAGGCGATCGAGACATAATGCTCGTTGGCAGGGCGCCAGTCGGCATTGCCGGCGCCAAACGGGGTCAGACCCTTGGCTTTCATTTCGTCAGCAAGCGCCTCGAAATCTGATATCGTCGCTGGCACTTTCCATTTGTTCTGGTCGAACAAGGTCTTGTTGTAGAAGAGGCCGAGCGTTTCGTATGTCTTTGCGAGCGCATAAAGCTTGCCGTTGTAGCGGCCGAGATCGAGGAAGAGCGGCAGCAGACGCTCGTTCCATCCATATTTCTTGGCGTAGTCGTCAAGCGGCATAAGCTGACCAGCCTGTGCCATTGCAGCGACATAACTCGGGCCAGCTGTGAAGACGACATCGGGGCCGGTGCCGGCCAGCATCGCGACGCGCAGCTGCTTGTCGAGATCCGAGCCGCGGAAATCGATGCTCAGGAGGTCTTCGGGATGCGCCGCATTGAACGGGTCGATCAGAATGTTCTTGAGGTTATCCTGGTTCTCCGGCGAAGCGGATTCATACCAGAAGGATATGGGCTTCTGATCCGCCGCGAATGCGAAGCGGGATATAAGCGGCAGGGCAGCCACGCCAAGGCCGGCTTTCAAAACTGTACGTCTGTGCATCGGTTTTCTCCTCCCGATTTGATTTTATTCGTTGCTCGTCGAACCCCTGACGATGAGATCGAAGGGCATTTCAACGGCAGTTCCAGCACCGGTTTTCTGTCCG
This sequence comes from Martinezella sp. CNPSo 3732, assembly GCF_057784515.1. Taxonomy (NCBI): domain Bacteria; kingdom Pseudomonadati; phylum Pseudomonadota; class Alphaproteobacteria; order Hyphomicrobiales; family Rhizobiaceae; genus Martinezella; species Martinezella sp. CNPSo 3732. The sequence continues at coordinate 39,828 of NZ_JBXSOO010000014.1, forward strand.
CGAAGGCGATCCATCAGCGTCTGCGCGGCACGTTCTCCCATTTTCCATTGAAATTGCGCGACCGTCGTCAGCGTCGGGGTGACGAGCTTGGCGGCGGAAATATCGTCGAAACCGACGACGGCGATATCCTGGGGAATGCGGATGCCGTGTTCACGCAGCGACTGCATCACCCCGATCGCCATCAGGTCGTTTGCGGCAAAGATGGCGGTCGGGCTGAAATCACCCCCAAGAATGCTATCGGCCGCGCGCATGCCGCCCATCTCGGAAAATTCGTCATCAATGACGACGTGATCGGGATGGCCGAGTTTTGAGAGCGCCGTACGATAGCCTTCGATACGATGGGCCTGCGGACCGCCGCGACCGGCGACGAGCGCGATGCGCTTATGACCGAGGCCCAACAGATATTCCGTCACCGTCTGCGCCGCTGCCCTGCTGTCGACATAGATGTCGTCGATCGGGATTTCGCCACCGCGCTTTTTGGATGATTCAATTCTCACTATGGGAACGCCGGCCTCGACCAAGGGATTGAAATCCTTGGCCTTCAGCGTGAAGAAGACGCCGACCACGCCATCGACACGGCCCTGTCGGGCCCAATCGAGAAAATGACGTTCGCGCTCGGGCGTCCCGTCCGTGTTGACCGTGATCACATCGTAGTTCTGGCCGTCGGCGATCAACTGAATACCGCGAATCAAAGACGGATAGAACGGATTGGTGATGTCGGGCACGATGCAGGCGATGGTCATTGTGCGGCTCGTCTTGAGCGCTTGCGCAAAACGGTTAGGGACGTAGCCGAGGTCCTTTGCCGCCTTCGTGATGCGTGCCCACGTCTCCGCCGGGATGGATGCTCCGCCGCCGCTCAGCACCATGGAAACGGTGGCCTGCGAGACCCCCGCAGCCCTTGCGACATCCTTTTGCGTTGCTCGTCCGTTTGTCATCGCTCGCGTACTTATACGTATTAGTTATACGTATCAATAGAATGCATGTTGCCTGCTGTCAAGCTGGCTCTCGGCGCACACAACCGGTTCGCTTGCCGGTGGAAATGATGTTTTGGGGAGAACCTCTTGGCGCGAAGCCAGCAGTTCGCAGCGAGGCGAACGGCTCGTTTTCACCGTCTTTTGAGGGCGGAATAGTGACGCCTATGGGCAATCCATTAACGGTTGTAATCTAAGCTCGCTAAATCATGGAAAGGATGTCTCGCCGACACGATTTGGATTTTGTCAGGGTGGCAGCATTTATGCTGCTGATCGTCTATCACGTCAGCCTGATATACAATTCAAGAACCTTTCTGCTGAAGGCGCCGGACAGCTCCTCCGCCTTCGATGTGATCCATCTACTGACGCATCCATGGCGAATGACGCTGCTGTTTTTTATCTCCGGCGCCGTGACGGGTATGCTGCTGGTGAAGCATCCTCCCGGCGCGTTAAGGAGTGCGCGCACAAAACAATTACTGATGCCTTTTCTGGCAGGTATGCTGTTTCTGATCCCGCCGCAGATATATGTATTTTTGAATGCCAAGATGGGAGTGCATATCAGCCTCTTGGAGGTCTTCTGGGATTATGTAACCTTGACTCCGGTTTCCTTGCCGGGCGGTGAGCAGACGCTGCTCGCCGGCATGCAGCATCTTTGGTATCTCCTGTATCTGTGGAGTTATACCGTGATCATCACGCTCGCGGTGGCGGTGTGGCCTTCTTTATTGACTTATATGGGAGATCGACTGGCTCCCTGGCTTACAGGCAAATGGGTACTGATAATGCCTGTCCTATTGTTCATTTTGCTGCGGCTCGTCTTGAGGCCGATTTTCCCTCCATCACTAGAGTTTTTGGCGGATTGGTACAATCACGCCGTTTATATGGCCGCGTTCCTGTTGGGAGCCGTGATGGCAACGCGCGACGACTGTTGGGATGCCATGGTCAGCATGCGGAGACCGGCATTGATTCTGACGACTCCTTGTGCGCTCGCCTTAGTGTTCCTGTTTCCCACCTTGCCGTCCAGCACTCCGGAGATGTGGCGACTGTCTGCAGGCAGAGTGCTTGGCGGTGCGTTCCAATGGTCGGCAATCGTCACCGTTCTCGGCTATGCGCGGATTTGGTGCAGGTCGGAAAATGCCGTGATCCGCTATCTCAATAGGGCGGTTCTCACCTACTACGTTCTCCACCAGACCGTTATGCTGCTGATCGCCTACGGATTGGATCGTATGGGACTCTTGTCCGCCGTGTCGTTTATCCCAATTGCCGTCGCCACTTTGGCAATCTGCGCTGTGGCTTACGAACTGAAGCTTCGTCTGGAGAGTGCCGCGAACGCAAAGTTTCGTCCGCACGCTGCCTGATATCAAGGGCGGTTTGGCAAGCCGGACTCTTATCGATCGCCAATTGTCGAGAGCTGGCCGAGCAGCCGGCTCCCATTGCGATGTTCAACAGTTAGCGATCGATGGCATCGCGCTTAAAACATGGCGCTCAAAACAGGTGGCGGTAGTCAGATACTGACTACCAACGATCAATGATCCGAATCGGATCGCAATCTCTACACCTCAGGCTCTCAATGCACCGCTCCCGATCCGCCGGCCGCAACGATCGCAAAGGGCTGCCCCTCGACGGGAATGCTGCTGACTTCCATCAGTGATTGGTTATCGACCATACGCACGAGGCCGTGGCGCGGATCGGTAATGGCGATGAGATTGCCGGCGATCGCCAGACGAGGCCGCGGGTCGCGCCAGTGACCGTCCTTGCTGTAAGGTTCGGTAACGGTCTCGGATTTCACGATCGCGCCTTTCACGACATCAATAAGATGCAGATTGCCGTCCTCGGTGAGAATGTAGGCGATCTGCGGCTTTGCCGGATCGAGTATGAAATCGACCCGTCGTGTCGGCAGTTCGATCAGCTTGTAGGGTTGGTCAGAATTGTCCGGATCGATCAATACGACGTTCTGCTCACCATAATTGCCGAGGAAGAATTGCATGGACGTGCCGCCGAGCAATGTCGAGACCTTGCCCTTTGGCAAGGAAGAGCCATAGGCGAGCATCTCCACCTTTGGGCCGTCGATACCGCCGGGGCGAGCGATCAGGACACCTTCCTCGCAGCCGAAGGCAATCAGCCGGGCGGAAGTCGCTTCCCCATGAAGCCCTGTGCAGCGCTTGATATCACCGACCTGCTCTCCCGTTCGGTTCAACACGCGCAAGCCGAGGCGCGGCGGCAACTCGCCTTCCTTCACGGAAGCCTCCATATTCGGCACCGACACGAGAAGATGGTCGCCCATCGGAACGGCAACGCCGTGGTGGGCGGCGATGGTCCGGAATGAACGAATATCGGGTTTGCCTTCGGCAAGGCCATTTTCGGACAGGAGATCGAACTTGTCGTCGCGGTCGTAGAAGATCGCGACATTGTTGCCGTGCGTCACCACGTGCCCAGGCTTTTCGCCCTTGATCGATGCTGGAAGCAGTTTCGGATCGGAAAGCTCGATGTCGCGATGTTCGCCGTGATCGGAGAGGGATATGCCGGTCGCAATCGCGTGGACCACATTCTTTTCGCCTTGCACGGCAAATATGGTGCGGCCGGATTGACTGAGAGACAGGGAGGCATAGCCGTCAAGATCGAACCGGCCGATTTCCTTGCCACTTGAGGCATCGATCGCGCGGACGATCGGCAGGCTGTGATCGGCGACGAATAGTCGCCAGCTTTCCGTCTCCTTTTCGTCGTCGGCAAACGATGAGAAGGGAAGCAGCAAGGCGCAAGCCAAGGATGAGGCTGCAAGGAGGATACCAGAGCTTGTGTTCGGCATGAAGGGTCCTTTATGTAATAACATTACATGTGCACCGTAATGAAGTAACGCTGCATCTGTCCAGCCCCTGTGCACGCGGCAGGCGGGATTGTCGGAATTCATCAACATCGAAATTGGCTTGAGGCCATCGAAGCAGTTGACGCAATTTTAACTGAAGATACTATATATAGTGTTCGAGGTTCTTCTGATTCGCAAGAATTGGAGGCTAAGACGGGAATCCGGTCGGCGAACATGATGATCGCCAAGCCGGAGCTGCCCCCGCAACTGTGAGCGGTGAGCATTCGTTCGATGACGTCACTGAGACCGTGTGTCTTGGGAAGGCAAGACGAATGTTATGACCCGCGAGCCAGGAGACCTGCCTTGAGCATTGACGTCCACGGGCGGGGTGTCCGGCTGGCGAGCGATGGTCCATGCGGCATAATGGCCGCCCTCGCTTCCTCGAAGATCCCGCTGATAACTTCGGGGTGAAGTCCATGTTCCTGAGTATCTATAGTCGCCCGCGCGAGTGACGGCCGCTTAAATGCGTCCGGCCGCCGGCTAGGTTTGCTCCACTTTTCACCCGCCGAGCGGGCATCATCCGATGCCCGAGCGATTTTCCGTGCCCATCCATACGAGGATATCTCATGAGCATCACCGTCTACAGCAAGCCCGCCTGCGTCCAGTGCACAGCCACGACCCGCGCGCTTGATCGCCAAGGCATCGACTACACCATCGTCGACGTATCGACCGATGCCGCCGCCTATGAGCTGGTGCAGGGTCTCGGCTATCGCCAGGTTCCGGTTGTCGTCGCCGGGGAGTTGCATTGGGCCGGCTTCCGTCCCGACATGATCAGCGCTCTCGCTTAAGGAGCCGGGCGGTGGGCGAGATCGTCTATTTCTCCAGCCGGTCGGAAAATACCCATCGCTTCGTTACGAAGCTCGCATTGCCGGCTGCTCGTATCCCGCTTGCCGCGGGAGACGAATTTCGAACGACCTCGCCCTATGTCCTGATCGTCCCGACCTATTGCGGCGACGGTGGCAAAGGGGCCGTGCCCAAGCAGGTGATCCGCTTCCTCAACGATGCGGGCAACCGTTCGAACATCCGCGGGGTCATCGCCGCGGGCAACAGCAACTTCGGCGCGACCTACGGGATCGCCGGCGACATCATCTCTGCCAAATGCCAGGTGCCGTATCTCTATCGGTTCGAACTTCTGGGCACGGATGAGGATGTCGCCAATGTCAGACAGGGATTGGAACGATTTTGGATACGCTAAGCTCTTCTTTGTTGCGGGACGCGGGCGAAAAACCGCAGAGCACTTTTTCTGCTACCACGAATGATCGGCCAGCCAAGGCGGCGGAACCAGCATTGGATTATCACGCACTGAACGCCATGCTGAACCTCTATGACGAGCACGGAAAGATCCAGCTCGACAAGGATCGTATGGCGGCCAAGCAATACTTCCTCCAGCACGTCAATCAGAACACGGTCTTCTTCCATAACCTCAGGGAAAAGCTCGATTATCTGGTGAGGGAAGGCTACTACGAGCAGGAGGTGCTGGATCAGTATTCCTTCAATTTCGTGCGCGATCTCTTCGATCACGCCTATGCGAAGAAATTCCGTTTTCCGACCTTCCTCGGCGCCTTTAAATACTACACCAGCTACACGCTGAAGACCTTTGACGGAAAGCGCTATCTTGAGCGTTATGAAGACCGCATCTGCATGGTCGCGCTGACGCTGGCGCAGGGCAGCGAGCAGATTGCGCGCGATCTGGTCGACGAGATCATTTCTGGACGCTTCCAGCCGGCAACGCCGACCTTTCTCAATGCCGGCAAAAAGCAGCGTGGTGAGCTGGTCTCCTGCTTCCTGCTGCGTGTCGAAGACAATATGGAATCGATCGGCCGCGCCATTAACTCGGCACTGCAGCTTTCGAAACGCGGCGGTGGCGTGGCGCTATCGCTCACCAACATCCGTGAGGCCGGTGCGCCGATCAAGCATATCGAGAACCAGTCGTCCGGCATCATTCCCGTCATGAAGCTGCTGGAAGACTCCTTTTCCTACGCCAACCAGCTTGGGGCGCGGCAGGGCGCGGGCGCTGTCTATCTCAACGCTCACCATCCCGACATCATGCGCTTCCTCGATACCAAGCGCGAAAATGCCGACGAGAAGATCCGCATCAAGACACTGTCGCTCGGCGTGGTCATTCCGGACATTACTTTCGAGCTCGCGAAGAACAACGAGGATATGTACCTATTCTCGCCCTATGATGTGGAGCGCGTTTATGGCGTGCCATTTACCGAGATTTCGGTGACGGAGAAGTATCGCGAGATGGTGGCCGACAGCCGCATCCGCAAGAAGAAGATCAAGGCGCGCGAATTCTTCCAGGTGATCGCCGAAATCCAGTTCGAAAGCGGCTATCCCTACATCATGTTCGAGGACACGGTGAACCGCGCCAATCCGGTTGCCGGCCGCATCACCATGAGCAATCTCTGCTCGGAAATCCTGCAGGTCAGCGAATCCAGCGCATACAACGATGACCTGTCCTACAAGCATATGGGCAGGGACATCTCCTGCAATCTCGGTTCTCTGAATATTGCTGCCGCAATGGACAGCCCGGATTTCGGCAAGACGATCGAAATGTCGATCCGTGCGCTGACGGCCGTCTCGGACATGAGCCATATCTCCTCCGTACCCTCGATCGAGAAGGGCAATGACGAAAGCCATGCGATCGGCCTCGGCCAGATGAACCTGCACGGCTATCTCGCCCGCGAGCGCATTTTCTACGGTTCGGAAGAAGGCGTCGACTTCACCAACATCTATTTCTACACGGTCACCTACCACGCCATTCGCGCCTCGAACCTGCTTGCTGTCGAGCGCGGCCAAAGCTTCAAGGGCTTCGAGAATTCGAAATACGCTTCCGGTGAATATTTCGACAAATACACGAACCAGGAATGGAAGCCGGCGACCGAGCGCGTCGCGGAAATCTTCGAAACCGCCGGCATCGCCGTCCCGACGCAGGAAGATTGGTGCGCGTTGAAAAGAGCTGTTATGGAGGGCGGGCTCTATAACCAGAACCTGCAGGCCGTGCCGCCGACAGGCTCGATCTCCTATATCAACCACTCGACCTCCTCGATCCATCCGATTGTCTCGAAGATCGAGATTCGCAAGGAAGGCAAGATCGGCCGCGTCTATTATCCGGCCGCCTTCATGACCAACGACAATCTCGACTATTACCAGGATGCTTACGAGATCGGGCCGGAAAAGATCATCGACACCTATGCTGCGGCCACCCAGCATGTCGACCAAGGCCTGTCGCTGACGCTGTTCTTCCGCGATACCGCGACAACGCGCGATATCAACAAGGCGCAGATCTACGCCTGGAAGAAGGGTATCAAGACTATCTATTACATCCGCCTTCGTCAGATGGCGCTCGAAGGCACGCAGGTTCAGGGCTGCGTTTCCTGCACGCTCTGAACGTTTGAGGGACGATGAAAATGAATATGCAATTCAAGCCGGCAAGCCGCGTTCGCGCCATCAATTGGAACCGCATCGAGGACGACAAGGATCTTGAGGTCTGGAACCGTCTGACCGGCAATTTCTGGCTGCCGGAGAAGGTGCCCTTGTCGAACGACATCCAATCCTGGGCGACACTCAAGCCTGAGGAGCAGCAGCTCACCATCCGCGTCTTCACCGGATTGACCTTGCTCGACACGATCCAGAACGGTGTCGGTTCGGTCGAGCTGATGGCCGATGCCGCGACCCCGCATGAAGAGGCTGTGCTGTCGAACATTTCCTTCATGGAAGCCGTGCATGCACGTTCCTACTCGTCGATCTTCACGACGCTCTGCCTGACGCCGGACGTGGACGACGCCTATCGCTGGTCTGAGGAGAACGAATTCCTGCAGCGCAAGTCGGCGCTGATCATGGAGCAATATGCGTCCGGCGATCCGCTGAAGAAAAAGGTTGCCAGCGTTTTCCTCGAGAGCTTCCTGTTCTATTCCGGCTTCTACCTGCCGATGTTCTGGTCGAGCCGCGCCAAGCTCACCAACACCGCCGACATGATCCGTCTCATCATCCGTGATGAAGCCGTGCATGGCTATTACATCGGCTACAAGTTCCAGCGCGGGCAGGAGCGGCTTTCGGACGGGCAGCGCCAGGAAATCAAGGATTTCGCCTTCGATCTGCTGTTGGAGCTTTATGACAACGAGGCCAAATATACCGAAGCGCTCTATGACGGCGTCGGCCTGACCGAAGACGTCAAGAAGTTCCTGCACTACAACGCCAACAAGGCCCTGATGAATCTCGGCTATGAGGCGCTTTTTCCGGCCGAAGCCTGCAAGGTCAACCCGGCCATCCTTTCGGCGCTGTCGCCGAATGCGGATGAGAACCACGACTTTTTCTCCGGCTCCGGCTCGTCCTATGTCATCGGCAAGGCCGTTGCCACGGAGGATGAGGACTGGAATTTCTGAGGATCGAGCTTGGCGCAGCTCAAGCCGTTCGAGCCGTCGCCTTGGAAACGGTGCCCTGACGGCAGCCGTCGCTGAGCGGCGCTCATCTCCGCTTGGAAACACAAACGGCCGGCTCTAACAAATAGAGCCGGCCATTGATCCCTCGGACCTTAACGATCCGGATTACTTGTTGAGCGCATCCTTCAGCGCCTTTGCCGGCGTGAAGGCGAGCTTCTTCGATGCGGCAACCTTGATGGTTGCGCCCGTGCCCGGATTGCGTGCTTCGCGCGCCGGCGTATCCTTGACTTTGAACTTGCCAAAGCCCGGGATCGAGGTTTCGGCGCCGGATGTTGCGGCTCCGGTAATGGCTGCAAAGACGGCTTCGACAATCGCCTTGCTCTGGACTTTGGTAAGCTTGTGGTCTGCAGCGATCTTGTCTGCGATTTCATTGGTGGTGGTCATGAGGCTTCCCCCGCATTGATGACGCTGGAATCATTTCCATTGACGATGTCCATTGTCACCTGGAGTCGGGGCCGGAAAGGCCGAGAATGCCTGTATTTCCACAGGTTCCGACGCATCGAGGCCATTTTGAACGCTTTCCGCAAGCGTTTTTCCAGTCATGGGCTCGGTCGGGCGGCCGATGGGAGAGCGCTCCATGCTACCGCAGACGCCTGCGAATCTGCTGAAAGGGCCGGAATCAGAGCTTCAGCGCCCTCTTCGCCATCCGGATGCGAGCGGTAACGGGTCATTGAAACTGGCCTTTTGCCCGACAGGTCTATAGAGGCTTGGCTGTGATAAATGATGGGACGGACAATGGAACACGAGATCAAGATAGGTAACCGCGGCGATTTCGGGCTTTGGGCCATCGAGATCGCAAAGCAGATCATCAGCGACGAGGGCTTTGAACTGGCGAGAGCGGCACGGGACGGCACTGAGGATGATGTCCGCGCGGCCGGTAACGCGCTTGGCCAGGCGATTACCAATGCGATGATGGAAGTCTATGACGGTTTGACCGAAGGAGCGGATGAAGATTAGGATCGTCTTCGAGGGTTGTGGCAATCATCCGCGTGCTTGCGCGGCCGGCTTGCTCTGGATTGAAATCTGAAAGTTGCACCAACTTAAAATCGCAGCCTTACAATCAGGAACAGGCATCCCCATATAGGGGCGGATTAGTCTTTCTGCCCTATGACAGGAGAGCCAATGTTCAGTGCAGTACCGCGTTTTGCCAAGATCGCAGCCATCGTCGTCCTTGCCGCCGCTTCTTCCGTAGCGACCTTTGACGCCGCCGATGCGCGTCGGGCTGGATCCAGCGGCTTTGGAAGCCGTGGGACGCGTACCTTTGATACCCCGGCCATAACGCGGACGGCGCCCACGCAGGCTGCCCCGATCGATCGGTCGATGACGCAGCGGCCGCAGCAGCAGACCACGACCCAGCCGCCGCTCGGCGCGCCGCAGCGTCCAGGCCTTTTCGGCGGCTTCGGTGGGTCGATGATCGGCGGCCTGATCGCCGGCGGTCTACTGGGCATGATGCTCGGTCATGGTTTTGGCGGCGGCATCGGCTTCCTCGGCATGCTGCTGCAGATCGGCCTGATCGTGCTGCTCATCAGCTTTGCCATGCGATTCTTCGCAAACCGCCAGCGCACGCAATATGCAGCAACGGGATCTGGGTCGTCCTACAATATGAACCCCATGAACAATGCGGGTGCTTCCCCGCGTCCTTCCTTCTCCATCCCGTCTATCGGCGGCGGAGCGGCAGCTGCGCCGAAAGCGCGCCAAGCCAATGACGAGATCGGGCTGCAGCAGGCCGATCTCGATCGCTTCGAGCACCTTCTGACAGAAATCCAGTCGGCCTATGGCAAGGAAGATTATGCCACGCTGCGCCGGCTGACCACGCCGGAAGCCATGTCCTACCTCGCCGAAGAACTTGGGGAAAACGCGACCAGCGGCGTGCGCAACAGCGTTTCCGACGTGCGCCTGCTGCAAGGCGATATCGCCGAGGCCTGGCGCGAGGACAATGCCGAATATGCGACGCTTGCCATGCGCTATTCGAGTATCGACGCGATGGTCGATCGCACGACCGGGAAAGTCGTCGACGGCGACGACCGCAACCCCTCGGAAACGACGGAACTCTGGACCTTCGTGCGCAAGCCGGGTTCGGACTGGATGCTGTCAGCAATCCAGGGAACGGAACTGCACTGACCTGCGCAGCTTCCGCAAGGAACCGCTTCGCGAGGGATCGGGGCGGCTGGTCATATCCATAAACTGATTGTCCTCATCCTTTAAACCTGAAGGCGTCGGGCGGGTGCCGAGGACGGCGCGGCATTCGCCTTGACTCGCCAAATCAGTCCTCTAATGTACCGATGTGGAAACGTTACCACATCGGGAGGAAACAGATGAAATCCGCGCGGCTCAACCGCCTGTTCGGCGTGTCCGGAAATTGCTTCGACGTCGCCATCGATCATGGCATGTTCAATGAACGGACCTTTCTCGCCGGCATCGAGGACATGCGCACGGCGATCAAGGTCATTGCCGATGCTGCGCCCGATGCCATTCAGCTTCCGCCAGGCACTGCACCCATTCTGCAGGCAATTCCCGGCAAAAATCGTCCGACTCTGGTGCTGCGGACCGATATCGCCAACATTTACGGCAATCCGCTGCCCTCGGCACTGTTTTCCGAGATGATCGACCGGGGCGTGGAGCAGGCGGTGGCACTTGATGCCGCTTGCGTCGTCGTCAATCTTTTGATGCTGCCGGACCAGCCCGAAGTCTACCGCGCCTGCGTGCGCAACGTGAACAGCCTCAAGCGCGAGTGCGAGATTTACGGCATGCCGCTGATGGTCGAGCCGCTGGTCATGCAGGATAATTCCAAGGGTGCCTATATGGTCGATGGCGCGATCGACAAGATCCTGCCGCTGGTGCGTCAGGCTGCCGAACTCGGCGCCGACATCATCAAGGCCGACCCCTGTGACAATGTTCAGGACTACCACCGCGTCATCGAGATCGCGCAAGGTTTGCCCGTACTGGTGCGCGGCGGCGGACGCGTCTCGGATCAGGAAATCCTTTTGCGCACAAAGCAGTTGATGGAGCAGGGCGCCCGCGGCATCGTCTATGGTCGCAACGTTATCCAGCACAGCAATCCCGCTGGCATGACGCGCGCCCTGATGGCGATTGTCCATGAGGAGGCTTCGGTCGAAGACGCCTCGCGGCATCTCGCCTGACGCATCGTGGGAGGAGGAAACATGAAGAAGGTATTCCGCTTCGGCGTCATCGGCTGTGGCCTGATGGGGCGCGAATTCGCAAGCGCTGCGGCGCGCTGGCTGCATCTTGCCGACATGAGGGCGTGGCCGGAAATCGTTGCCGTCTGCGATACCAATGCGGTACTGCTGGACTGGTTCAAGGATAATGTTCCGTCGGTCCGACAGTTCACCAGCGACTATAAGGAGTTGCTGGCCAATCCGGATGTCGACGCCGTCTATTGCGCCGTGCCGCATGTGCTGCACCAGCAGTTCTATGTCGACATTCTGAAGGCCGGAAAGCATCTGCTCGGCGAAAAGCCGTTTGGCATGGATGCGGCACAGAACCGCGAGATCATGGCGGTTCTCGCCGAGAACCCGAAGCTTCTGGTTCGCTGCTCGTCGGAAATGCCCTTCTTTCCTGGGGCACAGAAGGTCCTCGCGCTCGCTGAAAGCGGCGAGATGGGCGATATTCTCGAGGTCGAGGCCGGCTTTCTGCATTCGTCCGACATTGACAGGCAAAAGCCGATCAACTGGAAGCGCATGGCCGATATCAATGGCGATTATGGCTGCATGGGCGATCTCGGTATGCATGTGCTGCATGTGCCCCTGCGGCTGGGCTGGCGCCCGCAGACGCTGCATGCGCAACTGGTCAAGAAGATCACCGAGCGCCCGGATGGCAAGGGCGGCATGGTGCCGTGCACGACCTGGGACAATGCGACGATCAATACCCGCGTCAGCGCGGGCGGCCAGGATTTTCCGATGGTACTGAAGACCTGGCGGATCGCACCGGGGGAGGCCAATACCTGGTATATTCGCATCCTCGGCATGAAGAAGAGTGCCTTCTTCACCACCAAGTCGCCGCGGCAATGGCAGTGGATGGACTATAATGGCGGTGCACAAGCCTGGAGCACCGAGGACCTTGGATACGGCTCGCTCTTCCCGGCAATTACCGGCAAGATCTTCGAATTCGGCTTCGCGGATGCCATACAGCAAATGTGGGCGGCCTTCATCGACGAGCTGGCGGGTGGAAACGCCAACGGCTTTACCTGTGCCACTCCGGCAGAAGCGCAGGCTCATCACGCTGTACTGACGGCGGCACTGAAATCCGGCCGCGAAAATATCGTCGTGCCGGTCGATTACGAAGGAGCGACCGCCCGATGAAGCGCTCCGAAATCAATGAAGCACTCAGGTGTGCAGACAAAACCCTAGACCATTGGCGCTGGTCTCTGCCGGAATGGGGATATTGGACCGCGGCGGATTTCACCGCCAATCCGGAAGCGGCTCGCTATCTGCGCGCCCATCAATTGGGATGGGACGTCACAGATTTCGGCTCCGGCCGCTTTGCCGAATGCGGCCTCGTACTCTTCTGCCTGCGCAACGGCATCGTCGGTGTCGAAGGCGAGCGGACCTATGCCGAAAAGCTGCTTTTCGTCGAGGAAGGGCAGGTCACGCCGACCCATCGCCACAAGGCGAAGATGGAGGATATCATCAACAGGGCCGGCGGCGATCTCGTCATCGAATTCGCTGCGACCGACGCCGAGGGCAATGTGCTGCAGGATGACGTGACCGTCCCGGTCGACGGCGTGCCGACGAAGCTTGCCGCATGGGAGCCGTTGGTGCTTTCTCCTGGCCAGAGCGTAACGATCCGAACGGGGCTTTATCATCGCTTCTATGGCCGAAAGGGCGGCGGGCCGGTCTTCGTCGGCGAAGTCAGTCAGGTCAACGACGACAACAGCGATAATTACTTTCTGGAGCCAATCGGGCGCTTCGCCGCGATCGAGGAGGATGAACCGCCTCTCAGGCCCCTGTGGAACGAGGCAGGTGGCTGATGCGGACCGGGGAGGAGGTTCGCGCTAGCGAAAAGAAAGACAAGGGAGGCATCGTTTGTGCCGGAAACTTCATTGTAGACCGTGTCCATACGCTGTCCTATTGGCCCGAGCAGGGTAATCTTGCCTATATTCAGCATCAGGATGTGGGCGTTGGCGGGGGGGCCGCCAATGTCGTCACCGATCTCGCCTCGCTCGGCTTTCCTGCAAAGCTTGCCGCCGCCGGCTGCATCGGCACGGATATCGATGGCGGGATCGTCAAGACGCGACTTCAAGACGCGGGTATTGATGCAAGCGGTCTGCGGGAGCTTGCCGACCGCGCAACAGCCCACACCCATGTCATGAATGTGCCGGGGCAGAACCGCACCTTCTTCTATCATGGTGGTGCCAATGATGCGGTGACGGACGCGCTGGTTTCGCCTGCCGTCTTTGCAGATGCCGGTTACCGGCTGTTCTATCTCGGTTATCTGATGCTTCTGCCCGGTCTCGACGGGATTGATGCGGAGGGCCGATCGGGCGCATCGCGCCTGCTCGAAGCAGCGCGCAATGCCGGCCTTACAACTTGCGTCGATTTCGTCTCCAGCGAGGACCCGCAATTTGCGGCCAAGGTCGGTGCGGCGCTGCCATACTGCGATTACCTTATCATCAATGAAATCGAAGCAGGGCGGGCAACCGGCGTGACCGTACGGAGCGCGGAAGGGGAGTTGAACGAGGCCGCACTTCTGACAGCCGGCGAACGGTTGCTGGCTGCAGGCGTTGCAAAGGGTGCAATCATTCACGCCCCGGAAATCTGCTTCTGGTTTGCGCCGGGCGCAAAGCCTATTATCTCACGCCCCCGACCTGTCGAGCCGACCGATATTGTCAGCACTGTCGGCGCGGGCGATGCTTTCTGCGCCGCTGTGCTTTACGGTCTGCATGAAGATTGGCCCGTCGAGCGCATCTGCGCTGTTGCACATGCCGCCGCCGCCCGTTGCCTTGGAGGAGCGACCGCGACGGACGGCATCCCTGACATGGCGGCACTTCTGGAGGATGTGAAGGAAATGCAACCCGTCCGTGCCTAGTGCCGGCTGCAGAGCGGCAACGCGCATCATTGAGTGCTATAGTGCCGATGGGAGCGGCGCGACAGCGAAAGAATCAAACCTTATGCTTGGAGGAGGCGAATGAGGGCAGTCCGTTTGGAAGCGATCGGCGATATGACCATGCGCATGGTCGAGAAGCCGAGCGTCGGGCCGGGAGAGATCATCGTCCGGGTGCTCGCCGCCGGCATCTGTGGGTCCGATCGGCACATGTACAAGGGCGAATATCCGACGGCGATCCCGGTGACCTTGGGCCACGAGTTTTGCGGCCTCGTCGAAGAGGTGGGTGAGGGTGTTTCGTCCTTTGTGGGCGGGGAACTCGTAACGGTCGATCCGAATATTGCCTGCGGTACCTGCCCTGCCTGCCGGCGCGGGCGGCCGAATCTCTGCGCCAATTTGAAGGCTATCGGTGTGACACGGGATGGCGGCTTTGCCGATTATGTCGCGGTTCCCTGTGGCCAGGCGTTTACGCTGCCTGCGGATCTTGATCCCGTCCATGGAGCCTTTTGCGAGCCGCTCGCCTGCTGCATTCATGCCATCGACAAGGCGAAGATCCGCCCGGGCGACAGCGTCGCCATATTGGGCGGTGGCGTCATCGGCCTTCTCATGGTGCAATTGGCCCGCCTCGCAGGCGCAGGCCAGATCCTCCTGATCACGAGGCAGCTATCGCGCCGGGAGGCGGCTTTGCGCTTGGGTGCTACACAAGCCGTCGATCCAACGGCGACCGATGCCGTTGCTGCTGTGCAGGATGTGACCGGCGGCGGCGTTGACGTCGTTATAGAATGCGCCGGCGTGCAAGAAACACTTCAGACCGGGTTGCGGATGGCGCGGCGGGGCGGAGTCTTCGTCCTCTTCGGTGTAACGCCGGCAGGGCTAGAAGTGCCTGTTTTGCCGTTCGATCTACTCGTCAATGAGGTCGAGATCAGGCCGGCCTATCTCAATCCTTTCACCCACGCTCGCGCTGCTGCCATTGTGGCGAGCGGGATTTTAGAGCTGGATTCGCTTGTTACGAAGACGATCGGCCTTGAAGATGTCGCGGGCGTGGTTGGCAGCGCGCCGCTGGCCGGCGAAATCAAGGTCATCGTCCGTCCCTGAGCGCTGCTCGCATTCATGTGCGAACGGTGCCGGTGGAGTCGCGCTCGATCAACGTGACGGGCATTTTGATAAGGGTGTCCATTCGCCGCTCGCCATCGGCCTGGTCTTCATCGATCAGGGACGCCAATCGCCGGACGGCCTGCTCGCCGACGCCGCGGATCGGCTGCGCGATGGTCGTCAGTCGCGGAAAGACATAGGCCGCCTCCGGCAGATCGTCGAACCCGATCACCGAATAGTCGCGCGGCACGGAAAAGCCGTGATCCTGAACGGCATGAATTGTAGCAATCGCCGATATATCGGTCGTGCCAATGATACCAGTCATCTGAGGCTGGGAGGCGACCAATTGCTTTGCGAGCGGA
Source organism: Martinezella sp. CNPSo 3732 (assembly GCF_057784515.1). NCBI lineage: Bacteria > Pseudomonadati > Pseudomonadota > Alphaproteobacteria > Hyphomicrobiales > Rhizobiaceae > Martinezella > Martinezella sp. CNPSo 3732. Next base: position 55,618 of record NZ_JBXSOO010000014.1, read on the forward strand.
TAGGTGGCGGCAAAACTATGTTCCTCCGCCATGAAGATGGCAGGGGGTGCGATGCCGCGCTCGGCCATCTCCTCTTTGATGCCGCGAAGCCGAAGCTGGACCGGTTGACTGTGGGCAGGGGCGCCGACAATGCCGATTTTTCGATGACCGAGTTCGATCAGGTGGCGGGCCATCATCCGCCCGCCTTCCTCATGGTCGGCCATAACGGCATCACCAGCTATTCCGGGAAGCTCGCGATCGATCGCGACGATCGGGATATGGGCTTCGCGCAGGGCCTCGAAATGCTCCGTGCTGCCGAAGGCGCTCGCAACGATGACGCCATCGACGCGCTGCGACAGCAGCATGGAAATATAGCGCGCTTCGTGATCCATGTTTTCGGCGGTGCTGCAGATCAAGGTCTGATAGCCGCGCTGGAACAATTCCTGCTCGATTGCGTGGGCAAGGATGCCGAAGAAGGGCACGTCGATCGACGGCAGCATCAGCCCGATCATCCGGCTCGGCGCGCCGCGCAGCATCTGCGCGCCTTTGCTCGGCGTGTAGTTGAGCGTGCGGATGGCAGATTCAACGCGCTCCCGCAGTTCCGGAGAGGCATAGCCGCTATTGTTCAGCACCCGCGAGACCGACGAGACCGATGTTCCTGCGAGTTTGGCGATATGTCTGATGCTGGTCGTCACTTGCTGGCGTTTCTCTGGAGGGCGAATGGTCGGGGTTGGACCGTCGGGAGTGCGGATCAACTTATCGCCGGACTAAATCACCGCCGGAATGCTGCATCAAGCGTCATGCATTGAAATAACAGCCGCGTGTCTATAAGGCGCGTCAATTTTCGGACGGGTTCGGCAGCACAGGCCGGCATCTGCTTCGCGTATGAGCAGATTTTCAGACCGTCGTCACCCGCATCGGCATTTATAAGATTTTTATATCTTCCGCTTTTGCGCCGTCTCGAACCTTAATGCGGTTCGGCCGCATATTACGTCTGGAAGATGCACCTCAAGTGATCTTCCAGGTCGGCAGGAAAAGAGGCGCTCTGAGTAAGGGCGCTCTCCATCATTTCTGCATTCAACAATAACAATCAAGGACTCGCGATCGATGATGGACATTCTTCTTGTCGGGATCGGCGTTTTATTCTTCCTCCTTTGCGTCGCTTATACCAAGGCCTGCGACAGCCTCTAGTCGGAGAGACGGCAATGCTTCTCGATTACATTCTCGGTGGCGGCGTGACGATCTTTCTCACCGTCTACCTGGTCTATGCTCTCATTCGCCCCGAGCGCTTCTGACAGCGCTGGATAGGGAAAGTTACCTCCATGACCTTCAACGGATGGCTTCAGATCCTCATTTACATCGGGATCCTTCTCCTGCTCGTCAAACCGCTCGGCGGTTACATGACGCGAGTCTTTACCGGCGAGCGCACCTTCCTCTCCTTCGTCCTCCGTCCTGTGGAACGGGGGCTTTATCGTTTGGCCGGCACGGATGAGCGCGAAGAGCAGCACTGGACGACCTACTCGGTTTCCATGCTGCTGTTCAGCCTCGCCGGCTTTCTCGTTCTTTACGCGCTCCAGCGCCTGCAAGGCAGCCTGCCGTATAATCCGGCCGGCATGACCGCAGTCGGCCCGGAACTGTCCTTCAACACGGCAACCAGCTTCGTCACCAATACCAATTGGCAGAACTACGGCGGCGAAAGCACGATGTCCTACCTCGTGCAGATGGTCGGCCTGACTGTGCAGAACTTCGTTTCCGCGGCAACCGGCATCGCCATCGCCATTGCGCTGATCCGCGCTTTCGCGCGCGCCTCCGGCAAGGCGATCGGCAACTTCTGGGTCGATATGGTCCGCGCGACGCTCTATGTCCTCTTGCCGATCTGCATCGTGCTGACGATTGCTTTCGTCTATCTCGGCGTGCCGCAGACGCTTGGCCCGTATGTCAATGCCACGACGCTCGAGGGCGCGCAGCAGACGATCGCCGTCGGTCCCGTCGCCTCGCAGCTTGCCATCAAGATGCTCGGCACGAATGGCGGCGGCTTCTTCAACGCCAACTCGGCGCATCCCTTCGAAAATCCGGACGCGATTTCCAACCTCCTGCAGATGCTGGCGATCTTCGCCATCGGCGCGGCGCTGACCAACGTCTTCGGCCGCATGGTCGGCAGCCAGCGGCAGGGCTGGGCGATCCTGGCTGCGATGGGCACGCTGTTCATTGCCGGCGTGATCGTCACCTATTGGGCTGAAGCGGCAGGCAATCCGCTTGTTCACGCGCTCGGTATCCAGGGCGGCAATATGGAAGGCAAGGAGGTCCGCTTCGGCATTGCCGCCTCCTCGCTCTTCGCCGTCATCACCACCGCCGCATCCTGCGGCGCGGTCAACGGCATGCTCGACAGCTTCACGGCGATCGGCGGGCTGATCCCCCTCATCAACCTGCAGCTCGGCGAAGTCATCGTCGGCGGCGTCGGCGCCGGTTTCTACGGCATCCTGATGTTCGTCGTCATCGCCATCTTTGTTGCCGGCCTGATGGTCGGCCGCACGCCGGAATATCTCGGCAAGAAGATCGAGGCCAAGGAAGTAAAGATGGCGATGCTCGCCGTGCTTTGCCTGCCTGCCGGCATGCTGATCTTCACGGCGATCTCCGTGGTATTGCCCTCCGCCGTTGCCTCGATCGCCAATGCCGGTCCGCATGGCTTTTCTGAAATCCTCTATGCCTACAGCTCGGCCGCGGCAAACAACGGCTCGGCCTTCGGCGGCCTGACCGGCAATACCTCCTGGTACAATATCACGCTCGGTATCGTCATGCTGATCGGCCGCTTCCTGGTCATCGTTCCGGCCCTTGCGATTGCCGGTTCCCTGATCAGTAAGAAGACGGTTCCTGCCTCGGCCGGCACCTTCCCGACGGATGGCCCGCTCTTCGTTGGCCTCCTGGTCGGCACGATCCTGATCGTCGGCGGCCTGACCTTCTTCCCGGCGCTGGCGCTCGGACCGATCGTCGAACATCTGGCGATGATCGCGGGCCAGACCTTCTAAGGCCAGACTCTCTAAGGAATGACGGCCATGAGCCAACTGCTTCTAGGCAAGCTTAGAAAAGTCATCGATCCACGCCCCTTCGACAGGGGGCGTGGCCCGGCCGGAATGACGTGCGCGTCTGACGCCATTTTGCTGGCGATGGTTGCCCTGTTCCTCGGCCTTGTCGTCTTCGGATTTTTAATCGGCTGATCGGCAGCGTTCCGATCTGACGTTTTCCTCTTCACGCTGGAGCCTCTTATGAGCCAGTTAAAATCAGCGAGTATTCTGGATTCTCGCATCCTCGTTCCGGCGATCGGCGCTTCGTTCAAGAAGTTGAACCCGCGCACTCTCGCCAAGAACCCCGTCATGTTCGTGGTCGCCGTCGTTTCGATGCTGACGACCGTCCTCTTCCTGCGCGACCTCGTCACCGGCGGCGGCAATCTCGCTTTTTCGTTGCAGATCAATATCTGGCTTTGGTTCACGGTATTGTTCGCCAACTTCGCCGAAGCCGTCGCCGAAGGCCGCGGCAAGGCGCAGGCGGATTCGCTGCGCAAGTCGCGCACGGAAACCCAGGCGAAGCTCTTAGTCGGCACCAGCCGCATCGACTACAAGATGGTGCCCGGCACCAGCTTGAAGGTCGGCGACGTCGTTCTGGTCGAGGCCGGCGATATCATCCCGTCTGACGGCGAAGTCATCGAAGGGGTCGCCTCCGTCAACGAAGCCGCGATCACCGGCGAATCCGCGCCAGTCATCCGTGAATCGGGCGGCGACCGCTCGGCTGTAACGGGCGGTACCCAGGTTCTGTCGGATGAGATCCGCGTGCGCATCACCGCCGCAGCCGGTTCGACCTTCATCGATCGTATGATCGCGCTAGTCGAAGGCGCCGAGCGGCAGAAGACGCCGAACGAAATCGCGCTCAACATCCTGCTGGCCGGCATGACGCTGATCTTCGTGCTCGCAACCGTCACCATCCCGAGCTTTGCCGCCTATGCCGGTGGCTCGATCCAGACCGTCGTGCTCGTCGCGCTCTTCGTGACGCTGATCCCGACCACGATCGGCGCTCTGCTCTCGGCAATCGGCATTGCCGGCATGGACCGTCTGGTACGCTTCAACGTGCTCGCCATGTCCGGCCGCGCCGTCGAAGCCGCTGGCGACGTCGATACACTGCTGCTCGACAAGACTGGCACGATCACGCTTGGCAATCGCCAGGCAACCGCCTTCCGCCCGGTTCGGGGCGTCAGCGAGCAGGACCTCGCCGATGCGGCCCAGCTTGCCTCGCTTGCCGATGAAACACCGGAAGGACGCTCGATCGTGGTGCTTGCCAAGGAAAAATATGCGATCCGCGGGCGCGACATGACGAGCCTGAAGGCGACCTTCGTTCCCTTTACCGCCCAGACCCGTATGAGCGGCGTCGATCTCGATGGCTCCTCGATCCGCAAGGGCGCGGTCGATGCCGTCGTCGCCTATGTCGAAGGTGTTGCCAACGGCGCGACGGAAGGCACGGCCGTCATGTCGCGCACGACGAGCGAAACGCTACGTGAGCTGCAGGTGATCGCCGACGAGATCGCCAAGGCCGGCGGCACGCCGCTTGCCGTGGCGCGAGACGGTCGTCTTCTCGGCGTCATCCATCTTAAGGATATCGTCAAGGGCGGCATCCGTGAGCGCTTTGCGGAACTGCGCCGCATGGGTATCCGCACCGTGATGATCACGGGCGACAATCCGCTGACAGCTGCTGCTATCGCCGCCGAAGCCGGCGTCGACGACTTCCTCGCCCAGGCAACGCCCGAAATGAAGCTGGCGCTGATGCGTCAAGAGCAGGCACAGGGCAAGCTGGTCGCCATGTGCGGCGACGGCACGAACGATGCGCCCGCGCTCGCCCAGGCCGATGTCGGCGTTGCCATGAATACCGGTACGGTCGCTGCCCGCGAAGCCGGCAACATGGTCGATCTCGACAGCGACCCGACGAAGCTGATCGAGATCGTCGAGATCGGCAAGCAGCTGCTGATGACACGCGGCGCGCTGACGACCTTCTCCATCGCCAACGACATTGCGAAGTATTTCGCCATCATCCCGGCGATGTTCATCGCCTTCTATCCGCAGCTGAAGATGCTGAACGTCATGGGACTGGCAACGCCGCAAAGCGCCATTCTCTCGGCCATCATCTTCAACGCGCTCATCATCGTCGCACTGATCCCGCTGTCACTGAAGGGTGTCCGCTATCGTCCGATCGGCGCCGGTGCGCTGCTTAGCCGCAACCTGCTGATCTACGGCCTCGGCGGCATCATCGTCCCCTTCATCGGCATCAAGGCCATCGACATGGCGATCACCGCCATCGGCCTCACCTAAGGAGTTTCTCTCATGTTGAAACAAATCAGACCCGCCATCGTCATGATCGTCGCCACGACCGTTCTGACCGGCCTTGCCTATCCGCTTGCCATGACGGGTGTCGCCCAGGCGCTCTTTCCGCACCAGGCCAATGGCAGCCTGGTGGAGAAGGACGGCAAGGTGATCGGCTCCAGCCTTATCGGTCAGAATTTTACGGCGGATAAGTATTTTCACGGTCGTCCGTCGGCCACGACCGGCGCCGATCCGAATGACCCGACCAAATCGGTTTCCGCACCCTATAATGCCGCCAATTCCGGCGGCTCCAATCTCGGTCCGACCAATTCGAGCCTGATCACGCGTATAAAGGGTGATGCAGCGACATTGCAGGCGCAGAATCCGAATACGCCGGTTCCGATCGATCTGCTTACCACATCGGGCAGCGGACTTGACCCGGACATCTCGCCTGAAGATGCCTATTTCCAGGTCCCGCGCGTCGCCAAGGTCCGCAACATGGATGAGGCCAAGGTCAAGTCGCTCGTCGAGGCAGCCATCGAGCCCCGCGAGCTCGGCGTTCTCGGCGAGCCTGTGGTCAATGTGCTGGCATTGAACCAGGCGCTCGATGCTTCTATGACTCAATAAGTTGAAGGGGTTGAGACGGTTAGCGCCGTCTCAACCTATCAGGAAAGACGATCCGCGAATGGCAGAGGACAGCCGCGATATGTTGGGGAGGCCTTCTCCCGATGCGCTTCTCGAAAAGGCGCGGGCGGAAACACGCGGACGGCTGAAGATATTCCTGGGAGCGGCACCCGGCGTCGGCAAAACCTATGAGATGCTGATGTCGGGCAGGGCAAAGATTGCCGACGGCGTCGATGTCGTGGTCGGTGTCGTCGAGACCCATGGCCGCCGCGAGACACAGGCCCTGCTTGAAGGATTCGAGATCGTTCCGCGCGTCAATGTCGACTATAAGGGCAGGGCGCTTGAGGAAATGGATCTCGATGCCATCCTGAAGCGCCGCCCCGAACTGGTGCTTGTCGACGAACTTGCGCATACCAATGCTTATGGCAGCCGGCATCCCAAACGCTATTTCGATGTGAAGGAGCTTCTCGACCGTGGGATCGACGTCTATACGACGCTGAATATCCAGCACGTCGAAAGCCTGAATGACGTCGTCTCGCAGATTACTCGCATCCGCGTGCGCGAGACGGTACCGGATTCGATCATCGACATGGCAGATGATGTCGAGATCATCGATCTGACGCCGGATGATCTCATCAAGCGGCTGCATGACGGCAAGGTCTATGTCTCGAAGACGGCTGAGCGGGCGCTGACCAATTATTTCACGCCCGGCAACTTGACCGCACTGCGCGAACTGGCGCTGCGGCGCACCGCCCAGCGCGTCGATGATCAGCTTCTGACCCATATGCAGGCGCACGCGATCCAGGGCCCTTGGGCTGCCGGCGAGCGCGTGCTCGTTTCGATCGATCATCACCCGCGTTCGGCTGCACTTGTCCGCTATGCCGCCCGCATGGCCGCGCGCTTGCGGGCCCCCTGGGCAGCCGTCTATGTCGAGACCAACCGCTCGATCAGTTTGAGTGAGGCGCAGCGTGACACGATTGCCGCAACGCTGCGGCTCGCCGAGCAGCTTGGCGGTGAAGCTATCACACTTCCGGGCCGCGAGGTGGCGGAGGAATTGCTTCGCCATTCGGCGAGCAACAATGTCACCCACATCGTCATCGGCTCGCCAAAAATCGGCTCCTGGCGCGATTGGTCGCGGCGTTCGGTGTCCTACGATCTCATCCGCAGGGCCGGGGACATCAGCGTCCATGTCATTTCCGGCAGCGAAGCGGATGGCGAGGCTGCAAAGCGGGGTGTCAAAGTGGCGCCTTCGCCGCCGCCCTTCCAGTTTCGTGGTTATGTCCTGGCAACGCTCTATGTTGCCATCGCGCTCGGCTTCTGCGTCATCCTCGATCAGGTGCTGGATGTCCGCAATTTGGCGCTGGTCTTCCTGATGGCGGTGCTGGTAAGCGCCGTGACGCAAGGTCTGCGTCCGGCACTTTACTCCTGTTTTCTCGGCGCTCTTGCCTTCAACTTCTTTTTTCTGCCTCCGCGCTACACGCTGACGATCAGTGATCCCGAAAGCGTGCTTGCCTTCTTCTTCTTCCTCGGTGTCGCGGTCATTGCGAGTAACCTGACGGCGACTGTGCAGCGACAGGCGGCGGCGGCGCGGCAACGGGCGCGAACCACCGAAGACCTCTATCTCTTTTCCAAGAAGCTCGCCGGTACCGGCACGCTCGACGATGTTCTCTGGGCAACCGCTTTTCAGTTGGCATCGATGCTGAAGCTGCGGGTCGTGCTGCTTCTGCCGGAGCATGGCACGATCGCTGTCAGGGCGGGCTATCCGCCTGACGACACGCTCGACGACGCCGATATTGCGGCGGCACGGTGGGCTTGGGAGCATAATCATGCCGCCGGCCGCGGCGCCGATACCCTGCCTGGCGCGAAGCGCCTTTACGTTCCGCTCCGCACCGGCCGAACCGCCGTCGGCGTCATCGGCCTCGATAGCGACCGGCGCGACGGCCCGCTCTTGACGCCGGAGCAACAGCGGTTGCTCGACGCGCTCGCCGATCAGGCCGCCCTTGCCATCGAGCGCGTACAACTGGTGGCCGATGTCGACCGGGCCAAACTCGCCGTCGAGGCGGATCGGCTGCGCTCCGCACTGCTGACATCCATTTCCCATGACCTAAAGACGCCGCTCGCCGCCATCCTTGGGGCAGCAGGTACCTTGCGCGACTATCTGGAAACATTGCCGCACGAAGATCGCGTCGATCTCCTGTCGACCGTCATCGACGAATCAGAACGGCTCAACCGTTTCATCGCCAATCTCCTCGATATGACCAAGATCGAGTCCGGCGCGATGGAGCCGAATTACGCCCTGCATTATGCCGGCGATATCGTCGGCAGCGCGCTGCGGCGGGCGGAAAAAATCCTGGCGCATCACCGTGTCGACGTGCAGATGCCCGTCGATCTGCCGATGGTGAAGGTTGACCCGGTCCTGTTCGAGCAAGTGCTCTTCAACCTGCTCGACAATGCCGCCAAATATGCGCCGGAAGGATCGGCCATTCGGCTGGAGGCCTGGGCCGATATCGACAATATCGTCTTCCGGGTGATGGACGAGGGACCAGGTATTCCGCCCGCTGATCTCGAGCGCGTCTTCGATACCTTCTATCGCGTGCGCAAGGGTGATCAGGTGCGCGCCGGAACCGGGCTTGGCCTTTCCATCTGCCGCGGTTTCATCGAGGCGATGGGCGGCACGATTGCCGCCGGTAACAGAACGGATCGGCAGGGAGCGGTCTTCACCATTCGCCTGCCGAAACCAACAGATGTCCTGAAGCTGGATGAATTGAAATGAACACCACCGCCGTCAAGATTCTCGTCGTCGATGACGAGCCGCCGATCCGCAAATTGCTGCGCGTGGGCCTCGGTGCCCAGGGCTATGTCGTCAATGAAGCGCAGAGCGCCGCGTCAGCCCAGGCGTCGATCGATGAAGACCAGCCCGATCTGATCGTGCTCGATCTCGGCCTGCCGGATAAATCAGGCCAGGATCTGTTGCTCGGTTGGCGCGAGGATGGGGTGCAGATCCCGGTGGTCATCCTGTCAAGCCGCACCGATGAAGCTGGTATCGTCAAGGCGCTCGAGAGCGGCGCCGATGATTATGTGACCAAGCCTTTCGGCGTCAACGAGCTTGCTGCCCGCATCCGGGTAGCGCTGCGCCATCGCCTGCAGCAGCAGGGCGAGAAGGCGATTTTCCAGACCGGCGGCCTTTCCCTCGATCTTGTCAAGCGCATCGTCAAGGTCGATGGCAAGGAGATCAAGCTGTCGCCAAAGGAATACGACATCCTGCGCGTGCTCGCCCAGCATGCCGGCAAGGTTCTGACGCACCAGTTCCTGCTGAAGCAGATCTGGGGACCGGCCGCCGATGTGCAATATTTGCGCGTCTATGTGCGCCAGCTCCGGCAGAAGATCGAAGAAATCCCGGATCAGCCACGCTATATCACCACCGAAACAGGTGTCGGTTATCGGCTGCGTGAACCGGATTGAGACCGCCAGGATTTAGAACCTGGGATCGAGATGACATCAGCTCGATCTTGTGGCGATGAACATCATTTCTGAACGAACAATCACCCGATCCTGAGCGCAACCATGGACCTCTCCACCATCATTCTTCCCGAGCATGTTTTTGTCGGCATCTCGGTCCCGACCAAATGGCGGGCGTTGCAGATGCTGTCGTCGAAGGCAGCCCATTGCTTTGGCCTGGACGAGGCAGTGGTCATGCGGGCGCTGGAGACGCGCGAAAAATTGGGCACGACGGGTATCGGCAATGGCGTTGCGGTGCCGCACGCCGCCATCGCTGGCATGACGAGGCCTTGGGGACTGATGGTGCATTTTGCACATCCTGTCGATTTCGAAGCCATCGACGACGTACCGACGGAATGGGCCTTCGTGCTGTTGTTCGGAGAGGGCGGCCGGGGCGACTATCTGAATGTGCTTGCCGAGATCGCGAGGCGTTTGCGGACGGAAGGCGTTCTGGCGGCGATGCGGCAGACCAAGAGCGCCGACGAACTCTATTCTGTCTTTATGTCCGACACGATTTGCTGACGGCGACTCGTTGCACGTCTGATGTCATTCGGGAATGTGATTTCACTTTTCTCGATTCTATGGGATGCTGTTCTCCACGATTGCCGAAAACGGGAACTGTCTTCGTTACTTTATACGACCAACTTGGTAGGGTTTAAGGACAAACGAAGGGGGTGTATTCATGCAGACGATAAAGCTTTCACGGCTTCTCGCCACCGCAATTCTGATCGGCAGTTTCTCGATCGCGGCCGTCGCGCCGACTTGGGCGGCGGACAAGACGCTTCTCAATGTTTCCTACGATCCGACCCGTGAACTCTATAAGGACTTCAATACGGCCTTTGCTGCCAAGTGGAAGAAGGACACGGGTGAAACCATCAATATCAAGGCTTCGCATGGCGGCTCCGGCGCGCAGGCCCGCTCGGTTATCGACGGTCTCGATGCCGATGTGGTGACGCTCGCCCTTGAAGGCGATATCGATGCGATCGCCAAGGCGACGCACAAGATCCCGGCCGACTGGAAGACCAAGTTCCCGAACAATTCGGTTCCCTACACCTCAACCATCGTTTTTCTGGTGCGCAAGGGTAACCCCAAGGGCATCAAGGACTGGCCGGATCTGGTCAAGGACGGGGTCGAAGTCATCACGCCGAATCCGAAGACGTCTGGCGGTGCCCGCTGGAACATCCTGGCGGCATGGGCGTGGGCCAAGCAGGCCAATGGCGGCGATGATGCCAAGGCGCAGGACTACGTCGCGCAGCTCCTGAAGCATGTGCCGGTCCTCGACACCGGTGCGCGCGGGGCGACGACGACCTTCGTGCAGCGTGGTCTTGGTGACGTCCTGCTCGCCTGGGAAAACGAGGCCTATCTCTCGCTCGACGAACTCGGTCCCGACAAATTCGAGATCGTGACGCCGTCCGTTTCGATCCGCGCCGATCCGCCGGTTGCCGTTGTCGACGGCAATGTCGACACCAAGGGCACGCGCAAGGTCGCGGAAGCCTATCTGAACTACCTGTACTCGGATGAAGGTCAGAAGATTGCTGCGAAGCACTATTACCGGCCGATCAAGCCGGAAGCGGCCGATCCCAAGGATGTCGCTCGTTTCCCGTCCCTGAAGCTCGCAACTATTGACGACTTCGGCGGATGGTCTCAAGCTCAGCCGAAATTCTTCGCTGACGGGGGCGTCTTCGATCAGATCTACAAGCCGGGGCAATAAGACTGAATGCATTCTATAACCCGCAAACGGTGGCGGTTACGGCAGCCGAGCGTCATTCCGGGATTCGGATTGGCGCTCGGCGTTACCTTGGCTTGGCTCCTCTTCATAGTTCTCATCCCGCTATCAGGGCTCCTCTGGAAAAGCAGCGCGCTCGGCTGGCAGAATTTTTGGGCCCTCGCGCTTGACGTGCGCACGCTCTATGCTCTGCGCATGAGCTTCGGCGGCGCCTTTATCGCCGCGCTCGTCAATGCCGTGCTCGGGCTTATCCTGGCTTGGGTCCTGGTGCGCTATCGCTTTCCCGGCAAGCGCGTTCTCGATGCGATGGTCGACCTGCCGTTCGCCTTGCCGACGGCGGTTGCCGGCATTGCACTGACGACGCTCTACGCACCGAACGGCTGGATCGGACAGTTCCTGACGCCGCTCGGCATCAAGATCGCATTCACGCCCGTCGGCATCGTCATCGCGTTGATCTTCGTCGGCTTACCGTTCGTGGTGCGTACGGCGCAGCCCGTCATGGAGGAGATCGACCGCGAAGTCGAGGAGGCGGCGGCGACCCTTGGTGCCTCGCGTTTCCAGACGATAACCCGCGTGCTGCTCCCAGGCCTCGCACCCGCAGCTCTGACGGGCTTTGCGCTGGCATTCGCGCGCGCGGCCGGCGAATACGGGTCGGTCATCTTCATCGCCGGCAACAAGCCCTATGTTTCGGAAATCGCACCGCTGCTCATCGTCATTCGTCTGGAGGAATATAATTATTCCGCAGCGACGGCGATCGCGACCTTGATGCTGTTCATTTCCTTCACCATGCTTTTGATCATCAATCTCATCCAGTCCTGGAGCAGAAGGAGATACGGCTATGGCGCATGATCTTTCTGCATCAGCCGAAACCGGTCATTCCGTCATCACCGAAAGCCGGCTTGCGCGCATCGTCTTCATATTGATCTCGCTCGCGTTCCTGACGTTGATGGTGCTTCTGCCTCTCGCCGCCGTTTTCGTCGAGGCATTCCGCAAGGGGATCGAGACCTTCTTCGAAGCCTTGGTTGACGAGGAAACCTTTGCGGCGATCCGGCTGACATTGATCGTTGCCGGCATCAGCGTGCCGCTGAACCTCGTCTGCGGCGTTGCGGCCGCCTGGGCGATCGCCAAGTTCGAATTCAAGGGCAAGGCCTTACTGACGACGCTGATCGATCTGCCCTTCTCGGTGTCGCCGGTCATATCGGGCCTCGTCTTCGTGCTGTTGTTCAATTCGAACAGCACACTCGGCCCTTGGCTGCAAAGCCACGGCATTCAGATCCTGTTTGCGGTTCCTGGGCTGGTGCTGGCGACGATGTTCGTCACCTTTCCCTTCGTCGCGCGCGAACTGATCCCGCTGATGCAGGAGCAGGGCAGCGCGGACGAGGAGGCAGCACTTTCGCTCGGGGCGAATGGCTGGCAGACCTTCTGGCATGTCACGCTGCCGAACATCAAATGGGGCCTGCTTTACGGCGTGCTGCTCTGCAACGCCCGCGCCATGGGTGAGTTCGGCGCCGTTTCGGTCGTCTCCGGCCATATTCGCGGCGAAACAAACACCATGCCGCTGCAGGTCGAGATTCTCTATAACGAATATAATTTCTCTGGGGCCTTTGCCGTTGCTACGCTTCTGGCTCTGCTTGCCCTTGTCACACTGATACTGAAGACGTTGCTGGAAATGCGCTATAGCGAAGAGATCGCAGCCAGCCGGCGTCACTGAAGGAATTCTTAATGGAAGTTCGCGTTCAAAACCTGCGTAAGGAATTCGGTCGCTTTCCCGCATTGCATGACGTGTCGCTGGATATCCGCTCGAGCGAATTGATTGCGCTTCTCGGTCCATCCGGCTCCGGCAAAACGACGCTGCTGCGCCTGATTGCCGGGTTGGAAACTCCAACGGAGGGGCAGATCTTCTTCGGCGAAGAGGATGCGTCGCGAAAGACCGTGCAGCAGCGCAATATCGGCTTCGTGTTCCAGCATTATGCGCTATTCCGGCATATGACGGTGCTCGACAACATCTCCTTCGGTCTGAAAGTCCGCTCGGCATCGCGTCGTCCGCCACGCGATGAAATACGCCGGCGTGCCATCGAGCTGTTGGAACTCGTGCAACTGAACGGCCTGGAGAAGCGCTATCCGGCCCAGCTTTCCGGCGGCCAGCGCCAGCGTGTTGCACTGGCGCGCGCCATGGCGGTGGAGCCGAATGTCCTGCTTCTTGACGAGCCCTTTGGTGCTCTCGATGCGCAAGTCCGCAAGGACTTGCGCAAATGGCTGCGCGAGATCCATGACCGCACCGGCCACACCACCGTCTTCGTGACCCATGACCAAGAAGAAGCGCTGGAGCTCGCCGACCGGGTGGTCGTGCTCAACAAGGGCGCGATCGAACAGGTCGGAACGCCAGACGAGATCTACGACGCGCCGAACTCTCCCTTCGTCTATGGCTTTATCGGCCAATCCAATCGTCTGAAGGTGCGCATCACCAGCGGTGAGATCTGGTTCGATGATAAGCCGCTGGGGCTCAGCACGCCGCATGAGCCTGATGGCGAAGCCTATCTGTATTTCCGACCCCACGATATCGAGATCCGCGATGGCGATGGCAGCGCGATCGCGGGTCTGCTCGTTGCCAGCAGGCGTGTAGCAGGCACTCGCCATCTTGAGATCAACATCGGTGCCCAGCACGATCCTATCGAGATCGAACTGCCGCCGAACAAGGCGGATGCATTGGACCGCAACCGCATTGCTTTCAGGCCGACACGCTGGAAGCTCTTTCGCAACGGCGTCTGACGATCAGTCCTCGGGGTGAGCGGCAGAAACAAAGCCGCCGCCCTGATAGACGATTGCAGGATCGTTTGGATCCTCAGCGGGTGTCCTCGACAGAATTTCGGTGCGCCAGGGAGCCGCACTATCGCGCGGCTTCCAGCCGAGAAAGGCGGCGTTGCTATTGTCCCACCACTGTTCGTCATTGTCCGAGACGCCATAGACGATCGTATGGCCGAGGCGCGGGGCGCTGAATGCGCAATCGCACAGCGAGACGAAATCCCCGATGCTGAACCAGGTGGCGAGCATGCGTGTATTGCGCGGCTCGGGGAAGCAGGAGCCGATGCGTACCGAAAGCGTTTCCTGGCCGAACTTGTCGAAATAGAGGCTGGCGACGGCCTCGCCGAAGACTTTCGAGACCCCATAGAGCGAATCCGGCCGGGTCGGCACCTTATTGTCGATCCGCTCATCCCGCCTGTAGAAGCCGATCGTGTGATTGGAGCTTGCGAAGACGATACGCGGCTTGCCGGCGGCGCGCGCGGCCTCATAGAGATTGTAGAGGCCGAGGATATTGCCCTGCAGGATCAGATCGAAGGGCTTTTCCACCGATATCCCGCCAAGATGGATGATACCATCAACACCCTGCACCATCGCGTCGACGCCGCTACGGTCGGCGAGATCGCAGGCGACGAAACGCTCATTCGGGCGCAGGTCGCTTATCGGCGCGAGGTCGGACAATACGACATTCTCGGCGATCTGCGACAGAAGCGGCCGGATTGCCTGGCCAACACCGCCGGCGGCGCCGGTCAGCAACAGAGTTTTCAGCATGATTGTCTCCCGGATCGGTCATTTCGGCGGGCAGCCTATAAGATGGTCCTGCGCCCGTCATCACATATATCGGTGGGATCAACATGAAGCATGGCGATAACGTCTAGGCAGTCTGCGAATGCACCCGGGCGTTGATGTCGAGCGCTTCCAGACTGACCACGGCCTTGATGGGCAGGTGATCGGAAGCCACGCGTGCCAGCGGCGAGTCATGTACTTCGACCGCGGAGATCATGCCGCGGCGGTTTGCCATGATGCGATCGAGCGCTAGAAGCGGCAGTGCCGAGGGGAAACTCGGCACGGCAGGCGGTAGCGGCCCGAACGCGTTCTGGATGGTATTGAGGGACGAGCGGTCGCCAAGGCGCCATTCGTTGAGATCGCCCAGCAGGATGGTCGGCGTCTCGCTGCCGTCATTCATGAGATCGACGATCAGACGCGTCTGCTGCGCGCGCGAGCGATGCAGCAGGCCGAGATGCGCCGCGATAATCCTGAGGCTCCCGCCACGAGCCAATTCCAGTTCGGCGATCAAGGCACCACGCGGTTCGAGCCCCGGCAGATTGATCTGATGGACGTCGCGAACCGTACCCTGCTTGAAGAGAACCACATTGCCATGCCAGCCATGCGCCTTGGTGACGCCGGCGATCGGCACGGGAATGAGGCCTGTCTCCCGTTCGAGCCGTCGCAGATCGAGGATACCCGTGCGTTCTCCAAAACGCGTATCGGCTTCCTGCAGACCGATGACATCGGCATCGATTTCATGAATGACGCGGCTGGTCCTTTCCGGATCGAAGCGGCGGTCGGCGCCGACGCATTTGTGGACATTGTAGGAGGCGATCAACGTGCCTTCGGGGCGATCGGGCTTGCTGCCGGCCGATTTTGGGCGCGATTTCTTTCGGTTCTTCAGGCTTTCGAGAATGCTCGCACGGAGACTTTCTTTCTTCTTTCGCATCTATCCGTCGACCGTTCCTTGATCAGATCACGTCGGGCACGTGGGAGAGAGTATAGGAAGCGATTGTTGGCCTTGTCATGTAAAAAGGCTGCGACGAGCACAGATTGTCTGGCGGTGAGATCGTCAGAGATAGGGCGAACCGAGCCAGAGAACCTTCTCGACAAGCCTTATGATGAAAGGACGTGCCCGAAGTCTTTCGAGATCGACTGGATGCGCCGATTCGAGGATTGCGCCGATATGCATATCGATCGTGTCGGCAAAGTCACGATCGAGTATCTCGAGATCCACCTCGAAATTAAGCCGCAGGGAGCGCGGATCGAGATTGGAAGAGCCGACATAGGCCCAGATGCCGTCGATGGACAAAAGCTTGGAATGATTGAAGGCGCCTTCGGCGCGCCAGATGCGGCAATAATTCTTCAGCATCTGGTCGAATTGCGCCGTCATGGCGCGGTCGACGAGCACCAGATTGTTGGCCGTCGGCACGACGATATCGACCTCGACTCCACGCCGCGCTGCGGTCACCAGCGCGCTGATCAATTCGCGATCCGGCAGGAAATAGGGCGACATGATGCGGATGGATTTGTGTGCCACCGACAGCGCGCCGATCAGCATCTTGTGATTGGTCTCGACGCTGCGATCCGGACCAGAGGCGACGACGCGCATAAAAACGGGCGCTCCAGGCTGGTTGGAGGGTGCGGCGATCCGCCATTCCCCGCCATTCAGGACCTCGCCCGTGGTAAAGCGCCAATCCTCGGCCGCCGTATTGAAGAGATCGGCGACTGCAGGACCCGTTACGCAGAAATGCATGTCGCGAGCGCTGTGCTCGTTTGCGAATTCGCGCGTGAAGCCCTGGCGGATATTCATGCCGCCGGTAAAGGCAATTCGCCCGTCGATGCTGAGGATCTTTCGGTGGGTACGCAGGTTGGCATAGGGCAACCGCAGACCGATGATGACGTTGCCGTTGAAGACGTCGACCTGCACGCCGCCTTCGCGCAGATAGCCCATGATGCTCGGCACGGAATAGCGGGCGCCGACGGCATCGATGAGTACGCGGACGCTGACACCGCGCTTGGTCGCGGCAATCAGGGAATCGGCGATACGAAGGCCGATCGGGTCGCGATCGAAGATATAGGTCTCCATCAGGATACTGCGCTCGGCGCCGTCGATGGCAGCTTTCATCGCGGCATAGGCGACATCGCCGTTCGTCAGCATCTCGATCGTGTTGCCGGTGCTCATCATATAGCGAACGACGCGGTCACCGAGCGTCTTCATCGAACCGAACCGATCGCCGAACCGCCGCCGCACCTCGCCGTCATCGGCGTCGAAGCTGGAGAGCTCGCCATTCGCATCCTTGCGAAAGAGCGCGTCGCGCTGCGAGCTGAGGGAGGCCCGGCGGATGCGATTGATGCCGGCGACAGCATAGAGGACGGCACCAATGATGGGCGACAGGATGATGACGCCGACCCAGCCGATCGCAGCTCGGACATCCTCTTTGGTCATGGCCGCATGGATTGCAGCGGCTGCCCCCATCACGATGGACAGGACGGCGAGAATTTGGCCCCAATGGGCAGCCACGAGGTCGATCATGATGCAAGTATATCCTTGCCCGCAAAAGCTGCAATGAGTGGGCCGGCGATCGCCAGGATGTCATCAATAGCGGTGCGAAATCTCATCTTATTAGATAATTTTAATTGAACCCTGTTCTGACCAGCATCATACTTAGGGTGCTTCGGCTGCTTCGCTACCGTCCCCCACGGTAACTACTGTTTCTTGTTTGAAGCGCCACTGCGGTTCGAGCGTCGAGATCGAAGAACGCTAGCCATAGCGTCTTGGCTGCTCGGGGGAGGCGTCAAAGCCCGCGTTTCAAGAACGGGCATCGTTCATCAAACCTTGTTCAATGATGCGAACGGAGAACAGCAGATGTTGGAATCTCGGGACGAATGGATCAAGAAGCGCGCATACGCCATATGGGAAGAGGAAGGCTATCCTTCCGGTCGCGACGCCGAGCATTGGGCGCAGGCGAGCAGCGAGCGCATCGCGCTTGAGAAAACGACTGCAGAGGGCAGCACGATCGATATCAAGCCCAAGGCAAAGCGCAAGACGGCAGTCGCCGCGGCAGCTGTTGCCGAGGAAAAATTGGCCACGCCAGCGAAGAAGATATCGAAGAAGGCTGCAGCCGCGAAGATATAGGACGCGTCAGCTTCAGGAGTGTGGCGGAGATGAGGGCGGCTCGATGGCAACATCGGGCCGTCTCTCTTTTCGAGACGGTAACGGAATATTCGCAATAATTTCGGTGATTTGGCTCTCATCCGCGAAATAGTTGTCACACATCGATGCTACAGATTGCGAAGGGAGCTCAGCAATGTGTCGCAGCTATATCGATGATCTGAAACGGATGGTTGTGGCGATCGTCGCAGCGCGCGAGCTTTTGCGTCTTGTCATTAGCTGGGAGGCGGTGCAATGACATCACTCCTCGTGCTTGCTGCGCTCTATCTTCTGGCGGCTTTGGTCCTCATTCTGATCATCGATCGCTCGGTTGGCGTGTTTTTCCCTGCTTCCGCCAAGCAACATGCCGCTGTACGGCGTGATCGGCGATTGCGGGCGCTCCCGAGCAATCTGCTATCCGGCAATCGCAGCTCGTCCGGCCAAATCTCGGAACCTTTTCCCTGACGACGGGTTGGTCTTTCTTCCCAGCAAGGAGAAAGATCATGCCCCGAGGAGACAAATCTGCCTATACCGAGAAGCAGAAGCGCAAGGCCGAACATATCGAAGAAGGTTATGAGGACCGCGGCGTTTCGCAGAAAGAGGCGGAGCGGCGTGCCTGGGCGACCGTAAACAAGGAAAGCGGCGGCGGCAAGAAGTCCGGCTCCGGTCGCGGCCATTCCGAAAATCACGAATCGTCCGAAAAGGGCGGCAGGATCGGCGGACGCGCCGCTGCAAGCCGACCCGCTGCGGAGCGCTCCGCCTCTGCAAAGAAGGCGGCTGCGACGCGTAAACGCCACGAGCACAACGCGCATTCCTAGGTCATTGGTGAAGACTGGATGCGATCGTCGAAATCCATTCGGCCGTCGCTACGAAGTTCATATGGTTTCCTGTGTATATGCCTCCGCCTGTAATCGTCGATTGCCTCTTATCTTTCGGGATGTCGACGCTAAATTGCAGTCCTGCGGCGATCATTGCAGCTGATTGCTCTCAATTCCGGAGAGGGAAAACCGAATGGCCTATGAACTCTATTACTGGGATGGCATTCAGGGGCGCGGCGAATTCGTCCGGCTGACGCTGGAGGAAGTCGGCGCAGGCTATGTCGATGTTTGCCGTGCTCCTGCAAGCAAAGGGCACGGAATGCCCGCCATGTTTGCCATCATGGAAGGTAAATCCGAATTCGGCCTCCCATTTGCGCCGCCATTTCTGAAGGACGGTGATCTGATTATTCCGCATGTGGCAAATATCCTGATGTATCTCGGGCCGAAGCTCGGTCTGGCGCCGAGGGACGAAGGAAAGCGCCACGTGTTGAACGGCCTGCAGTTGACGATCACCGATCTCGTCGCCGAGGTACACGACACGCACCATCCGATCGCGACGTCGAAATATTACGAGGATCAGAAGCAAGAGGCCAAAGCGCGCGCTGCGGAATTCATCGAGAACCGCATTCCCAAGTTTCTCGGCTATTTCGAGAAAGTGCTGCAGCAGAACCCCGAAGGATCGAGCCATATCTTCGGCGGCGAATTGACCTATGTCGATCTTTCGCTGTTTCAAGTCTATGAAGGGCTGCGCTATGCCTTTCCGCGCGCGACAAAGCATTTTAACCGCGATTATCCGCATCTGACTGCGCTGCACGCAGCTGTCATGAAACGGCCCAACATTGCTCGCTATCTTCAGTCCGATCGCCGCATTCCCTTCAATGAGAACGGCATTTTCCGGCACTATCCGGAACTGGACAAAGACGTGGGCTGAGCGATGCTGCTTTATCAATTCATTCCTGCATGCTGGATCATCTGGCTGTTGATCTGGCTCTTTGCTTCGTTCGGCGTCAAGAAGAGTGTGCGGCAGGAAGATCCGTTGTCGCGGCTCGGCAATACCGCGCCGATCTGGATCGGCGCCTTCCTGCTTTCAATCGATCCATCCTGGTTCGGCCCCTTGAGATATCGCATCATTCCGCAAGACCTGGCGTCTTATACAATCGGTGCTGCTCTGACCTTCATCGGTCTGCTCTTCGCCGTCTGGGCTCGCTATCACATCGGCAGAAACTGGAGTGGCGTGATTACGCTCAAGGAGGATCACGCGCTCATACGCTCCGGTCCCTATGCGCTTGTCCGGCATCCGATCTATTCCGGCCTGATGCTCGCCATCATCGGTTCGGCAATTGCGCGCGGTGACATCGCGGCCGTCCTTGCGATCATTGCGGTGCTCTATGCCGTATTGCGCCGTGTACGGATTGAAGAAAGCTGGATGAGCGAGACCTTCGGCTCGGCCTATGCCGACTATAAGGCCAGCACGCCGGCGCTGGTCCCGTTTCTAGTGTAGCCTCAGACTTTGAGCGGCGATGCCGCCTTGAAGAAATCTGCCCAAGGATCGATGCTCGATTGGCCGAGGCGCGATGCTGCATTCTTGACGGTAAAGGAGGCCGGCCCGATCTTGTCGTCCAATTCGTCCCAATTGACCGGCATCGAAACGGCCGCGCCCTTTCTTGCGCGTGTCGAATAGGGTGCGACCGCAGTATTGCCGCGCCCGTTACGCAGATAATCAATGAAGATATGGCCCGCCCGCTTCGTCTTGCTGGCGACCGACAAATATGTCTCCGGGCTATCGGCGCTCATGGCATGGGCGATCGCTTCTGCAGCATCCTTGATATCAGGCCAGGTCGCCTGCGGCTTGACGGATGCGACCACATGCAATCCCTTGCCGCCGGACGTTTTGACAAAAGAGGTCAGGCCCAGGGCCGCGAACCGCTCCCTGATCTCTTTCGCTGCAGTCACGACCTTGCTCCATGCGATATCCTCGCCGGGATCGAGGTCCATGATGATCATGTCGGGCTTTTCCCAATGCTCGATCCTGGTGCCCCAGGGATGTATCTCCAGGGCGGCTGATTGGACGAGCGCAGCAAGCCCGTCAAAACTCTCGATCTTCAAAAGTTTTGCAGCGTCTTTGTCTTCGGGATCGGCGATTTCGGTGATGTTATGATTGATGCCTTTCCAGGCGTGTTTCTGGAAGAAGCGTGGCCCGTCGATACCATCGGGGCAGCGCAACAGCGCGAGGGGACGATTGATGACGAATGGCGACATGCGCTCCCACGCCAGGGCATAATATTCGAGAAGATCGCGTTTGGTAATATTATCGTCGGGCCAATAGACCCGCTCCGGATGGGTCAATTCCACCGACGTCTTGATGCCGTCCTGAGTGGGCGTCTTTGCCATCTGCATGCGCTCCATCTTCCTCGACGCGAAGGCCCCCTGCCGGGCAAGACTAACATTGCCCGACGCACAAAGCGACCGCTGACCGCATCTCACGGCATGAGCTGGCCGCCATTGACCTCGATGATCTGGCCGGTGATGTAGCCGGACAGGGTGGGAGAGGCGAGGAAGAGATAAGCGCCGACGCAGTCTTCCGGTGTGCCGACGAAGCCCATGGGGATCGTCTTGCGCTGCAGCTCCATCTGCTCGTCGTTGGTATAGCGCTCATGGAACGGCGTCGCGATGACGCCGGGTGCGACGGCATTGACGCGGATCTTGTCGCTGACGAATTCCTTGGCGTGCCCATGGGTAATGGTCGAGACGAAACCCTTGGAGGCGGCATAAAGAATTGCGCCATTGCCGCCGCCGTTGCGCGCGGCAATTGAGGTCGTGTTGATGATGAAGCCGCCTTGTTTTTTCAGGTGAGGATGAGCGGCGCGGGTGGCCGCAAGGACGGAGCGTGCATTGAGGTTCATCACCCGCTCATAATGCCCATCCGTCATTTCGGCGGTTGGAAGCCGCCCGAGCATGCCGCCAGCATTGTTGACCAGGCCATCGAGGCCGCCCAAGGCGTCTACCGCATCCTCGACGACGCGCTCGGTCCCGCCGTCTTGCGAGACATCGCCCTGAATGAGATGAACGGTCCCGCCGCCAGCCTTGATTTCATCGGCCAGCTTTTCCGCCGGCTCGCGGCTCGCATTGAAGTGCAGGCCGATCTTCATGCCCTGTGCGGCAAAGGCGCGTGCCACGGCAGCGCCGATGCCGGTCGAAGCGCCCGTTATCAATACTCTTTTGCCGGCAAGATCGGGAATGCGAATGGACGCAAGCAATTGCGCGAGTTCTGCCATGACGACTCCTCCTGAACGTCAACCAATCATACGACGAAATATGCCTTTGTCTTATCAGGCTCGGGGGCGAAAAGGCAATCATGCCAAGTTCGACAAAAGGACGCGATGGCCTCCTGCAGCGCTCGATAGGGAATCCCATAAACGGATGAAACGATCTGGCGTGACGGCTTGGCCGAGGTTAATGAAGGTTCCAGAGGAGTCGGGCGATCGAGCTTTTTTATGATGAAGCGACGGCGACGCGGCTTTCGACAACACAGAGAGAGACCGAACATATCATGAGCAAGAACAAGCTGATCCGTTTCGATGTCGCCGATAACCAGGCTGGGGGCCAGCGTCGCCCCTTCGCGAAGGCCGTCCGGGCAGGCGATTTCGTCTATGTCTCGGGCCAGGTTCCGACGATCAACGGTGAAATCATCACCGGCAATATCGTCACGCAGACCGAGCAGGTCATCGCCAATATCAAGGATGTTCTTGCCCTTGCCGACTGTACGCTCGAGCATGTGGTGAAGGTCAATGTATGGCTGGATGATGCTCGCGATTTCTCGAGCTTCAACGCCGTCTTCGAAAAGCATTTCATCGATCATCCGCCCGCACGCTCGACTGTGCAATCGCCGATGATGGTCGACGTGAAGGTCGAAATGGACGTCATCGCCTACAAGCCGCTG
The DNA here is from genome assembly GCF_057784515.1 of Martinezella sp. CNPSo 3732. Taxonomy (NCBI): domain Bacteria; kingdom Pseudomonadati; phylum Pseudomonadota; class Alphaproteobacteria; order Hyphomicrobiales; family Rhizobiaceae; genus Martinezella; species Martinezella sp. CNPSo 3732. The sequence goes on from NZ_JBXSOO010000014.1 coordinate 78,266, forward strand.
GACTGAGCGAGCGCCATTTTTTCTTCGATTGCGATGCGTCCGTTGTCGCATCGCAGTCAATCTCGCGTCCGTTCTGCTGCATCCGTGGTGACGCGATTGGGAAGATCAGTCTTTCGAACAGCAGAATCTTAAATCCAGATGTCGGCAGTGTGCTGTTTCGGCAGCGCTGACGTGCTTTTCTTTTTTTCGGCTTTTTTTCGCCAGGCCCGCAGATCCTTCGTGGCCGCAGCGCAGAGTTCGCTGCCACCAGGCCGCAGTCTCGATATCTCCGCGCAATTATCGGTAGCGGCGAGCTGTATTCCGATCGTCAAAGACATCACGCGAACCTTCAAATCAATGCCTGTTGATTTCCAATCAGCGATTGACGAGTCTCAAAACTCACGATTAAATCAATTTGATTGACTACTCAAAAACAGCAAGAGGGGCTGAAAATGGAAATGAGGAAAAAGTCATTGCGCAATTTATTTCAACGGACATCCTTGGCAGCGGCAGTGTTTGGCGCTTCGCTGGCGTTCGGTGCGGGCATGGCATCCGCGCAATCCGTGCTGACGATGCACATCGAGGAGCAGACCAGCTGGGTCAGTAACTTCAATCCTTTTGATCTGGCCGGTCGTCGCCAGAGCACGATGGATTTCATCTACGAGCCGCTGGTCATCTTCAATGCCAATGACGGCGGCAAGCCGGTCTGGCGTCTGGCGACCAGCTACAAGTTTTCCGACGATCTGATGTCGATCACGTACGAACTGCGTCCCGGCGTGAAATGGTCTGACGGACAGCCGCTGACCTCGGCCGACGTGAAATACACGATCGACCTGATGCTGAAGAACCCGGCCGTCGATACGGTCGGTGTCGGTCAGACAGTCGCGTCGGTCGAGGCGCCGTCGCCGACAGAGGTGACGATCAAGCTCAAGGCCGTGAATTCCGAATTCCCGGAATCGCTCGCGGATCTCGCCGTCGTGCCCGAGCATATCTGGAAAGACGTTGCCGATCCGGTCGCCTTCAAGAACGAGAAGCCGGTCGGATCCGGCCCGATGACCGAAGTTCGCCGCTTTACGCCACAGGTCTACGAGCAATGCCGCAATCCGAACTATTGGGATGCCGCATCGCTGCACGTCGATTGCCTGCGCCTGCCGCAGATTTCGGGCAACGACCAGATGCTGGCGCTGCTGCCGGAAGGCACCGTCGATTGGATCGGCTCGTTCCTGCCGCAGATCGACAAGACCTTCGTCGCGCTCGATCCGCAGCATAATGGCTACTGGCAGCCGCCAGCCGAAACCGTTGCCTTCGAAATGAACTTCAAATCTTCGAATGCCGGTAATTTCGAGGCATTCAAGGATCTCAACTTCCGTCATGCGTTCAGCTTGGCGATGGACCGCAAATCGATGGTCGATATTGCCGGCTTCGGCTATCCGGTCGTCAACCTGCATGCCAGCGGCCTGCCGCCGCGCTTCGAAAGCTGGCGCAATAAGGCCGCTGAGGGCGATAAGGATGCCTTCATGGGCTTCGATACCCAAAAGGCAAACAAGATCCTCGACGATGCCGGCTACAAGAAGGGCGCCGATGGCTTCCGTACCACGCCGAGCGGCAAGCCAATCACCTTCGCGGTCATCGTACCGAACGGCTGGACCGACTGGATCGATGCCGTGCAGATCGCCGTCGAAGGGCTGCGCGCCGCGGGCATCAACGCTTCGGTCGCCACGCCCGAATACGAGCAGTGGCGCAAGCAGCTTCTCGACGGCAGCTTCGATGTCGTCATGAACTCGCGCGCCGACAGCGCCACCCCGTTCCAGGGCTATTATCAGAGCCTGTCGACGGCCTATGCCGGCAAGCTCACCGTCGCCGCGCCACGCTACTCCAACCCGAAGCTCGATGCGCTCTTTGCTCAGTATCTGAAGTCGTCTTCCGATGATGATCACAAGAAGATCTTCAGCGACATCCAGGTTCTGATTGCCGATGACTTCCCGGTCGTTCCCGTCTTCAACGGTCCGACCTGGTATCAGTATTCCAGCAAGCGTTTCACCGGTTGGGTCACGGACAAGGATCCGGTGATGAATCCGGAAAACCACGATAACAACCGCATGCGTCTCATGCATCTTCTGCGTCTTAAGCCGGTCCAATAAGGCCATAGCGAAGGAAGCAGATATGCGTGTTTCGAGCCGGCGCCTCGGCGTCTATGCGGTGGCTTTGGCTTTCGCGATCGTCGTGAACTTCATTCTTCCCCGGCTTATGCCGGGGAGCCCCGTCGATGCCATGGTCGCCCAGCTCGGGCCGCGGGCGACACCCGCGGCCGTCGAGGCGATCAAGGCCCGTTTCGGCGAGATCGATCAGCCGATCATGATGCAGTTTCTCGACTACCTTAAAGGCCTCGCCACCTTCGATCTTGGCGTTTCGGTCAAATACTATCCGCAGACGGTGGTTCAGGTGCTGAGCCGGGCTACGCTGTGGACCATCTTCCTCGTGGTAACCGCGATCATCTTTTCACTATGCGTTGGTGTCATCCTCGGCGCGGTCGCGGCCTGGAGGCGCGGCGGGCGGTTCGATACGATCGTATCGCCTTTCGCAGTCATCCTGTTCTCGATACCGCCCGTCATTGTGGCGCTCACGACCTTGTTTATCTTCGCCGTGTCGCTGCGCTGGTTCCCGGTGGGATATGCCTATGATCCCAATCTCGATCCGGGCTTCAATTTCACCTTCTTCGGCAGCGTGTTCATGCACGCGATCCTGCCGGTGCTGACGCTGTCGCCATTCCTGATCGGCGAATTCCAGACCACCATGCGTTCTTCGATGATCGTCGTGCTCGGCGAGGATTACGTGACGATGGGCCGCGCCAAGGGCCTCAGCAATCTCGCGGTCATGTTCGGTTACGGTGCGCGTAACGCACTCTTGCCAGTGCTCACCAATCTTGCGCTGATACTCGGCGCCGTCTTCGGCGGCTCGATCGTCACCGAGATCGTCTTCAATTATCCGGGTCTTGGGCTGACGCTGTTCACCGCCAGTGTGGCGCGCGACTATCCCGTCATCCAGGGGCAGTTGCTGCTGATGACGCTCGCAACGCTTGGCGCCAATTTCCTTGTCGACATCATCTACGGTCTCGTCGACCCGCGATTGAGAGAGGCAGGCCGATGAGCTTCTCCTTCCGATCCATTTTCAGCCAGAAGAAGGCGCTTGTCGGTTTTGTCATCGTTGCCGTGCTGTGCCTGATGGCGATCTTCGCTCCGGTCATCGCTCCCGGCGAGCCCGGCGCTCGCGTGGGGCGGTCACATCAGCCACCATCCGTCGAACATGTCTTCGGCACGACGAAGATGGGCCGCGACGTTTACAAGCAATTCGTCTGGGGCGCGAGAAGCTCGCTGTCCGTCGGCTTCGCCACGGGCATCGCCATTACCGTGCTGGGCACGGCGATCGGCCTGATCGCCGGCTATATTGGCGGCAAGACCGATGCGGCGCTCGACCTTGCCACCAACGCCGTGCTTGTTATCCCAAATATGCCGCTCCTCATCCTGCTCGCTTCCTTCGCGGGCACGGTCGGGCCGATAGCGATCATGACCATCATTGCCTTGACGTCATGGCCATGGGGCGCGCGCATGACGCGCTCTCAGACGATGGCGCTGCGCAACCGCGATTTCGTCACCGCCGCCAAGATGATCGGCGAGCCGGCCTGGCGCATCATCTTCGTCGAGATCTTGCCAAACCTGACACCGCTCATCGGCATTAACCTGGTCGGCAGCATCATCTATGCGATCGTCGCCCAGACCACGCTCGAATATCTCGGCTTCGGCGATCCGCTGAAGGTCACCTGGGGTACCATGCTCTATAATGCCCAGAATGCTTCGGCCATCATGGTCGGCGCCTGGTGGGATATCGGCGTGCCGGCCATCGGCATCGCGCTGACGGGGCTCGGTCTGGCGCTGATCAACTTCACTTTCGATGAAATCGCCAATCCGCAATTGCGTTCCGGCCCGGCCTTGACCCGCTGGTTCCGCCTGACGCGTGCCCGCAATCGCATGATGAGGACCGAGCAATGAGCGACAATCTGCTTGAGATCGAACACCTCAACATCGATTACCTGCTCGACAAGGGCGATTTCCGGGCGGTGAAGGATGTCTCCTTCAATATCGGCCGCGGCGAGATCTTCGGTCTTGCTGGTGAATCCGGCTGCGGCAAGAGCACGATTGCCTATGCGATCACGCGGCTCTCCAAAGCTCCGGCCTGGATCAGCGGCGGTAGCATCCGCCTTGACGGCCAGGATCTGCTGAAGATGCCGGAAGGCGATCTGCAGAGAATCCGTTGGAAACGCATCGGCATGGTGTTCCAGAGCGCCATGAACTCGCTCAATCCGCTGATGCGGGTAGAGGCGCAGTTCCATGACGTGCTGCATCGCCATACTGGCTGCTCACGTCAGGGATCGCGTGCGCGGGCCGAAGAAATGTTCAAGCTGGTCGGCATCCCCCCGCATCGCGTCAGCGATTATCCGCACCAGTTTTCCGGTGGCATGCGCCAGCGCATCGTTATCGCCATCTGCCTGGCGCTGCGTCCTGAACTCATTATCATGGACGAACCGACGACGGCGCTCGATGTCGTGGTGCAGCGAGAGATCCTAGAACAGGTTCTCGACCTGCAGCAGACCTATGGTTTCTCGGTGCTGTTCATCACCCACGACCTGCATCTGATGGCGCAGCTATGCCACCGTATCGGCGTCATGCTGCGGGGCGAATTGGTCGAGGTCGGCGACGTCGCTCAGGTCAGCCAGTCGCCCGTTCACGAGTACACGCGCAAGCTCTGGAATGCCATCCCGCAGCTTCCGGCCAGCGCCCATCCTCCCGGAGTTTTCGCATGAACCCGCAGATACAGGCTGTGACTGCAGAACCCGTCATCCGGCTTGATGATATCCAGCGCCACTTTGGCCCTGTGCACGCGTTGAAAAGCGTTTCCTTTTCACTATTCGCGGGAAAGGCACTGGCATTGGTCGGCGAATCCGGCTGCGGCAAGACCACCTGCGCCCGCATCATTGCCCGCCTCGACAAGCCGACTGCCGGCCGGCTCCTCTTTCGCGGACAGGATCGCACGGCGCGAGGGGCGAGCAAGGACGAGCGGATGTACCGCAAGGATGTGCAGATGGTGTTTCAGGATCCGTTCTCCTCGCTCAACCCTGCCTTCACGATCAATCATCACATCGCAAGGCCACTGCAGTTGCACGGTGGAGACAAGCCGAAGGCCGAGCGGGAAGAGGATATTGCGAAGCTGCTGGAAAGCGTCGGGCTCGATCCCACGGTGACACGCCAGAAGTTTCCGCACGAACTCTCCGGCGGCCAGCGTCAGCGTGTCAATATCGCTCGTGCCCTGGCGGTCGCGCCGAGCGTGCTGGTGGCGGATGAGCCAACCTCGATGCTTGATGTCTCGATCCGCAAGGACATTCTCGATCTGCTGGCGCGGGTAAAACGGGAAAACGATCTCGCCATGCTCTACATCACCCATGATATCGCAACGGCCGCTCATGTTGCAGAGGAGATCGTGGTGATGTTTGCCGGCCAGATGGTCGAGTGGGGCGAGACCGATGCCGTCCTCGCCAGTCCGAAGCACCCCTATACGCAGCTTCTGCTTTCGGCGGTGCCGGATGGCGGCCGCAGGTTCGTGACCGGCGGCAGCGCCCGCTTCCTGGAGCAGGCGGAAAAGATCCGCGCGCTCAGCCGGCCGATCTCGACTGAGGTCGAGCAGATCGGCCCCAATCATTTCATGCGCGCGCTCGTCACATCGAATTAGGAGGATTCCCCTTGGATTATCTGGTCAATCTATCGACCTTGCCGGTCGACACGCAGTCGCCCGAGCGCATGGCGAATGCGGGCGTTACCATAAGGCGCGCACTGCCGCCGGAGCTGCGGCTTATCACCGGTTGGGTGGCCGAACATTTCAGCCAGGGTTGGGCAAGTGAGACGACAGTCGCAATGACCCGCCAGCCGCCGACATGCTTTATCGCCACGCGAAATCGGGAGCTTGTCGGCTTTGCCTGCCACGAGGCGACGGCACGCGGTTTCTTCGGCCCGACCGGCGTCGACGAAAGCGTTCGCGGTCTCGGCATCGGTCGGGCGCTGCTGTTTGCCTGCCTCAACGACCAGAAGGCCATGGGCTACGCCTATACGGTCATCGGCGATGTCGGCCCATCGGAATTCTACGAGAAGACGGTCGGCGCCATACAGATCCCCAATTCCGCACCCGGCATCTACGCCGGCATGCTCAAGCTTTGAACGATATCTTCAGGAAGAAAGAATGCTCATGTCCACACCGCGATCCCCGGCTCTGCGGCTTGAAACCACCTGGAACCCGCCAACCGACGAAAAGGAATTTTCCTATGTCCTGCGGTTGAAGAACCTGTCATCGGAGCCGCTTTCGGGCTTCACCCTCTGCGTCAGCGGCCCCGGTCGTGTCGATCCGGCCGGCGTTGTCGAAGGCGCGACGGTTACCAAGCGGCTGTCCAATTTTACCGAATTCGAGCCGCCTGTGGGCTTCGTGCTGGCCGGTGGCGGGACGTGGACCATCACCGTTCGCGCGCTGAGCTGGCAGTTCCGACATTGGAACGATGGCGCCAATAGCGCTTATCTCGCATTCCCCGATGGCACCACGGTATCACTTGGCACCGAACCGACGCGCACGTCGTCAAGCAATGCGCCGTTGAAGCGCGGCGCGGAAATCTATCCGGTGCCGGCCAATCCGCCGGTGCCGCTGGCGATCATTCCCTGGCCGAACCACGTAGCCGTTTCCTCCCGCCGCCCGCTTCCCGCAGGCTTTGTTTTGAAAGCTGCGGGGCCGGAGGCACAGGCTGCCGCTGAAAGCTTCACGGCCCTCGTCGAACACCTATTTTCGGCCGAGGGACTGATCCGGTCCGAGGCGGAAGGTGCCGTGCGGGTGGAGTTGCGCCATGCCGAGGATCTGGGCGCCGAGGCCTATAGGATCGTCTTTTCGCCCGAAACTATAACGGTCGAAGCGAGCGCGCAGACCGGCTTCGTCTATGGTCTCGTCACCATCGGCCAGATCTGGCGCGGCGCGCGCCTGCATCCGCAGGCATTCCATTTCCCTGCGGCCGGTGAGATCGTCGACGTGCCAGCGATGAGCTGGCGCGGCCTGCACCTCGATGTCGCACGGCAATTCTACGGTTCGGCTGAAATCAAGAAGCTGATGGCGGTGCTCGCCTGGAACAAGCTCAACCGCTTCCATTGGCATCTGTCGGATGATGAAGCATGGCGCGTCGAGATCGACGCCTATCCGGCTCTGACCGAGATTGGCGCGTGGCGCGGTCATGGCCTGCCGATGCTGCCGCTTCTTGGCTCCAGCCCGGCTCGCACCGGTGGTTATTACACCAAAGCCGTTGTGCGCGACATCGTCTCCTACGCTAAGGGCCTTGGCATCGAAGTTCTGCCGGAGATCGATATACCCGGCCATTGCTATGCCATGCTCCAGGCAATTCCCGAGCTGCGCGACCCGAATGAAGCCGGCAGCTACTATTCGGTCCAGGGTTTTCCCGATAACTGCCTCAACCCGGCGCGTGAGAAGACCTATGAAGTGATCGAGACGATCCTTTCGGAGCTGATCGAGCTTTTCCCGTTCAAGACGATCCATATCGGTGCCGACGAGGTTCCCCTCGGCGCCTGGTCCGGCTCGCCGGAGGCTTTGGCACGCTTGCGCGAGATCGCCGGTGATGATGTTGCGCAAGCGCATGCCAAGCGCCTGAACGTCATCACCAACACGCACGGGGCCGACGATATTCATGGCTCGGGCGCGGCCTTCCTGCAGGCGGAATTCCTGGAGCGCATCCAGGCATTTCTCGCTTCAAAGGGTTGCGTGACAGGCGGTTGGGAAGAGGCTGCCCATGGCGACAGGATCGACAAGGACAAGAGCTATCTCTGTAGCTGGCGTAGCGTCGAGGTCGCGGCCGAGCTTGCCGGTCGCGGATACGAAATTGTCGTTTGCCCGGGCCAGGTCTATTATCTCGACATGGCGATGCGCCCCGATTGGGACGAGCCGGGCGCAAGCTGGGCAGGTCATTCGGATCCGGAAAAACTCTACACCTTCGATCCTATCGGTGGCTGGACGGAGGCTCAGAAGGAAAAGCTTCGCGGCATTCAGGCCTGCATCTGGTCGGAGTCGATGACCGATCGGGCCATTTTCGATCGGCTGGTCTTTCCGCGTCTTTCGGCACTTGCCGAAACAGGCTGGACGAAGCCCTCGGCCAAATCCTGGGAACGTTTCAAGGCATTGGCCGGCACCATGCCGCTGCTCTACGGTCTGCATCAATTCTGACAGCCTGATGCGGGGCTCTCAGGCGCGATCCGCGTTGACCGCGCCTGAGTTAAATCAGTAATACAAGGCCGGCTCTATTCCCGGCCGTTCAAGAATGAATAACGACACGATGCGTCAACGGCTTCTGCAGGACATCGAACTGCGGATTTGTTTCGGAAAAGATGGGCAGCGCGGCTGCGCCTAAAATGGCGGTATCCTTGCCGCTGGCGCCGATCATCAACCGTGGAATGCTGCGCTCTTCCGTTGGGTTGACCGGGGTGTGCAGAGGCTCGACGCTTTCGGCCAGCCCTGTCATCAAGGATGTCGGCGCACTGCCGCCAAGCACGATTGTCTGCGGATCGAAGGCCAGCTCGAGAAAGTCGATTGTCTGGCGCAGCGGCTGTACCGCCTGTTCCAGCCATGCCTTCAAGCCATGACCATTTGCCGCGATCAGCGCATCCAGGTCGTCGGGATCCAGCTCCTGCGCATTCTCTATGCCCAGACATTCGTAAGCGACGGATGGCGAGACATAGCGATCGAGGCAGCCGCGTTTGCCGCAGCTGCAGAGCTTGCCATGCGGCTCGACGATGATATGGCCGATTTCGCCGGCATTGGCGCGGCTGCCCTTGTAGAGATGGCCGTCGAGGAACATGCCGGCGCCGATGCCGCCGTCGCCGGCGAGAAAGAGATAGACGAAGCTGCCAAGGCCGCGGGCAACGCCATAGAGCCGCTCGCCGATCGCCGCTGCCGTGGCGTCGTTTTCGACGAGTACAGGGAGGTCGATCAGGCGTTCGAGTGCGCTGGCAACGGGGAAATCCTGCCAGCCCGGCAGGTTGAGCGGGCTGAGCGAGGTTACGCCGGCATCGGCGTAGCGTCCTGGCAAGGCGATACCGACGCCAAGCAGCCGGTCGCGGTCAAAAGAAAAGGCCTCCTGCAGATCCCTGACGATCTCTGCAAGGACCGGCATCGCCTCGGTCGGTCCCGGCCTGTCGACATGGCACTCCACGCGGGCGCAGACCGTGCCGGACAGATCGGTGAGCACGCCAGCCGCACGCTGGCGCCCGAGTTCCAAACCGATGGAGTAGGCGCCAGCCGGATTGATCATGTAGGGCGTAATCGGTTGACCGCGGGCGATCTTCTGCGCCTCCATCGCTATCAGGAGATGCGAACGCGCGAGTTCCTCCACGATATTCGAAACGGTCTGTGTGGTCAGCGCAGTCATGCGGGCAATGGCGGCCCGCGACATCGGGCCATTGGTGCGAATGGCTTCGATCACGACGCGCCGGTTGTGAGATTTGGCCTGTTCGAGATTCGTGCCTGAAATAGTTTTCATGAGAGGATAGTGGAGCACTCAGTTCGTGTTGCTGCTTGTCGCGCTTCGCCAGTGCGTGAGGTGGGGGTGGCCGCATGACATTGCTTGGCCCATGACATTGCTTGGCCCATGTGGGCACTTTCTATTCTTTTGTCGATCGATTCAAGACTGGGTCGGCTGGGTCCGTGCCGTTTAAGGGATAATATCGAAGGCTTTTTCTTTTGCGTGGATGATTGGCGCATATCTTTACTGCGGCTGGCATTGCGTTAGTGTCTGGTTACCTCGGCCTTTTGCCGCGGTAAGCCCCGGAGGAATTCGATGATCAGACTGCTCGGAATAGCCATTATCTCGACCTGCATCGCAGGCGGTGCGATGGCAGCGGATGCGACATGCAAGGCCCAGGCTGCCGACAAGAAGCTGGCAGGCGCCGCATTGACGAGTTTCACCAAGAAATGCGAGAAGGATGCCGCAAGTGCCTGCGATACTCAGGCCGCATCGAAAAAGCTTGCCGGTGCCGCCAAGACGAGCTTCGTCAAGAAGTGCACCTCCGACGCAGTCGGCAGCTGAGCTGATCGTCCGAACTCAGGATTTCTCAAAACACTCCGGCCGTCGCCGGCGGCCGGATCACAAAAGTTCCTCGTTATCGATGACGATCTGGTGCACGGTGACGTTGCGATATTGCGAGATATTCCTCGCCTGGCAGCCAACCGCGCTCAGGCCATATTACTCTTTGCGATAGGTACCCTGCAGGGTCACGCCGTTCGCAAAATCGCAGACACCGGCCTGCGACACGCGCCAGGTTTTTGCGTTGAGGCGATCGAGGCCGATCTTGCACGCGTCTCTGGAGAGTTCGGCATGTTCCTTCGCCAGCGGTACGACGCCGTCGAGACCGTCGGCATTGACATCGCCGGCATCTGCTCCGCCCGGGCCGACGAAGGTCGAGGAGAGCGAAACTGCGACGAGACCATCGACCGGTCCGAAGATCGCAAGGTGGCCCTCATCGCCGTCGGCGCTGTTCGACTGGAAATCCGTTGAAGCGCTTTGTCCACCCTTAGTCCTCAAGAGAGACGCAATCTGGTCGTCATAGGCCTGCCGGGCGCATGCTGCATCGCTGCAGGATTGCACTTTGGTGATCCAGCGCAGCTGCCGTTCCCGAACCTTGTCCGCATCATCGCGTTTCAATGCGGCGGCATAGAGATCTCTCACCATCGCATCGCGAGCAAGCAGCGATTTGTCCTGACAGATCATACGGTCGCTTGGCGAGCCTGGCTTTGAGCAATTGATCCCCGCGGCTTCGACAGGTATGGCAGAAAGGCCGATGATGATCATGGCCGAAACGGATTTTGCTATCTGCATGAGGCACCTCCATCACCCGATACGTCAGCTAATTATGGCTGCTCGCGGCTTCGTAAAGATCATGCCGGCGTGCAGTTGAACTGGGCCGAATATCGCGTCGGCATTTGAAGATCGTCGGTATTCTCCTAATTTGCATTGAGCAGATGGACATCAATGGGGAGGTCACGTGGAAGGTGAAACGCAATTGTCTGGCAGGGTCACATTCCTGATCGTCGGTTCCTTGTTTCTTGCCATCACCATAGCAATGGGAGCCCTGGCACTTCATCTTTATCGGACCTATGCAAATGCGACCGCCATGGCGGCCTGCACGGTTTTCTCCTGGGGCTTCGGCAGCATGCTGATATCGATGGCGCTCGTGCTGCTGACCTCGAGAAAGAAGGTTCGGGGCAGGCTCGCCACTAGGCGCGGCAAGGTGACAGTCAGGCTCGGTAACCGATCACCAGGCTCCAATGGTCACGTGACCGGCGATGGCGTCGAAGCCGAAGGCGAGGCAGGGGTGCCCATCACAAGCGTTGTCCCATCGCTCTTCCTGGCCGCCTCCTCGATCGGCCTGGCGTTCTTCGGCCTATTCCTTTTCGGCCGACACCGGCTCGACCTGATTGGATCGGGAATGTTCATCGCATTCGTGATCTATATTGCAAATTGGAGCAGGCTGGCATGGCCGCGCAAATAGCTCCTTTGTGCTGGCAGGAGCGGGGCGGCGAACGGACCCGTACGCCTCCGCCGACTATTCCGACCTCTTGCATCGGTCCACAGACCGCCCAATGTCAGGCGGCATGCTTTTGACCACTTTCGGTCGAGGGATTTGCTTGCAACGGATCGAGGTCTACTCGATATGCGAACAATTTGCGGCTAGCTCTGACGGTCATCGGAATAAGCAGGGGCAGAAGCAGATCTCTCAGAAACAGGCTGAGCCGACTGTTTTTTCGTTTTCTGGAAGCATTTTGCCGGGTGAGTTTAACCACGCGCGCAATACGCGGGCGTCGCAAGACTTCGTAGCGAGCAAAGGCGGCGCCGTAATCGAGCGTATCTGCCAGGCAGGCGGACAGAACAACGGCATCCTCCATGGCCATCGAGGCACCCTGGCCGGCATGCGGGCCGATGGCATGCGCGGCGTCGCCGAGCAGTACGACGCGCCCGCTCGACCAGACCGGAAGCTGCGGCATGTCGAAAATTGGATAGCTGCGCTCGATCCTGTCAACAGTGCGAAGGATCGAGCGATTGGGTTCGGGATCGTCGGCATGCATCTGGCGGACGTGAGCGGCCAGTGCCGTCGGTTCAAATGCGCGTACCGCGTCCGGCGTGTCGGCGGGGAAGGAATCGAACCAGTAGACGGGATGGGAGGCCGTCTTGAGGTAGCCGAAGAAGGCTTTCTCGCCGAAGGTCATGCGCATCACACCATCGGTATCCGGTATGTCGGCATCGACGATGCCGCCTGTGCCGATCAGACCCGTAAATTGCGGTAGGGGATAATCCGGAAATATTTGCGTGCGGACGAAGGACCGCAGTCCGTCGGCGGCAACGAGCAGGTCGACGGCAAGACCGGCACCTTCGGAGAAGTTGAGCGTTACGGCATGCGCGTGATTGTCGACCTTGGTCACGCGCCGGCCAAATTGTATGGTGATGCCTTCGGCTTGGCATTTTTCGATCAGAATGCCCGTAAGAACGCCGCGCCTTATGGTAACGGCTGGTGTGCCGAACGTCGCCAAATGGTCGCTCTGGTCGACGAGCGCTAGCCTTTTGCCGCGGGCATTGCAGAGCTCGATGGCGCGGGTTTCCAATCCCTCGCGCAACACTTCTTCGTAGCAGTCCACCGCGCGCAGCCCGTTCATGCCGTTGGAAGCGAGCGTCAGAAACTCTCCTTCGGACAGGGCGGCCTCTCTGGAACGGGCTTCGAACAGCACCGGACGAAAGCCGAGCCTTGCCAGCCGCAGCGCGAGCACAAGCCCGCCAATGCCGCCGCCGCATATGCCGATCGTCGCCTCGTGGTGTGTCGCTCGATTCATGGTTGCGGCAGGATCGTCAATGGGGCACATTGGTTCTTCCTTCTAATAGTTTGATAAATGAATTATTCGATGATCGAACAAAAGTCAAATGAAGAACAGCATCGCCTCATGGAAGCGATCAGCCTTGCCTGCATGCGCTGGCAGGAGGTGACCGAGAGCTTCGACGAAACCTTCGGCAAGCTGCATGGGCTCAACAGCGCCGAGCGGCGATGCCTCAGCGTGATCATGCGCGCGCCGCAGCCGGCAAACGCTGTCGCCAAGGCTATCGGCCTCGCGCCACCATCGGTTACCGCCTTGATCGATCGCCTTTCGGCCCGGGACCTTCTTCACCGCGTTCCCGATCCGAACGACCGGCGTCGTGTGCTGGTGGCGCCGTCCGAGAAGGCGATCAGGCTGGGACGCGAAGCCTATGGCCCAATCGAGCAGGCCGGCGCGCAGATGCTTAAACAGTTTTCCGAGGCGGAAAAGCAGGTGATCTTGCGGTTCATCACACAAGCCATCGAGATGCAGGAGCGAGAGCTCGAGCGGCTGCTGCAGCAGGACAAGAGCTGAATTCAATCGCCGGCGGACGATGCCCCGATTTTAGGAACGCGGTACGTCTTGCCATGATCTACGGCATTTCTTTACTATCCGATGTTATAATCGGGCTTGGGGATAAATTTGAAGGCCCGCTGGGAGAAGATGCTGGACGCGGAAATCGTCGCATTCCTGGAAGCCTGTCCGATGGCGGCACTTGTGCTCGACGCCGTCGGCACGATCGTCTTTGCCAATGCGGGAGCCCTGGAGCTCTTTATCCTTTCAGATGCGCCTCACAAGCTATCCATCTCGGATTTGATACCGGACTGGCCGCTGCCGGGCGCTGCGTCGCAGCCATTGCTCGTGACAGGCGCCGGCCATCGACGGGATTGCCGGGTCAACGTGATGACTTGGCCCTCGGCGTCAGGAAGGCTGACGGCGGTTCTTATCGAACCAGGGAACGAAGACCGCCATGCCGCGGTGGCGGCGAGAGAGGCCAATCTGCGCCTTCGATATGTGATCGAGATGCTGCCGGAAGCGGTCTGCGTCTTCGATGCGAGTGATCGCTACGTTCTGTGGAACGAGAAATATGCGGAGCTCTATCCGGATATCGCCGATCACCTCAAACCGGGCATCGCTTTCGAAGATATCCTGAAGATCAGCCTTGCCAGCGGCCGCATGCCGGAGGTCGTCGAAGACAAGGATATGTGGCTGAAGCAGCGCATGCGAAAGTTTCGCCAGCCGGTTTCACAGGAGGAGCAGCAGCTCCAGGATGGGCGATGGCTTCGGCATGATGATCGGCGCACGCCCGACGGCGGGGCCATCGGAATGCGGATAGACATTAGTGAGTTGAAACAGCGCGAAGAGCGGTTGCGGCAGCTTTTCGATGCCAATCCGATGCCGATGCTCCTATGCGATGGCAGCAATCTGCAGATCCTTCAGGTCAACCGGGCAGCTATCGACTTCTATGGTTTTTCAAAAGCGACGCTGCTCTCGCGGAGGGCGTGCGACATGCATGCCGAGAGCGATGCGGATCGCTTTGCAGATGGGCTTCTCGAACTCGAAGGCGATTGCGAGGCCAGAACCGTCTGGCGACAAAGAGTTGCCGACGGGACAGAACGCCACGTGCTTGTTTACGTTCGATTGCTCCACGAGGGCCTGGAACGCCGCCTTCTACTGACCATTGCCGATGTCAGCGATCGCATTCTCGCGGAGGCCGAAGCCAATCGCCTGGCACGGCACGACATGCTCACCGGACTGCCGAACCGGATGTGCTTCTACAAGGCCCTCGATGACGCCTTGAAGGTAAATAATGGAAGGAGCGTCGCCGTTTTCTGTCTTGATCTCGATGGGTTCAAGCCGGTCAACGACACTTTCGGGCATGCTGCCGGCGACGAGGTTCTCAAGATGGTGGCCGAGCGACTGCGTGGTGCGGCCAGAGGCCACATGGTTGCGCGCTTGGGCGGCGATGAGTTTGCTATCCTGATGACCGGGGAAGTGGACGATATCGCCGATGTAGCTAAGGGTTGCATTGCTGCTTTCAAATCCTCCTTTCGCATCGAGGGTGCCACCGTCGATATCGGTATCAGCATAGGCGTTTCGGCAGCGCCGGAGAATGGCGAGAACGGAGAGGTTCTGATTCAGGAGGCGGACCGCGCCCTCTACCGAGCCAAAGCCAACGGCCGAAACACATGGCGGACGGCGAGCAGCGACCACCGCCAACAGACTGTTTCAGCACGCGTGAGATAAGAGGCGATACAGAAACGCACAGGCTATGTGGCTCTTGAACTTGGCTTGATCTCTCCTCATTTCAGTATCCACTGTTTCAATCTGTCGAACCGACAGCCTCCTGCTTTCCAACAGTTGCTGCCGTTCCTCTATGCGACGCGTCCGCGTCGGAGGAGTTTTCATGGGCTTTATTGATCGTGACATCCAGCCGTCATCCGATGCCGGGCTGCTGGATGCCTATTCTCAATCGGTATCGAGTGCCGTCGATCTCGTCGGGCCTGCCGTCAGCCGGATCGAGCGGTTGGGCGGCCGGGCCGGGCACGGTTCGGGCTTTGCCATTTCGCCTGATGGCCTCGTCGTCACCAACAATCATGTCGTCGACGATGCCAAGGCCGTCCGCATCAAGACCCCGGAAGGGGCGACCGTCGAGGGCAGGGTGCTCGGGCGCGATCCGGATACCGACCTCGCTCTCATTCGCGCCAATGACTGGCCGGGCAATTGGGCGCGACTTGGCGATTCCAAATCGCTGAAGCGCGGTCACATCGCGATCGCCATCGGCAATCCCCTCGGCTTCGAATGGACCGTCACCGCCGGCATCATCTCGGCGCTTGGCCGCTCCATGCGCGCGGCCAGCGGGCGGCTGATGGAAGACATCATCCAGACGGACGCCGCCCTCAATCCCGGCAATTCCGGCGGTCCGCTGGTTTCGTCGGCGGGTGAGGTGATCGGCGTCAATACCGCCGTCATCCAGGGTGCGCAGAGCATCGCGTTTTCGGTCGCCTCCAACACGGCGAAGCACGTGGTGTCCGAAATCCTGCGTTTCGGCCATGTCCGGCGCGCCTATATCGGCATCGCCGCTGATACGGTCGAACTGCATCGGCGCATTGCGCTTGAGGCCGGCATCACACATTCGACCGCCGTGCGCCTGCGCCGTGTCGAGAAGGATAGTCCGGCGGAAAAGGGCGGCCTACAGGAGGGCGACTACCTGCTTGCCATCGATGGGCACGCCGTCTCCGGCATAGATGATGTCGTCCGGCTGCTCGATGGCGACAAGATCGGCATAGAGATCGAGGTCTTGATCTTCAGCGTCGGCGGTCTGATCGAACGAAGGCAGATCAAGCCTTCGGCACGCCCAGCCATCTAGGTAGTATTCCGTATCAGATTATCGGCAGCGACGAGATACGACGCTGCCGATTGTTTATTTATCCTCTGCCGACAAGCGGCATCTTCGTTGCCATGACGGTCATGGAAAGAACGTTGGCGTCGAGCGGCAGCGTGGCCATGTAGACGACGGCGCGGGCAACATGCTCTGCCGAAATCGTCGGCTCTGCCGCGGTCTCGCCATTTGCCTGCAGCACGCCGGCGCTCATTCTAGCCGTCATGTCGGTGGCGGCGTTGCCGATATCGATCTGGCCGCAGGCGATATCGAAGGGTCGGCCGTCGAGTGCCGTCGATTTTGTGAGGCCGGTGATGGCGTGCTTCGTGGCCGTATAGGGTGCGGAATGGGGCCGCGGTGTCGTTGCCGAGATCGAGCCGTTGTTGATGATGCGCCCACCTTGCGGTACCTGGGCTTTCATCAGGCGGAAGGCCTGCTGCGTGCACAGGAACGCGCCGGTCAGGTTTGCGCCGACAATCGCATTCCACTGCTCGAAATTCAGTTCCTCCATCGGCACGGCCGGCAGGCCCATGCCGGCATTGTTGACCAGAAGATCGAGGCGGCCATAGTGACCGGAGATCGCATCGAAAAGGCTGCGAACCGATACGGGGTCACTGACATCGGCCGCCACTGCAAGAAACTCCGCCCCCGTTTCTTCGGAGAGCTCGTGGGCGGCTTTTTCTAGAACGTCAGCCCTGCGTCCTGAGATGACGACCTTGAAGCCCGCCGAGCCGAGCGCCTTGGCGATGGCTCGGCCGATGCCGGTGCCGCCGCCGGTCACTAGCGCGATTCCGTTTTGTGCGTTCGATGACACCTCCGTCATGCGACCCTCCCGTCCAGTTCGTCTTCGATATGCGCCCGCAGGATCTCGTCGAAGCTCTGTTCGGCCTTGAAACCGAGATCGGTCGCACGCTTGGCGTCGAATTGGGTCGCCCATCCGGCGACGATGCGTTCGATCACCGGGTCAGGCTCGCGGCGGATGAGCGCAACCGCCTTGTCGCCGCCGACACGGCGGAGCGCATCGATTTCATCGGAAACGAGCGCCGAAAGCCCAGGCATGGTGAGATTGCGCCGCGGCCCGACCTTCGCCGTATCGAGCGTTGCGGCATGCACGAAGAAGCCGACGGCAGAGCGGGGACTTGCAAACCAGTGCCGCACGGTATCGCTGACGGGCAGGACAGCCTCCTTGCCGACCAGCGGCTCGCGCAGGATGTTGGAGAAGAAGCCGGAGGCCGCCTTGTTGGGAGCGCCGGGGCGCACGCAGATGGTCGGCAGTCGGATGCCGATGCCATCGAAAATGCCGCGGCGTGAATAATCGGCAAGCAGGAGCTCCGTGATCGCCTTCTGCGTGCCGTAGCTCGTCAGCGGCGCGGTCAGGAATTCGTCGCCGATGACATCGGGGAACGGGGTACCGAACACGGCGATGGAGGAGGCAAAGATGACGCGCGGGGTATAGGCCGATTTCAGGCCTTGCTGGCGAATGGCTTCGAAGAGCGCTCGCGAGCCATCGAGATTGACGGCGTATCCTTTGTCGAAATCGGCTTCGGCTTCGCCAGAGACGATGGCGGCGAGATGGAAGATCATATCCGGACGGTCTTCGATGAGCTTCTCCGCACCACCAGGGCTCGCAAGATCGATCGTCAGGGCTTTAGATATGGATTGAAGCGCTTCCGGCACCGGCGGCTGGAAGGCATCGACCAGCGTCAGGCGATCTATAGCCTTACCGAGAACCGTCGGCTCGGCGGCGATGCGGTTGACGAGCTTGCGGCCGACCATGCCGGCAGCGCCCAGGATCAAAACATGCATATCGGATTTTCCTCCCAATAGAGCAATTCCAGGAAAAGTGCGTATCGGTTTTCCGACCGGAATTGCGAGAAAACAAACAGACGGAGCGGCTCAAGGATTCAATGAAAAGCTGAGCTGCTCCAAGCTGATATCAGTGTTCGTGAGACTTCCCGAGTGAATCTCCTTGAAGGCCGCTATGCATGCTGGATGCCGGGCGCTCCGTCATTTGTATGCTTGCAGCCAGGCGAGCCCGGCCTCTGTTGTGGTTGTCGGCCGATATTCCGCGCCGATCGGCCTGTCATAGCCAAGCTTCTCCAGGAACTGCAGAATATGACGGTAGTCGATCTCCCCGTGGTCCGGTTCCCGCCGATCCGGAACGGCGGCGATCTGGATGTGGCCGATTGCCGCCATATGATCCTGCAGCCTGCGGGTCAGGTCGCCCTGCATGATCTGGAGGTGATAGCAGTCGAACATCAGCTTGAGGTTGGCGGCGCCGACCGTGGCTATGATGTCGAGCGCCTGATCGGCAGTCTGGAGGAAGTAGCCTGGCGCATCGCGATAGTTGAGCGGCTCGATCAGGATCGTCGTCCCCATCTTGCCAGCGCGTTCGCAGGCATAATGCAGATTGGCGATGAAAGTGCCCCGTGCCACGTCGCCGGCGGCCTTGCCCGCCATCACATGCACGTTTCGCGCGCCGATGGCGGCTGCATAATCGATCGCCTGATCGATGAGGCGACGGGCTTCATTCCCGCGGCCCGGAATGGCGGCAAGCCCATTGTCACCGGCCGCTACATTGCCGCGAGCGGTGTTGAGGCCAAGCATGGCAAGGCCTGTTTCCTCCAATGCCTGACGCACAGCTTCAGCGGGCGTGTCATATGGATAATGGCATTCCACCGCATCGAAGCCGGCGGCTTTGGCAGTGCGGATGGCGTCGGGAAGGGAAAGCTCCTGCCACAGGAAACCCAGATTGGCGGAAAAGCGCGTCATGTTTAGTCCCACTCCACGTCATAGGTGCGAACGAGGTCAGCAATCTGAGCGTCCGTCAGCAGCGAAGGATTAGCGCCACGGGTCAAGATGGCAAGCTTTGCCGTCTCTTCCAGTTCTTCAATCGCATAGACCGCCGCCTCCAGATCTTTGGCTGAAACGACGGGACCATGTGCCGCCAGCATCACGGCGCTGCGCTTGCCGGACAGTCCGCGAATGGCATCGCCCATCGCCGGGTCGCCCGGCATGAAATAGGGCAGGAGTTTTACTTTGCCGAGCTTCATGATCGAATAGGCCGTCAGCGGCGGCAGCATGTTGTCGGCATCGACGCCGGGCAGGATCGAGAGTGCCACCGAATGGCTCGAATGGAGATGAACGACGGCGCCCGTCTTCTTCGGTCGTGTCTCATAGAAGGCGGCATGCAGCGGCATTTCCTTGGTCGGCTTGTCGCCGCCGATCAGACGCCCTTTGTCGTCGAATAGCGAGAGGCGGGCAGGGTCGAGGCGGCCGAAAGAGCTTCCGGTCGGCGTCACCAAAAGCCTGCCATCGCTGAGGCGTGCGGAAATATTGCCGGAGGAGCCTGCAGTCAGGTCGCGGTCGTAGAGCGACTTGGCCATCATACATATCTGTTCGCGCAGCGCGGCCTCTTCGCTCATGCCGTCTCCAATCTGTCGAAAGCGTCCGTAAAGAAGGTTTCTTCACCGAAATTGCCAGATTTTAGAGCTAGAGCGACTGTTTCACCACCAAGGGTCGTGAAAGTCCAAGGCACGCCGGGTGCGATTTCCGGCCCGATAGTCAAATGGGCCGCGCCGAGTGCCTGCGTGATTGCGCCGGACGTCTCGCCGCCTGCAACGACGAAACGGCGCGTGCCGCAATCGAAGGCCGTGCGGGCGATCTCGGAAAGAGCGTCCTCGACCACTTTGCCTGCCTTGTCCTGCCCTAAACGTTCTTGCGCCTGCCGCACTTCATTAGGCTCGGCGGTGGCGTAAATGAGTTTCGGCGCTTCGGGGGATTGCTGGCGCAGCCATTCCAGCGCGGTGCCGGGGCCTTCCTCTGCAAGCGCGATCGGATCGAGCCGCAGGCTGGTGACCTTGCCGGCGTAATTGGCAACCTGCTTCCGCGTCATGGCGGAGCAACTGCCGGATAGGACGATCGAACCGCCGGTGATCTTTGGCAGTGCCTGTCGGTGTTCGGAGAGGTTGGCGAGACCCCGTTCAATGTAGAATTGCGGAAGCTGGCCGGCAATCGCGCTGCCGCCTGTCAGCAGCGGCATGTCGAAGGATGCTGCTGCGATCGTTCGCAGATCGTCGTCGGATACAGCATCGACGATCACATGCCGAATGCCGTCGTTGCAGAGTTGCGCCAACTTTGCTCTCAGCGATTCCGCACCCTTCGAGACGATATTGCGGTTGGCAAGGCCCATGGCGCCATTCACCTGCGGCGTGAGAAGCCGCACGAGGTTGGAATCGCGCATCGGCGTCAGCGGATGATCTTTCATCGGGCTTTCCGACAGAAGCTGCTCGCCGACGAAGAGGTGACCCATGAAGACGCTGCGTCCGTTTTCCGGAAAAGCGGGGCAATAGATTGTCTGAGTTGCGCCGGTCTCAGCGATCAGCATCTCAGCTACCGGACCGATATTGCCTTCGGCCGTGCTGTCGAATGTCGAACAATATTTCCAGAAGAAGCGGCTAGCACCGGCGTCCTTCAGCCATGCCAGCGCCTGACGTGCCTGTTTAATGGCGATATCGACGGGCGATGTCCGGCATTTGAGGGCGATGACTTCGAAGGCCGCCGTCTCGTTCGGGTCGCGTCTGTCTTGCGGAATGCCGATCCGAAGCGAAACGGGCAATCCGCTGCGCGCCAGCAGCGCGGCAAGATCGGTCGCTCCGGTAAAATCATCGGCAATGCAGCCAAGCAGGAGTGTCATGGCCTAGTCCTTTACGCCCGGCAGGCTGGCGCCGCTCCTGGCGGCGAGGATTTTTGCGACGGCTGCGTCGTCTTCAAGACCCAGACCCGCTTCCGAGGCTTCTACGAAGAGGTTGAGCGCGGCAGCGGCGAGCGGAGTGACGGCACCGGCTTTGTCGGCCTCCGATGTCACGATGCCGAGATCCTTGACGAAGATGTTGACTGCCGAGCGCGGTGTATAGTCGCCCGATACGATGTGTTCCCCGCGGTTTTCGAACATCCAGGAGGAGCCGGCGGACACACAGATCACGTCATAGAGCGTCTTCAGATCGATGCCCGCCTTGGCGGCAAGCGTCATCGCCTCGGCCGTTGCAGCAATGTGCACGCCGGCCAGCAACTGATTGATCATCTTGACCTGCGAACCGGCACCGGGTCGATTCCCAAGGCGGAATACCTTGGCGGAGATGGCGTCGAAAACCGCGGATGCCTTATCGAAGGCCGCGGGCATCCCAGATGCCATGACGGTGATTTCGCCCGCGAGCGCTCGGACATGGCCGCCGGAAACGGGGGCATCGACGACGAGCATGCCTGCTTCCTCCAGTTTTTCGGCAATGGCGATCGTCGCGCTCGGGGCCATGGTGGTGCAGAGCAGGAACACGGTCGAGGGCCGTGCGGTCTTCAGCGCGCCATCCTGCCCGAAAAGCACGTCTTCGGCCTGCTTGCTGTTGACGACATAGACGAGGATCACGTCGGCATCTTCGGCCGCTGACGCCGGCATTGTGCAGGCTGTGCCACCGTTCTCGGCAAAACGGGCGAGGACCTCGCTGCGAACATCGCAGCCGCGCACGCTAAAACCCGCTTTCAGAAGGGACAGGGCGGCGCCCCAGCCCATGGACCCCAGGCCGATGACGGCGACCTTCTTCGTGTTTTGCACAGTGCTACCTCTGCGTTTTGGCTATGTTACCGGTACCGGTATCGATAACAAGCATCATTTTCCGCGTATTTGTCAATAGCTGGATGTTTGCCTTTTCCAGGAAACATCCTATGAAGAAGAGCGGCGATGTGCCAGCCGCCATGGTTCATCGAGGGTTGTTTGGGGATGCGCAAACCCACTCTGGAAGAAGTCGCGATCGAAGCAGGCGTCAGCAAGATGACGGCGTCGCGCGCCCTGCGTGGTGTTGCCGACGTCTCCAGCGAGACGCGTGACAGGGTGATCGAAGCGGCGACCCGGATGAATTACGTCGGCAATAAGCTGGCACTCTCGCTATCCTCGCAGCGTACCAATTTGGTTGCCGTCGTCGTTCCCAGCATGTCGAACATCGTCTTTCCAGAAGTGCTTGCCGGTATTTCCGCCGGCCTTGACGGTTCCGGCATGCAAGCCGTGTTTGGAATATCCGATTATGATGTCGCCAAGGAGCGCGAGATCATCCGCGACATGCTCTCCTGGCAGCCCTGCGCCATCATCGTCACCGGGCTCGATCAACCCGAGGAGACGGTGGAGCTGCTTCGGCACGCCAATATTCCGGTCATCCAGCTTATGGATCTCGACGGCACACCGATCGATTTCAATGTCGGACTGTCTCATGGCGCGGCGGGAGAGGAGATGGCCGAAGCGCTGATTGCGGCCGGGCGAAGACGGTTCGGCTATGTCGGTAGTGCTTTGGCGCGGGATCTGCGCGCGGCCAAGCGCAAGGCCGGCTTCGAACGCGTCCTGCATGCCCATGGCCTGGCGTTTGCCGAGCAGCGGATCGATGATGCCTTTTCCTCGATCGCGCTTGGAAAACGGCTGACGACGGCCATGCTCGCGGCGGTGCCGGATCTCGATTGCATCTATTACTCCAATGACGACATGGCGAGTGGCGGGCTGTTTTCCTGCATGGAGCTGGGCGTTGCGGTTCCCGAGAAGATCCTGATTGCCGGCTTCAATGGGCTGGATCTGGTCGGTTCGCTGCCTGCGCGGATCGCTACCTCCCGCTCGCCCCGGCGCGCTATCGGCGAGGTTGCGGCTCAATTGGTGCGCCACGCAGTCGTGACCAACGGGAATGCGATGGGAAAAACCATAGTGTTCAAGCCGACAATCGTGGGAATTGACGGCTATCGAGCGGCTGCCGGCTCTTCTATCTCGTCATAATTTCTCTCGTCCGACGGCGCGATGAAAGTCCAAACCTTGCCGGCGCACGCTGGAGGCCAATATCCTCTTCGTTGGTTGCTTGAACTGGGAAACAGCTGCGCGCTGTGACCGTCTCTTTCGTTCGGCACAATGTGCTCTTCTCAAGCAAAGGATCTTCGAGAATGCGATTCCCCCAGGCTGTGATTTTCGCTTTTGCCGCCAGTGCCATATCCGCGATTTCCTCGGGAACATCGGCTGCCGGTTTTAAAGATATCGTCGTTTCGACCAAGGAGGATTCGGATGCTGCTCAAGGCAGCTTTGCTCCCGATACGCCGAAGATTTTTGTGTCAGCCCATCTGACGAAGGAGGTACCGTCGGGGAGTGATGTCAACATTGCATGGATTGCCGTCGACACCGGCGGCGCGGCGCCGCCGAATTACAAGATCGATAGTGTCGATCTGCATATCGGCTCCCTGACCAATCACGTGAAATCCGCGATGACGAAACCAAACAATGGTTGGCCCGTCGGGAGCTACGAGATCGAATTTTCCGTCAACGGCAAGGTGATGGAAACGATCGGCTTCACCATCAAATAGACCGCGTGCGCGGACTGAGGTCGGCGACAGGTCCGCTTGAACCATGTGTGCCGTGATGCCTGCATGTGGGTTCCTGCCTGATCACCCTAAGCTTTGCAACAAGATTTCCCGGAAAGTCCACAGTTCGGAAATGTTCGGAAACCGGCAGGCCAAGACAATCGGATAGACGCATAGGCAGTTACCTTATTGCGGAGTCCGACTGCCGATGTTCCTGACCAATCCGTGGCAACGGGAAGAGTTGAGCCATATCGTTGTCACCACCTTTCATGAAAAGGGTTATCGCGACTACGGCAAGAAATGCATCGAGACCTTCCTTGCCCGCTGGCCGAAGGAAGTTTCCTTGGTCGTTTATGCCGAGGATGTCGAAATCGAGGAGAAGGACCGCCGTCTTCTGGTGTTCGACCATTGTGAGACATTGCCCCGGCTGCGCAGCTTTCGCGATGCCCATGGCAGCAAGCCGCAGGCAAATGGATATATCTCGTCAGGCAATGGGTTGGTGCGGGATTTCCGGTGGGACGCGGTGCGCTTTTCCAACAAGGTCTTTGCGGTCGCCGATGCCGTCAGGCGCTATCATAACACGGTCGATCAGCTGATTTGGCTCGATGCCGATACCGTGACCCATAGGGCCATTCCGAAGATTTTTCTCGACGGAATCGCGCCGCGTGGAAATCAGCTTGCCGCCTATCTGAACAGGAGGATCTATCCCGAATGCGGATGGGTGGGGTACAATCTGCGTCATCCGGCGATATCGACCTTCATCGACCGTTTCGAAGGGGCTTATTCCTCCGGTTATTTCCTGACGCTGAAGGAAAGCCATGACAGTTTCGTCTTCTGGAAGGTGCTCCAGCAGATGGAACGGGACAAGGAAGCCAGATTCAGGCGGCTCGGCTCAAGCCTGACGAAAGCCCATGTCTTCATCAACAGCGCCCTGGGCAGCTATCTGGATCATTTGAAGGGTGACAGGAAGGCTGCCGGAAGGAGCCGCCGGCGTGATCTCAAATGGCATCGCCGCGAGCCATGGTGGCAATGATTGACGCTCATTTCTGATAGGGACAGCCCTGTACCGCTGGGGGATGGCGCGGACGATCAAGTTGTTTTTCAAGGTGCATGGCACTAATCTGGGTAGCATTGAGGGATTGGGAATTCATGCTCGACGATTCGATCCTCCCGACAGAGATCGCTGTTTCACTTGGCCTGCTATGCAATATCGGTATCCCGCTTCTAGCCTTTTGGGTGGCGGGAAAATTGCCTCGGTTCCGTCTCTGGATCCACGCCGTCGCTTTCGTCATCATTCTTGCTTCGCCGCTGACGGCTATGATCCTCGGCTTGCCTGATCTGCTTCCCGAAGAGGAAGAAAGCCCGGGCGCTCGTTTCGCGTTTCTGCCGCTGATCATCGAGGCGGCCATCATCGTGCTGCTCTATTGCTTGGCCGGCGCGATGTTGCTGTCCCAGTCGATCCATTCGGCAATCACGGACTGGCACGGTCGAGACCGGCTATCGCAGCCGCTGCCTCCCCGCCGTACCGCCGGGAGGAAACCATACATCTCCAAAGGCTCCAAAACGCGATAGCTCTTGTTCAATCGAACACACCGGCGTCTTCATGCGTTGTCCGCCTGTGCCGAGGAGAGCGAAGAGTTTCGCACCTCCCTTCGGCTGAGACATACCACGCAAAAACGCTGCGATCGTGCGGCAGCGCGGGGCCTAATCGGGCTCCGGCTGCGTTCAGGCAGAGTTCATGCGAATCGGCGTATCTCTATCCTTTTCCACGAGACAGGAAATGGGGGTAAGGGAAATGCTTGAAGGTTTGGTACGGATTTCGCGAATCGCCGTGGTCGGATTGGCCGCGTTGCAACTGATGACGTCTGTCGCTTCGGCGCAATATTATGGCGGCGATGACGGTTATGCGCCGCCGCCCTGGCAGCGTGACCAGGATCGAGACTGGAGAGGTCCGCCGCGCGGCTGGGATCGTGACCGCGACAGGGGCTGGGATCGTGATCGCGGCTGCGACAGACGCGATCTCATGCGCGCCGCGCGGGCGGAAGGTTTCCGCCGCATTGATTCGGTCGACAGCAACGGACGGCGCATCGTCGTTCGCGGTTGGAACGATGGCGGTCCAGACCGTATGGTCTTCGCCAATCGACGCGGCTGCCCGGTTCTCGACTGACGCTCGAAGTAAAGCATAAGCGGAAGCCGAGTGTGGATCGGCCTCCGCTTATATCACGGCAGCGCATGCTTTTGACTGGCTGAAAGCCATGCGTTTGCCGCGGCCTGCGAATTTTACGATAGCTTTGCCGCGCCTTTCAGGCGGCGGCGAATTTCTTCTTTGCGGCTGTGACGCTGTCGATTTGCTCGGATTTGGCCGATATTTTGGCGTCGGCGCACTGCTGTCTGACCAGAAGCTGCCAATATATGCCCCACGGATCTCTCACAAGGCCGCGATCATCCGGACGACTTTTCCCCAGCGCATAGCGCAAACGGTCCGCCTCATCCTGTGTCGCACATTCGACCGTGATGGAAGAACTGTGCTCCGAACGGTCGAATGGCCCTGCTTCGAAACCCATATAGGCACGATTTCCAAGCGTGAAGCCTGCAAACTTTACGCTGCCGGCCGGTCCATTCAGATTGTCGGTGAGAATACTTGAGACCCATCCGGCTGCCGAACCCGGGATAAGCGACGTATAAAGTTCAATCGCCGTTTCCATGTCATGTTGAAACCAGAGATGTTGCCTGATCTTCATCGTGACCTGCTTTCTACAAATCGTGCCTGGATGGGGCAGGGCATGAAGGAAGCATGCTGAATGCTTGCCTAATAAAATTCATGCCGCCGGTGAGCCGCCTTCTTGTTCTTTTGGGCGGTGTCACCGACGGCATGCTGAAGAGTTGCTTCTAACCGTTCGTGCTCACCCCTGCGGAGCGCGGACGGACGCGGAACACTATTTCTCAGCAACTCTACCAGCGAGAGCCATTACATAGTCATCGGCAATATCGGCCAAGGTCAAAGCGACCTCGGGCTCGTTCCAGCCGGCCGTGAGCGCCATTTGAACAAAGTCACGAAAGGCCACTTCAAGGACCTCTTCGCGCTCGACCGCGCGGTAAGAGTCATTGACGGGATGCTGAGGCTTGCTGATCTCTATTGTCTGGCGCGTAGATACCATTGCTGTTTTCCCTATGACTTGCCCCGTTGGACGCACAGTACATTCATCAAACACTAGGGCTTTGATCTCCAAACGACTATTGTTCTTCTTTTTTAATGGGTTACGCACCATATGTCGTTAGACGTGCATCCAGAAACTTGCAGCAGCGTCCATTTTCGCAATTGCTGAAGTGCGGTTTCGGGCAGACGCAGGGATTGGTGGGAAGATGTGCCCTTCACGTGCACGTGCCCTCCGGACGCGCGCCTGTCTTGAGGCATCGAAATCCGCTGTCTAGTGATAATAGCCGAGGGTTTTCAGCCATTCGTCGAAGGAGTGGCTGCTCCCGGACGATGCCGGTGAGATGACCTGCCCGAGATAGCGCGGGATGGTAAGGTTTCTAGCTTCACGGGGACTATAGCCGAACTCCTTGCCGAAGGCTCGGCTGAAGTGCGCTGCCGAGGAAAAGCCGACCGCAAAGGCGATGTCGACGATCTGTTCCCGATTGGCGGGATCACTGAGGGCGGCATGAGCCGACAGGAGGCGACGGCGCTGAATATAGTGATGCACGCCGCCATATTGTTCGAATATCTGATAGAGCCTGGTGCGGGATATGCCGAGCTCGCGGCATATATGCTCGACCGTCAGATCGCCCGAAGTGAGATTGCCTTCCACGAACCGCCGGACGCGTTCCGTCAGGGCGAGGGTGCTATGCTGCTCCGTGCCGGTCGATTGCGCCGCCGAGGTCGAAACGGAAGCCACAATCATATTGCGCATCGTCTGAACGACATGCGGTAGATCGGTGGCTGCAAAGCGCGCGAGATTGTGTTCGACGCTATCGAGGAATTCGATCAACATGCTGGTGAACACGCCGGAGAGTGCAATATTGTTCTCGATCTCGACCGGTGTGGGAACGTCGAACAGCAATGCCCTCGGCAGGAAGAGCGAGAGGCCTTTCGCCTCGGTCGAGCGCCCTCGAAAGGGGTGTCCCAGCGATCGCAGTTCCACCTTGCCCGGCTCGCCTTCCAGAACGTGGCCATCGACCTCCGTCCAGGTCCGGCCGCTGCTCGGCACCGAAATATGCCAGTGATCGATGTGATTGGTTTTCACCTTCGCCTGCGAGCGCATATAGCTGTGGGGCGGCGTTTCCTGTTGAACGATGAGCATGCCGCCCAGATTCCATGCGATATGATCGGCCGGAAAGCCGGCTTCCGGCGGGATGTTATCCGGCAGTCGCACGTCGGCTACGGGAGCGACATAGGCTTGCCAGGCGGCAAATTGCGCGGCCGGCTCGATATCGCGCGTCGAAAACTTCAGCGGCTGCAAGGCTGGCGGTGGCAGGGCTTCCTCCGTTGCCGCCTTCTCTGGTCGCGGGAAGCGTCGCCGTTCTGACTGTAACGACTTCCTGTCCTTGCGCCATGACGGTTCCTTCGCCTCGTCTGACGCAGATCCGGATCGTTCCTCGCGCCGAAAATCAGACAATCCGTTCTCCTCGAATACAGCCAGGACGGGACACGAGCGCCGCCATCGACTCTCCATCCATCATTCAAGCAGACGGCTGTCTCCGCTTCGAGCCGCCTTTTTCAGCGAGCTGGTATGCTGCTGTAATTCCTGCCGTATTCCCAGCTCTTTCACCATACTAAAGCTTTCATTTGCTGCGCATTTTAGAAAAAGCAAGTGTTGCGGGTCGCCAAACCCATATTCCCGCTGGAATTGCCACAAAATGCGGCACTGGCCGAGCCGTTTTGTCTCGTGCCGGCACATCTGCCAAGCCAAATGCGGCATAGGGATCGGCATCTTCCGTGCGAGCACATCCTGACGAAAACGAAAATCCGCTCCATCGAGACACCCCCGCGAAACCGTTCCGCTTTTGCCTCGCTGATTTGGCACCGCCGGGCCGCTGCCGTATTGTCCGAAGATTCTGACAGTCGCGTCTTGCAAACGACCAATTCCATTTTCACAGACACTATGCGTAGTTTGCAGTTGCCCATTCCGCCAAGCTTGCCTAGGCAGATATCAACTGCAATTTTTGGAATGAGACATGACCGAATCCTCGACAATCCCCGTCTTCGATGGCCATAACGACGTGCTGCTCCGGCTGCGCCGCGGTGGGTTGAATTCTGTCAACGCTTTCCTGAATGGTGAAGCCGCTGGACATATCGATCTGCCTCGCGCGCGCCGTGGCGGCCTCGCGGGCGGTCTCTGCGCCATATTTATCCCGTCACCGGATCAGCCAAAGGCTGAAAATGCCGATTTCGCAACACCTGCTCAGCCTGATGCCCTGAATGAAACCCTGGCGATGGCACGGCTTCTGCTTGCGATCGAAGCTCGGTCCGAGGGAGCTGTGAAGGTTTGCCGCTCGGCCGCTGATATCAAGCGGTCGATTGCCGAAGGCCAGTTCGCTGCGGTATTCCATATCGAAGGTGCGGAAGCGGTCGCGGCCGATCTCGATGCGCTTTACGTCCTTCATGAGGCTGGCCTGCGCACGCTTGGACCTGTCTGGAGCCGCCCCAACGTCTTTGCCTATGGTGTGCCTTTCCGGTTTCCTTCGACGCCGGATATTGGCCCCGGGCTCACCGACGCCGGCAAGGGTCTGATCCGCGCCTGCAACGAGCTCAGGATCATGATCGATCTCTCGCATATGAACGAGCAGGGATTCTGGGATATCGCCAAACTATCGAATGCGCCGTTGGTAGCCTCGCATTCCAACGCGCATGCCATCAGCCCACATAGCCGCAATCTGACCGACAAGCAGCTCGACGCGATCCGCGATACCGGCGGCCTGGTCGGCATCAATTTCGGCGTGCTCTTCCTGCGGGATGATGGTGTCAGGAACACCGACACGCCGCTCGAAGTCCTCGTTCGTCACGTCGCTTACATTGCCGAGCGCATCGGCATTGAGCATGTCGCGCTCGGCTCCGATTTCGACGGCACGACCATTCCCGCCGCGCTCGGCGATGCGAGCGGCCTGCCGAAGCTGATCGAAGCCCTGCGTGCGCATGGGTTCGACGATCAGGCGCTTGCCAAGATCGCCTATCAGAACTGGCTCCGCGTCCTCGAACAGACATGGGGCGGCTGAGGCGCGCTCTCGTTTCTGTCCGGGGCGGGCGAACGCTCGACTATCGCTCCGCGAGGTTGATCGACAGTGGATGCATGGGCCGCAACGTGACCTTCATGACCGGCTTGGGCGAAGGCTCGGTCGAGCCGGTTACGCGGAATTTCTGCAGGAGCACCGCGAGGATCGCGACGGCCTCCATCATCGCAAAGCCATTGCCGATGCAGACGCGCGGACCGGCACCGAAGGGCATGAAGGCGTAGCGATGGCGGTTTCTTGCCACTTCCGGCTCAAAGCGGCCGGGATCGAAAACCTGCGGGTCTTCCCAAAGGTCTGCATGATGATGCACAGCGTAGATCGGTACATAGATGATAGTGCCGGCTGGTATCATGTGCGTGCCGATGGCAAATTCGCTGGTTACCGCGCGCGAAACGATCGGCGCTGGCGGATAAAGCCGCATGGCTTCGGAAAAGACCTGCCTGGTGTAGGTGAGCTTGCCGAGATGTTCGGCCGCCAGCGGGCCGCCCTCGGTCACGGTGGCAATCTCTTCGAAGAGCTTGGCCTGGCAGTCGGGATGGCGTGCAAGAAGATGGAAGGTCCAGGCAAGACCGAGCGCCGTCGTCTCATGTCCGGCGGTGATGAAGGTCATCAGATTGTCGATGACTTCTTCGTCGGTCATCATGCGACCGGTTTCGGGGTCGGCTGCGTCAAGCAGCATGGAAACCAGATCGCTCCGTTCCCCGCCGCTGCGGCGCCGTTCGGCAATCACCGCGCCAAGGGTCGTTCGCAGGAAGGCAACGGCCGATCGCGCTTTCTCCTTGCCGGGATGTGGCATCCAGTCGGGCAGGCCAAGAAGGCCCATCGCGAATTTCCAGCCGGTCGGCTTGAGATAGTTGGTGATATTGTGCTCGACCTTGTCGACATCGATGCCATCGCCACCCGACATCATCGTATCGACGATGATATCGAAGGTGGTGCGCATCATTTCCTGACAAAGGTCGATGGGGCTGTTCTTGTGGGTGAGCCAGAGATCGCGCCGGCGCGCGGCAGCCGCAATCATGGCCGGCTGCAGTTCCAGCAGTTTTTCATGGCGAAAGGCGCCGGCCACCGATTGGCGCTGCCATTTCCAATGGGCGCCATCGGAGGTGAGAATGCCATTGCCGAGGGCCGGGCCCAGCACGCGGCGGACATCCTCGCCTTTGCCGAGCGCGTCGGAATTGCGCACCAGCGCCTGATAGATGAGCTCAGGATCGGCGAGATAGATCCGCAGTTTTCCACCCACCTTGGTGAAGACCATCGGCTCGGTGAAGATTTCCGGCGGTAGCGCGTCGAGTGGATTGCGGATCAGCGATAGGAGGACATGTGGCATCGAGCGCGGAGTGAGGGGAAACGTCGTCTGCGAGAGATCGGCAGCGTTCACGCGTGCATTCATCCTTCAGTCTCCTTGTTCAGCCCGGCGGATGCCTGTAGATCAGGATTAAGGTATTTGCCTTACAAAGAATAAGGTGAATACCTTAGAGCTTCAAGGGGGAAACGAGATGGCGGCCAGCAAAGGTGGGAAGAGGAAAGGTGAGAAGAAGGAAGTGGCTGTGCGGCCCGATACGCGCGAGCGGATTCTCGTCTCGACATTGTCGCTCTTCAATCAGAAGGGGCCGGAAGCCGTCACCACGGCGGAAATCGCCAAGGCCGTGCGCATTAATCAGGGCAATCTCTATTATCATTTCCGCACCAAGGAATCGCTCGTCCTAGCGTTGTTCTCCCGCTTCGAAGCCGATGCTTTGGTGCTCGTCAGGCAAGCCGATTGTGTAGAAGGGGCGGATTCGAAAGCCTATGCCGGCTTTTTGCGCGAATGGTTCTCGCTGATCTGGACACATCGCTTCCTCTTTCGCGATATTCCCGGCCTGTTGGCAATCGCGCCCGGCTTGAGAGGGCCGATCCTGATGGTCAGCGCCGGCATGCGTGTTTCCGTCGATGCCATTTTTCAGCGCATGGAAGAGGCCGGCCTGATCAGCGCCGCCGCGGAGGAGCGCAACGCATTGATGACCAATATGCGGATCGTTGCCACCTATTGGGCAGTCTATCTCGGCCTTCAGGAGGGCGTGGGTGAATTGACGCCTCAGCATATGCATTGGGGGCTCGGTCAGGTGGCGAGCCTGTTGCGGCCTTATCTCTCGCCGCAGGCACGGGCCGATCTCGAGGAGATGCTCGCGAAACCCTTCGCCTGAGGCTTTTACGCCGGGTAAGTCCTTGCCGCCATTCCCTTGGCAAAGGAACAAAGAATCTCCGAAGCCAGCCAAAATCGGATGATTTAATCTACTAAAAACATAGGGTTTATATCTAATAATTGCATGCGTCGCAGGGTCATCTATCCGTCAGACGACGCTTCCGATGGATCGTGAGGATCGCGACGATGAGATTATTTACACGGCTTGCCCTGTCGGCCGTTGCCCCGCTTCTTCTGGCACAGACCGCGCTGGCTGCCGGTGTGAACGGTGCGCCAGCGCCCTTCGACAAGGGCGGTGTAAAAGTTGCTCTGGTGAGCTATATCTCCGCCGGCGATTTCTTCCAGGCCTATCAGGCGGGTGCCGAAGCTCAGGCCAAGGCGCTCGATATCGATCTTCGCGTTTTCCCCGGGCGCCAGGATGCAGCCGCCCAGCGTGAACAGATCCTCCAAGCGATCAATCTCGGCGTTTCTGCCATCGTCATCGATCATGGCTGGCCGGAATCGCTTGGCGATGTCGTGCAGCAGGCGCTCGACAAGGGTATCAAGGTCGTCGCCTTCGACGTCAACCTCAACAATCCGAAGATCCCGCAGGTCGAGCAGAGCGATCACGAGCTTGCCGACCTCGCCCTGAAGCAGGTCGTCAAGGAGAATGGCAACAGCTTCAAGGCGGGCTATGTCTATGTCGCCGGCTTTGCGCCGCTCGACCGCCGTAACGAGGTCTGGGATGCTTTCAAGAAGCAGAATGCCGGCGTCGTCGAAAAGGCTCGCTTCGGTAACGTCAGCGATACGACCGCGACCTCGACTGCCGATCAGGCCAAGGCAGCGCTTGCGGCCAATCCCGATATATCAGTCATCTTCGCGCCCTATGACGAGTTTGCCCGCGGCGTGAAGCTTGCCGCGGCGGATCTCGGCATTGCCAACAAGCTGAAGATCTATTCGGCCGACGTATCGACGGCCGACATTCAGGAAATCACCGAACCGGGCAGCCCATGGGTAGCAACGGTCGCAACCAATCCGGCCGTCGTCGGCGCTGTTTCCATCCGTGCCGCCGCGTTGCAGGTGGCAGGGCAGGAGGTTCCGCATCAGATCACCGTCAAGCCGACGCTGCTGACGCAGGAAGGACTTCGCGCCGCCAACGTCCAGACGATCGAGGAACTGGCCAAGAAAGTTCCGGCCTTCAACGCCAGCGATGCAGTGACCGCCAGTTGGATACCGGACAAGCTTTTTTAAGCGGCCATTCTCGAGATGCCGGCGGGGTTTCCGATCCCGCCGGATTACGCTACTGAACCGGAGTTCACATCATGAGCCAGTCCAACGTCGTCTTTGCGAGCAATCGAAACGCCACGCGTGCGGATCTCTTCGCCAGAGCCGAAGAGATTGCAGCCGATCTTTCCAAGCGCGCCGCAGAGCTTGACCGCGAAGGTCGTCCACCACTCGGCGAGATCGTCAAGCTGAAAAATGCCGGCTTGCTGAACGCGCTACACGAAACGCAGATCGGTGGCGGCGGTCTCGATTGGGTGGATGGCTTGCGGTTGGTGCGCATTCTTGCGCGCGGGGAGAGCTCCATCGGCCAGCTTCTCGGCTATCACTACGTCAACAGCCAATACATCTATTGGGCCTTTGACGAGGCACGCGCACAGGAGCTCGGCGGCAAGACGGTCGCCAACAGCCTTTATTGGGGTGCGGCGGTCAATCCGCGCGATCCCGGCCTCGTGTTGACGCGCCGCGGCAACGGCTATGTCCTGAACGGCCGCAAGTCCTTTTCCACGGCCGCGCACGTCTCCGATTACGTCAACGCCAATGCTGCGCTCGATGACCGGATCGTCGGCTTCGCCGTCCCGACCAATCGAGCCGGTTACAAGGCCAATGACGACTGGGACAATTTCGGCCAGCGCCTTTCCGACAGCGGCAGCGTCGAGTTCCACGACTTCCCCGTCTACGAAGAGGACTTGGACAAGGCGGCATCGACCGGCGGCGAAGCGCCGGTGCTTGCGACCTTCAACACGCCGCTTATCCAGCTGGTCTTCGTGAACTTCTATCTGGGCACGGCGGAGGGCGCGCTGCGCGAGGCTGTCGATTATGTCCGTACCACGACGCGGCCCTGGATCACCTCCGGCGTCGAACGTGCATCGGACGACCCTTATATTCTAGAGCGTGTCGGTGAATTTACCGCAGCCCTCAAGGCATCCGCCGCTCTGGCCGACAGCGCTGCCGCGGCGGTTCAGGAGGCTCTTGCAAAGGGACATAAGGCAACGGCGCGCGAACGCGGTGAAGCAGCGGCCGAAGCCTATGCGGCAAAGGTGCACGCGACCCATGTTGCCCTCGATATTACCTCGCGCGTATTCGAGCTCACCGGCGCCCGCTCGACTGCGGAGAAATATCGCTTCGATCGTTTCTGGCGCAATGTGCGGACGCACACCCTGCACGATCCGGTCTTTTACAAGGCCAAGGAGGTCGGCGAGTTCGTGCTGAACGATCGGATTCCCGAGGTCAGCCTCTACAGCTAAACGCGGGGGCGAGGACGTGGTGGAGTCTAAAAGTGGATCGGCTCGTAATCCGAGCCGATGGCGGCTTCACCCGCACTCAAGGTCGGTCAACGTCATTGGTATCTGGTGTGGTGTGGGCCCCTGTTGGAACACGCCACAGCTTCAAGCGGGCTCGCCCGATTGTGGCCTTCACGCAACGCTGGACGATTGATGTTCTGATATCCGGCTCACAAATCCTGTGCTCAACTCACTATTCTGTGGAGGGCTGTCGCAGCTCGCCGTAATGCGCACACGTTCCTCATTAGGATCTCTTCACTCACGAATCGCTTTCGACGTCCAGAAGGGCAGGCGATCTCGATTGAGAATGAAATCGATCCAATGGAGTCCTTCATGGCTGACATGCGCGCACCACTTTCAGGGGTGATACCGAAGATTTCCGTCGTCGGTGTCGGCGGTGGCGGCGGCAACGCAATCAACAATATGATCGCGCAACAACTTCAGGGCGTTGAATTTATAGCGGCAAATACGGATGCGCAGGCGCTTGCGACGTCCAAAGCGACCAGGCGTATTCAACTTGGCGCACAGGTGACAGAAGGTCTCGGTGCGGGCTCCCTGCCGGAAATCGGACGAGCCGCCGCCGAGGAATCCATTGATGAGATCATGGACCATCTCCACGGCACGCACATGTGCTTCGTGACGGCCGGAATGGGTGGCGGCACTGGCACGGGCGCCGCACCGATCATCGCTCGAGCCGCGCGGCAGGCAGGCATCCTCACGGTTGGAGTCGTCACCAAACCCTTTACGTTCGAAGGCAACCGGCGCATGCGCACGGCCGACGAAGGCATCGAGCGCCTCCGTGAAAGTGCCGACACTGTCATCGTCATTCCCAATCAGAACCTGTTTCGCATTGCAGATGCCACGACCACCTTCGAAAATGCTTTTGTGACTGCGGACCGGGTTCTGTATGCGGGCGTCAGCTGCATCACGGATCTGATCATCAAGGAAGGTCTCATCAACCTCGACTTCGCCGACGTCAAATCCGTGATGCGGGGAATGGGACGTGCGATGATGGGAACGGGCGAGGCGTCAGGGCCGGGCCGCGCGTCAAAAGCGGCAGATGCCGCCGTCTCCAATCCGCTTCTCGACGACATGAGCATGAAGGGCGCGCGGGGCGTGCTGATCTCCATTTCCGGCGGGACAGACATGACGCTGTTTGAGGTCGATGAGGCCGCCAGTCGCATCCGCGACGAAGTCTTTGCCGATGCCGATATCGTCGTCGGTGCGATCTTTGACAAGAATCTCGACGGGGTGTTCAGAGTATCGGTCGTTGCAACCGGTCTGGAAAGTCTCGCGGCGTCCGCCGGTCAGCCCATAGAAATCAGTATGGATCGGCACTAGAGCAATTCCGGGAAAAGTGCGCAGCAGTTTTCCGTCCGGAATTGCGTGAAAGCAAAGAGATAGATGGTTCAGACATTCAGTGAAAAACTGAACCGCATTAGCTGGCTTCAGCGTGGCGCTCCTGATTTGTGCCTTTGATTGTATGAAAGCCCCGTTCCAGTGAACTGCGACGGGGCTTTCGTCTATCCGTCAAAGCGCGCCGTTCTTCGGCGGGATGACGTCGTTCAGGTGATAATTGCCGACGACATGATATTTCCAGCGAACGGGGTCGTGAAGCGTATGCGTGCGGGCGTTGCGCCAGTGGCGGTCGAGATTGAGGTCGAGCTTCACGGAGGCTGTTCCGGCAAGTTCGAACAGCGTGTTCGTGGCTTCGATGGCGATTTCCGTCGTCAGCACCTTGGCTGCAGCAACGGCCAGTGTCGCCTCGACCACCCGCTTTTCCGTCGTCTCGACCTGCGCGGCATCGACCTTGCGGCCGGCGCGTTCGATGGTCGCAGCCGCCGCTTCCAGCCGGATGGCGATCTGGCCGACCTTGGCGATCGTCAGCGGATCGTCGCTGGCGCGCTCGACGCCGCTATCCATCCAGGGACGCGATCTGGTCTTCACGAAATCAAGCGTCTCGGCGAAGGCAGCCCGGGCAATGCCGAGATCGACGCCGGCATGGATGATCTGGCCGACGGAGCCGATCGTCGTCGGCCGCTCGAAGCCCTTGTGATGAAGGACGACATGGTCGGCATTCACATAGACATTGTTGAGCGCCGTCGTGCCGCTGCCGGTCGTGCGTTGTCCAAAGCCATCCCAATCGTCGATGATCTCGACGCCTTCCGTGCCCTTCGGCACGAAAGCCATGACCAGCTTGTCGGCTTCGTCAAGCGCGAAAACGGTGATCCAATCGGCAAAGAGAACGCCCGTGGAATAGAACTTGCGGCCATTGATACGATAGCCGGGGCCATCGCGGGTGATGCGGGTATTATAGTGCCCGACCGTTTTCGTGCCCCGCTCGGACAAGGCATTGCCGAAACGATCGCCGGCCAATGCGCGGCCGAAGAAGTATCGCTTCTGATCCTCCGAGCCATCGACGCGCAACGCTTCGAGGATATAGAAATGGTTCTGCGGGATCTGCCCGATCGAGCCATCGGCCTCGGCAATGATCGCCGTGATCTCGGCCAGCGCTGCGTTCGAAACATCCAGGCCGCCATACTCTTCGGGGACGGTAATCGCCAGCAGTCCGGATTGTGCCAGCGCATCCATTTCGGCATAGGGGAGCAACCTCTCGCTGTCGCGCTCAGATGCGCTAGCGGCAAAGCGCTCCGCAAGCGCTTGCGCGACTGCCAGCGCCTGTTGTTCGGTCTCCAGTACCGTGGCCTCCGGGTGCGTGGCGTTGATATGGTGTAATTGCGCGTTCATGGGCAGGCTCCGATTTTATTCGCGCCACGATGCCGCATTCGAAGCCAGGCTTCGAGAAAAGGCATTTCATTTTTGGGGATACGGTCGCGTCTTCATTCCTTTCTCTATAGAATTAATGGTCATTTACAGTCTGGAGCGGTGTGCAGCTAGATGACCGTCGGCAACCTTGGTGGATCAATGACGGCCCTTTCGCCAATCCTCAAAGCGGGCATGCGCCAGCGCAAGCGAGGCGACGAGGGGCGTGAACCCGTGGAATGGTAGGGGTTGACCGGGTTGCAGCGGGATCGGCAGGGCTTCCGCGATTTCACCGAGCGCCATTCTCGCCAGTGTTCGGCCGAGTTGCGCCGTCATGGCGATGCCGCGGCCGTTGCAGCCGATCCCGCCGAAGAAGCCGTCGCCGAAACGGTAGAGACGCGGCAGGAAATCCGGCGTCATGATCGCCGTTCCGGTCCAGACGATCTCTATGCCGGGATGGCGCGACAGGCGGAGTTCGGATACGAGCCGGTCGACGACGGCGCGGCCGACACGCTCGAAGGCGCCGAAGGGATTGATCGCCATGCCGCCGCTGATCAGCCTGTTGTCGCGATCGAGCCGGTAGGTGAAGAGGTTGGAGCGCGTATCGCCGACAGGTCGCCGATTTGGGGCAATTCGCGCAACGGTTTGGGCATCGATCGGCTTCGTCGCCACTTGGTACACCTTTAACGGCACGCCCGTTCGGCCCATGCGCGCGGCTATGCCGCTTGTGAAGGCGTTGGTGGCGAGGATGACGACATCCGTTTCAATTTCATGGTCCGCGAGGCCGACGCGCCAGGTGCCGCCATGTCGCTCGACGCGCTCGACCACACTGTTTTCGCGGATATTGCCGCCGCGCCGCATGACCGCGCTTGCGAGCCCGTAGAGATAATTCAGCGGGTGGAGGGTGCCGCCGGAGTGATCGATCAATCCTCCGGAATAGATCTCCATACCGGTCTCGTTCCGGATGGCGCCGGCATCGAGAAATTCGACTGGACGACCAAGCTCCGTCCAGTCCTTCGCCCGCTGGCGCAGGATCACAGCCATGTCGTCGCCATAAGCGGGCTGCAGCCAACCGGTCTGCGCCGCATCGCATGAAATCTGCTCCTCCGCGATGGTCGCAAAGATCTCGTCGGCGCCCGCACCGACGAGCGACAACAGCGCATCCGCCTTGCCGCGCGGCAGCTTCTGACGGACGGTCGCCGGATCGGCCTTGGCGAAATTGGGCACGACGAAACCGGCATTCATGCCGCTGGCACCCGCGCCCAATCGTCCGGCTTCGAGGACGATGACAGAGCGGCGGGTGCGGGCAAGATGAAGTGCTGCGGTGAGGCCGGTGAAGCCGCCGCCGATCACGACGACGTTTGAGCGGGAAGGCAGGCCGTGGGAAAGTTCAGGGGCAGCGCCGGCTGTCAGCGTCCACAGGGTCGGATTGGTGGGGCGAGCGGCACTGCTGGGCATCAGCGGAGGGTCTCTCAATAACTACGCCAGATAGCTGTCACCATAGATCAGCCGCTGAAGGGATTGTGCCAGGATGATTGCAAGGAGGCGCGCCGAAGGGAGCGCCTCGCCTTTTTGCAATGTAGAGCGCCGCCTACTTGATCTTGTCCTTCAGGGCTGAAACGTCTTCCATCTTCAGCTCGCCGTCGGTGGCGACCTTGCCGTCGGCGATCTTCCAGAGACGGAAGGGGCCGGTGATGTCGCCATACTGATCGAAGGAGACCGGGCCGATGACGCCTTCGTAACGGATCGGCTTGCCTTCCTTGATCAGGCCGAGCGCCTTGGCGAATTCTTCCTTGCCGGCATAGATCGGCGTGCCTTTGGGATCGACGACCTTATAGATGTCATCCTTCAGCTTGGATGTGTCGTCGCCGGCGATCGCCAGCGCGAGACCGACGATCGCGCCGGCGTCATAGGCTCGGTCAGCGGCCGGGTTAGTCGGCTCGATGCCCGAAAAATCCTTGTAGTTCTTGTTGAAATAGTCGGTCGATGGCGTCGGCGTCGTGCCCGAGGAGGTGCCATAGGCGTCCTTCAGATAGTCGGCGCCGACGGAATCGATAAAGTCCGGGCTGTTCATGCCGTCATTGAGCAGAAACTTCTGCGGGCCGCCTTGCGAAATCCAGGTGCGGGCGATGGTCGCGCCATCGACCGGCGTGCTGACAAGATAGAGACCATCGGGATCGCCGCCCATCCCGGCGGTGACTTCCGAAGCATAGCTTGATTGCTTTTCGTTGTAGGGCGTCGTCGAGGCGATCGTGCCGCCGAGCGCCTTATAGGCCTTCGAGAATTCGGCGACCATATTGACGCCGAAATCGTTGTTGACGTGGATGATCGCAAGCTTCTTGAAGCCCTTGTCGATCGCATATTTTGCAGCGGCAATGCCCTGCAGCGAATCCGATGTGATGGTGCGGAAGAAGATGCCGTTGGTCTTGCCGTCGCGGCCGAGCGCCGTCAGCGTCGGCGAGGAAGCGGCCGGCGATACCTGCACGATCTTGGCGGGTGCGGTGACCGAGGTCAGGATCGGGATCGTCACCGAAGAAATGATGCCGCCGATGATGGCCGGTACCTTCTTGACCTGCACGAGCTGGGTCGCGGCATCAACCGCGACATTGCCCTGACTCTGGCTGTCGCGCGTATCCGTCACCAGATCGCAGCCATGGGCGCCGCCGGCGGCGTTGATGTCGCGGAAGGCCATCTCGACGGACTTCGCGCCCGCCTGGCCGTATTCGCCGGCCGGGCCGGTCAGTTCCATCACGAGGCCGACCGTGACCTTGCAGTCCGCGGCATTGGCGGCGCCGGCTGCGGTGAGAAGGGCCAGAGCCGTGGTGATTTGAAATATCGTCTTCTTCATCTTTGTTCCCCTTGTTCGGTCAACGATTTTCATTTCTGTTTTTTAGAACCTGTCAGGTCTCCGGCATCTGCAGCCAGGTTTCATGCAGATGCTGCCATTCGACGCCGTTGGGTGCCGATGAACTTGCGGTGAAAAGCGCGCTCGCCTGACGACGGCTATATTTGCCGGCGCGCGATTGGGCTTCGACATAGGTGAGGACGATCACGTTCTCGGTTTCGAAGCTCGCGCGGATATCCGAAATCTCGATGTTGAAATCGCCGTGAAAGCTTCCTCGGTTTGCCCGGATCAGTTCGATGGTTTCAGCGCGGCCGAAGATACGGCCGGTTGGCGGGATCATGCGAAAAG
Organism: Martinezella sp. CNPSo 3732; assembly: GCF_057784515.1. Taxonomy (NCBI): domain Bacteria; kingdom Pseudomonadati; phylum Pseudomonadota; class Alphaproteobacteria; order Hyphomicrobiales; family Rhizobiaceae; genus Martinezella; species Martinezella sp. CNPSo 3732. Next base: position 118,900 of record NZ_JBXSOO010000014.1, read on the forward strand.
CATGCCCGAAGGTGCGCTCGCAGCGGCCGAAATCCGTCTTGTCGGCAGTTGCGGCATCATACCAGGCTTCAAAGAAGCGATGAAAATCCAGCACTTCGGCGCTGGCCTTTTGAAAGAGGGGCGATTGCTGGCTCATATCTTCCCCGCATTGAGGTTGTAATGCATGATTGAGCCGTGCCTGCCGGTGCGGTCACGCTCCAGCGTATAGACATCGCCTTCAAGGCCAGGGCTTTGGGCGATGATGCCGGCGATCTGTCGGCGGTCGTCGTCCGAAAGGGCGATATCCATGATCTTGGCATTGGCAAGCGCATGTGCCTGATTGCGGGCGCCGACGATGACGGCGGCGACCTGCGGCTGTTCCAGCACCCAGGTGCTGGCGATCGTGGCGATATCGACGCCATGGCGATCGCCGATAGCCCTCAGCGTATCAAGCAGTGATTGGAACAGCTCCCAGCCGCCGAAATCATCGATGATAAGCTTGTATTTGACGAGCGAGCGGTTCTCGAGCGGCATCTCGGGTTCCGGCTGTCCCAGCCATTTGTCGCTCAGGAAGCCACCAGCCACCGAACCGTAGCAGAGGAACTTCACGTCATTCTCCGCCGCCAGCTTGGCGAGGCTGTTCGATGGCCGCTGATCGAGAACCGAATATTGCAGCTGCTGACTGACAAGCGGAATGCCGGCTTTCAGAATCTCGGCAATATGCGGCGTATCGAAATTGGTCGTGCCGACATTACGCACCTTGCCCTCGCGGCGCATCTCGTCCAGCCAGCTCAAGGCTTCGAGATAGCCGGGCAAGGCGTAATCCCACCAGTGAAACTGGACCAGATCAAGCTGTTCGGTCTTCAGCTTTCGCAACGACTTGTCGACGATCCCTCGTATATAGTCGCGGCTGATGGTTGCCAGTTTCTCGAGATCTGGGACCAGCTTCGTGTGGACCTTCATCGCGCCTGCGGCTTCCGTGCCGCGCTCGTTGCGGAGCCGTTCGCGCGCCTCGCCAATCAGCTCCTCGACGCCCGTATAGATGTCGGCGCAGTCATAGGTGCGGATGCCGACGTCGAACGCGGCGATCAGGTCGGTCACGGCCTGGGCACGATCGATGGTGCCATGTCCTCCTGCAAGCTGCCAGCCGCCGCGGATGACGCGGGAAATCTTGTATCCGGGGCTGAGCTCAAAAGTCTTGGCGGTCATGCGGTTTATTCTCCTTCGGGCAACGGCACGGCCGTTGTTTCGGCATGGCTGAACCGCCGCTTGCCCGTCCTGACGATGCGCAGCCGGCTCGCGCAGTTCGGGTCGGGGCAGGCGATTTCCGCGTCCGAGGTCATCCAGTCATTCTTGTGGGCGGGGCGTTGCTTGGCCGCCAGCAGCGGCAGGACGGCTGAAATGGAGTAAATCGAAAAGCCTTGTCCCGCAGGCAGGGACAGCATTTCGCCCTTGAGTTCGAAATAGTCGCCCGGCTTGGCGCCGCAATAGATCGGCTTGCCCTCTGGAATGACGGCCTCGACCCTGAGGTCGAAGAGCTCGAAACTGTCGTCGCTTGCAGCCGTCATCTCAGATCTCCGCGCGCTCGAAGGTGACGTCGCAGGCTCCGTTACGGCGGATGACGCCGCAGGCCGCCGCGAAGTGCTCGCGCTCCTCGGGGCGCACTTGCGCGACGACGCTGCCGGCAAGCCAGCCGATCGGAAAGAGCAGGCGAGCGCCCTGCCCATAGAACAGGCCGATATCGAAGATCGCATCTGGATTGCCACCCCACATGCGCGGCGGCACGTAGCTCAGCACGATATCGCCGGGCTGCGGCGTGAGCGTTGCATTCTCGGCGGGCAGGGCGTTCGCATAGGAAGCACCCTTCAGATGCGCCGGCGGGATCGGGCATGAGATTTCCGGGCCGGTCCACATGGCGTGAATGCCACCGACCACGCGCGTTTCGCTGAGATAGTTCCAGAAAAAGGCGGCATTGTCTGGCGCCTTGGCTTCCAGCAGAGGTGCCAAGACACTGAGGCCGGAGCGGGGTTCGGAGATCTTGATGGCGCGTTGGCTCATACGGATTGGCCCTTTTTGGCTTCGGCTTCCAGTTTGCTGCGCAGGAAGGTGAACGGCCGGCTGATGTCTGCCACCAGCGCATCGCGAGCGCCCTTTGCATCCTGCGCGGCGATCGCCTTGACGATCGTGCGGTGATAATGGGCGGTATCGACCTCGCCGGCATCCGAGAAGGCATAAATCGCGACACGGATACAGGGGCCGGACTGCAGCCAAAGGCTTTCGATCATCGGGATCAGAACGGCGGAGCCGCAGGCGCGATAGATCTCGAAATGAAAGGCCTGATTGAGCGTCACCTCGCGGTCGACGTCCTTCTTGTGCTTCAGCGCGCGCATCTCGTCCCATTCGCCGAGCATGCTTTCGATGGTCGTAATCTGCCGCGTCGTCATGCGGGTCGCGGCAAGCGCGATTGCCTCGCCCTCGATCAGAATGCGAGCGCGCAGAAGATCGTCCATGCGCTCAAGCGTGATCGGCGGCACGCGGACGGATCGATTGGGAAGGGCTTCTAATGCCTTTTCGGTAATGAGCCGACCCAGTGCCTCGCGCACCGGCATGGTGCTGGTCATCAGCGCGTCGGCAAGACCGCGAATCGTCAGCACCTGGCTCGGCTCGAACAGCCCGCCGATCAGCGCGCGGCGCAGCTCCAGATAGACCCGGTCCTGAACGGTTTCTCGCCCCACTGGCGCAAGCTGTGCGGCAATCGGATCGCTCTTGTCGGCGGTGGCCTTTTGCATTCGAAATCCCTTTTTCGGCTTGCGAAGAGGATTAAAGCTGATTAGCGTGATCAATGCAAGTGTGATCACAAATCAAATAATCAGGGAGCGACAACGATCGCTTCCGGCCAGAGGGATCTCATGAGTACGACAACTGAACGGCATGGGGAGGAAGCCCCGCCTGTTCTGACGGCCCAAAACGTGGTGCGGCGTTTCGGCGGTCTCGTAGCCGTCAACGACGTTTCCTTCCACGTGCGCCAGGGCGAGATTCTCGGCTTGATCGGTCCGAACGGCGCCGGCAAGACGACGATGTTCGACCTTCTGGCCGGCAGTGTTGCACCAAGCAGCGGCGAAATCATTCTGAACGACACCGCAGTGGCTGGCGAGGCTGCGTATCGCAGGATTGGCCGTGGTCTTGGACGCACGTTCCAGATCCCACGACCTTTTCCCAATCTGACGCTTCTCGACAATGTCATGCTGGCCGCTCAGGACCAGACCGGAGAGCGGCTGCTATCGAATTTCCTGCGGCCGTGGAAAGTCGCCGCGCAGGAGAAGGCGGCCCATGCAAAGGCGATGGAGCTGCTCGACCTCGTTCACCTGACGCGTCTCGCACATGAGCCGGCCCGCGTGTTGTCGGGCGGTCAGCGCAAGCTTCTCGAACTTGCTCGCGTCATGATGGCCGATCCGGCCCTCATCCTGCTCGACGAGCCCGCCGCCGGCGTCAACGCCACGCTTCTCGAGACGATCATCGACCGTATTCGCGATATCAACCAGCGCGGTGTCACCTTTCTTCTGATCGAGCACAATATCGATATGGTCACCCGCCTGTGTCACCGCGTGCTTGTGATGGCGAGCGGCCAGCTTCTTTGCGAGGGCACGCCGGAAGAGGTCGCCAGCGATCCGCGCGTCATCGAGGCCTATCTGGGAGGCGCAGCATGAGCGAACCGGTCTTGAGTGTTCGCAATCTGGTTGCCGGTTACGAGCCGGGTGTTTCGATCGTGCGCGGTGCTTCGATTACGGTGGCCGAGAAGGAAATTGTCGTCGTGCTCGGCCCCAATGGTGCCGGAAAATCGAGTTTCATCAAGGCGATTGCCGGTCTGGTTCCGGTTGAAAGCGGCACGGTCGAGCTGGCCGGCAGGGATATTACGAGTACGCCTGCGCACATCATGGTGCGGCTCGGCCTCGCCTTCGTGCCGCAGACGGAAAACGTTTTCCCGCTGATGTCCGTCGAGGACAATCTAAAGGTCGCCGGCGGCATTCTGAAGCCGAAAGACGTGCCTGCTCGCATCGAAGAAATGTATGCGACATTTCCGGATCTTGCCCGCCATCGCCGCATCGCGGCCGGTAATCTTTCCGGAGGGCAGCGGCAGATGCTGGCTGTTGCGCGCGCTCTTATCGTTCACCCGAAGCTTCTCGTGCTCGATGAGCCCTCGGCAGGCCTCTCGCCAAAATTCGTTTCGATGGTCTTCGACATGCTGACCGAAATCCGCAAATCCGGCGTCACCATTCTGCTGGTCGAGCAGAATGCCAAGGCGGCGCTTGCGATTGGCGATCGCGCCTATGTCCTCGTCGAGGGCAAGGACAGGCATGAAGGCGTGGCTTCCGAGCTTTGGAACGATCCCGTCGTCGCCGAACTCTATCTCGGCCAGCGACCTGAGACTTCGGCAAAGGGGGGTGCGGCATGAACCTGCAATTCATCGTCGACGGATTGCTGACGGGCTCGATGATCGGCCTTGGCGCTATCGGCGTGACGCTCACCTATTCGATCCTGCGCTTTTCCAATTTCGCACATGGCGATTTCATGGCTTGGGGCACCTATGCGACGCTTGCTGTGGTCAGTGCGATCGGCGCTGTATTCGGCAAGGTCGCACCCATCGGCCCGCTCTCATTCGGCTGGCCACTGATCGTGGCGGTGATCGTGGCGATGGGCTTTACGGGCGTCCTTGCCCTTGCACTCGACAAGGTGCTGTTTGCGAGACTACGCGCCAAGGGCCAGTCGATCATCGTCGTCATGGCGAGCTTCGGCGCATCCATGGCGCTGCGCAGCCTGCTCGAATTCCTCTTCACGTCGCGTCCGACCTATTTCAGCCGCGCGATCCAGATCGCCATGCCGATAGGTTTCGGCATTCGCATCACGCCCGATCAGATCGCCCTTTTGATCGTCACGGCACTTTTGGTCTTCGGCGTTCATATGCTGATGACGAGGACGCAGACAGGGCGCTCCATGCAGGCGCTGAGCCAAAATCCGGCGCTTGCCCGTGTCGTCGGCATCGATGTCTCCAAAGTCGTGCGCGTCACATGGTTGATCGGCGGAGGGCTCGCCTGCGTTGCCGGCGTCATGATCGGCATTCTCGTACAGATCCGTCCGCTGATGGGTTTCGACATGCTGCTGCCGATGTTTGCCGCCGCTATTCTCGGCGGTATCGGCAGCGTGCCGGGCGCGGTTCTCGGTGGCCTGATCATCGGCCTTGCCGAAGCGGCTGCAGTTCAGCTTGTCGGCGCGGAGTGGCGTGCCGCCATCTCGTTCATCATCCTGATGGCGGTGCTGTTCATCCGGCCGATCGGCCTTTTCGGAGTGAGGGAGCGATGATGGACATTATTGGCTATGCCGCTTTCTTCCTGACGACCGCGTTGATCTTTTCCTTCATCACGCTCGGCTTGAACCTGCAATGGGGCTTGACCGGTCTCTTCAATGTCGGGCTCGCCGGCTTTGTAGCGATCGGCGCCTATACCTCGGCCCTGCTGACGACGCCCGATACGGCCGGGCGGTTCGGCGGGTTCGATCTGCCGATCCTCGTCGGCTGGCTCGGCGCAATGATTATCGCCGGTCTTGCCGCCGCCATCATCGGTGTGGCGACGCTCCGACTGAAATCCGATTATCTGGCGATCACAACCTTCGGCGTAGCCGTCGTCGTCCAGCTCGTGGCGCTGAATGCGCAGAAACTGACCGGTGGCCCCTTTGGTATCGGCTTCATTCCGCGCCCATTTTCGAACCTCGCCGAAACGCCGCTTCTTTTCAATTTGGCCAATCTCGGCATCGTGGTCGTCGCATTGCTGATCGTTTATTTTGCGCTGGAGCATCTTGTAAAAAGCCCCTGGGGACGTGTTCTCAAGGCGCTGCGTGAGGACGAGCGTGCCGCCATTTCTCTCGGCAAGAGCGCTCGCTTCTATCGCGTACAGGCCTTTGCCGTCGGTGGTGCGGTCATGGGATTGGCCGGTGCCATGCAGGCGCATTTCATCGGCTTCATCGCGCCGGACAACTACCTTCCGATCCTGACCTTTCAGGTCTGGGTCATGCTGATTGTCGGCGGTTCTGGCAGCAACAAGGGCGCTGTCATGGGCAGCGTTCTGGTCTGGGCGATCTGGGCCGGTTCCGGTGCGCTGACGAGTATCCTCTTTTCGCCCGAACAGCAGGCTCGTGCGGCATCGCTGCAGATCGTGGCGATCGGCGTCATGCTTTGCATCATCCTGCTGGTGCGACCGGGCGGCCTCTTTGGCGATATCCCGAAGCGTCGTTCAGCGATCGCGCCGCAATCGAAATCTGTCGCGGACGAGGGTAGCGCCGCGTCTTAGCAGCGGGCTTTGCCGATCGGATCGGTATTCGATGCTGTATGGGGTTTTGCGTTCTGCCGAGGCAGATAATGACGTACCGGCCGTGGACGACCGGTACGCAGTTCATCTCAGGAAGCCAGACGACGCGCAGGCTGAGCGGAAATAGGCTTGGCGGGAACCCGCAAAGGGCGTTTCGCGGCGACTGGCAACTTACGTGCCGTGCTGGTTTTCGGGGTTCCCAGCCAGCGAAGAATCGCATCGAAGCCGGGCTGGGCCGCACGCTTCAGTTCCGGGCTCATTTCCTCGTCCATTCCGCAGAGCGAGGCAATTTCCTGGAAGTCGACACGTCCTGCCCGAAGGGGAGGCCGCGACTGGAAAACGATCAGGCCGATCATGAAGCCTTTGATATTCTCGAAGCTACGCGGCTGAAGCAGCGGCTTGAGCCGCATATCGCAAAAATCCGAAATCTTGCGCTGGAAAACGTCAGAGGCAGAGCTTTTCTTTATGGGCATTATTCATTCCTTGCAGGCGACATCATCCAAAGGTCGGGGTGTGGCCCGCTAAAGCACGCAGGTTAACGAAGCGCAAACAACCGACCGATTGGCCGCTTTCAATTCTACGATACGCCGCCATTTGGCAAGTGAAAGATCGATCACGCTTCGCTCAGCACCGTTTCCGGCACGAGGCGGCGAAAAGAGATCAGAAGTCTTGCCGTCGAGCCATCAAGACCATGAAAAAACTGTAACTTGCCTCCCGTGTCATTGAGAGCGACATTTTCCCTGCGCCGGAACTATGAGGTGAAAGACATGTCAGTCTTGGAAATGCTGGTCAGACGCCGGATGCAGGAAGAATATGCCAAGGGTACATCGCCCGAGCGCATCACCCGGCTCCTGCAGGAATTCTTAAACGGGGCAGAGGCTTCCCAAGCCGATGCACTGCGTTCGGCAGAGTATGCTGATGAATTCAAGATTGCAGATAGTTAGACTGTGACCTTCAAGATGAGGCAAGGCGCTGTTTTACAGGAAGTTTTACAACGCTTTGCTCATTTTCTCGGGCTTTCCGATCTGGCCGCCCGCATCCGCGGGCTTCGTTCAGCAGGCGAATGGCTCCGCGTGTGGCGGAGTCCAGGCTTGCATAGCGCCGATGATCTCGTCCGTTCACTCCCTCTCCGCTATTCATTCCGCTCGGATGCGAATTGAGAGACCAGTGGTTTAAAATCCGATTTCCGCGGTTCCCCTGAGGCCCGGCAAAATGCAGGTCACGCTCATGGTGCCTGTGACGGCTGCCTTTCCCGACGAATGACGTCCGTTTCCGGTCCTGCCAGAGCGGTTCAGCCTGTCACGGAATATCTGAACCGCTCCAGCTCTTTGTTTTCAAGCAATTCCAGGCTGAGCCACGCAAGGCCGGAGCGCGATCAGAGCACGACGACCTTCGTTCCCACGCCGACCCGGCCATAGAGATCCATGACATCCGGATTTGCCATGCGGATGCAGCCGGACGACACCGCCTTACCGATCGAGTTCGGCTCATTGGTGCCGTGGATGCGGTAGAGGGTGGAACCGAGATAGAGTGCTCTCGCTCCGAGGGGATTATTGAGGCCACCTTCCATGTGGTCAGGCAATTCTGGACGGCGAGCGATCATTTCCTTGGGCGGCGTCCAATCGGGCCACTCCGCCTTGCGGCTGATCGTCTCGGTTCCCTTCCAGGCGAAGCCTTGCTTGCCGACGCCGATGCCGTATTTGAGGGCAGTTCCGTCGTTGAGCACGAGATAGAGGCGCTTTTCCTTGGTGGAGATAACGATTGTGCCGGGATCGTAGCCGGAGAAGCGCACAACGCTGCGCGGGATCGGCGACTGCGCCAGACTGGCCCGCTTGTCATCCTTGAGGCCCGGACTGAATTGGGGAGACACGGCATTCCGATCGATCGAAGCCTGGCGCTGTGGGCGAGGGGGTGGCGGGAAATTGCCGTCCTCATCGTCATAGTCGCTGTAAGGATCACCCCGATAGTAATAGCCATCGTCGAGGCGTGGATCGTCGCGATAGCGCGGTGGCGCCTCCCGCGAATAGCGCGGAGCAACATAGCCGCCATCCAGATCGTCGCCGTAATCCGGAAGATATCTCCATTCCTGCGCATGCGCGGCGGCGCCTGCCATCAGTAAAGCCAGAGCGGGCAAAAGAACAAATTTTTTAGTCTTCACGTGATAACCATATTTCCCGAAGAATGCATCGGATTGCACCCCGCGCGGGCGAGGCATGCGTGCTGCAGACAATTCCGGAAACGGCGGGCGTAATTGTGGCAGCGGCGATTGAAAATCGTGATTTTCCGACCTGTTTTGAGGTCCTGGCAGAGATGCGCAAACGGGTGGCCACACTAAGCGTTTCTGTCATCGGCCCGAAAGATCGGATGATTACTTGGCAGAAACTGCCAATTTCGACCAAGCGGGATCACTGGAAGGGTCCGTCGACCAGAACTGGATATCCGCGAAGTCAACTGATTGCACGACACCAGGAAGAGTGTCCCTATAGATCCCAAAGCGAGGTTGAACGTCGATGAATGGGCGGCCGTCTTCATGCCGCACACCGTGATCGAGAAAGCCGAGACGCCCCTTATAGGAGGGGTCGCAGGCGCGTCCGTTGAGATAGACCTGTATGGCGCTTGCACCCTCCTGCAAGCTCGGCTTCAGCATCACATTCACGTCATTCCAGTCACCCACATTAAGATGCCAGGGGCCACAGATTATCTTGGATTGACCGGTGTTGCAGTCAGCGCTCCCCCGCACCTTGGCAACGAAGTTTGCCCCTGTCTCCGATGGTATGGCCTCGATTTTGAACAATGGATTTGCCGCTTGGCAAGCTCCAAGAGGCTTGGTCTCTTCCGTTGGAATATTTTGTTTCACCTGATGAATTACGGTGCGGTTGCCCAGCCCCCGCCAAGGGGCTTCGAGCCGGAAGGCAAAATGGTACCACGTCGGCTCATCGAATTTGATAACCTCTTTCTTGATTTGAATCTCTACCCGTTCAGTCGGTACATCGCCGACACTCTGATCGGGAGCATCGCCGGGATGCACCGAGATACGCAATATCGGCCTGGAAGGGGATGAGAGATCGCAAACGATGCGCGATCTCCATGAGCCAGGGTCCAGCCTGCTGCTGATCCGCCAGAGCTTCGATGGATGTTCGCCGTCAACAGTGCATAGGTCGGCAAAGCTGCCCGACAGAGGGGCCGCTGCTTCCTGTGCGATGGCGTGTGATCCGTTCAAAGCACCCAGGCATGATAAAACGAAGGCAAGCTGTGGCGTTCTCGAGGTCATCATCGTCGGTCTTTTCCGAAAGACAGGACAGGGTCTGAGAAATAGCGGCTCCAGCCAGCTTTCTTGACCAAAGATATTGGTTGCAAAGCCTCAATTCATTTCTATCGGCCGAAAATTGTGGGTCAAGAGTGTTTCGATCGGCAATCTTACGCCGTTCGCTGCACGGATGGATGGGCGCCAAAATGCCATGCTCGAGAAAGCGCCTAAGGATTTGCGGGCGTCGCGGAGCTTGAGATCAGCCATTGCTGGCTTCTTTTTTACCGTTGGGTATGGCCCTATCAGCATTGCCCGTGCCTTGCGGGCTCATCGGCCCGGGGGGCTGTTTTTCCGTAGCCGCCGAAGATGAGGCTGGCGGCACCGATCAAGCCGGCATGGCGCCCGAGCTGTGCCGCAACGATCGGCACGTTGCGATAGGCGGGCATGGCGCGCTCGCGAATCGTCGCCGCCATTTGATCGTGCAGAAGATCGAAGCCATGCGAAATTCCTCCGCCCATGACGAGCATGTCGGGCGAGTAGAGGTGAAGCAGGTTCGTAAAGCCTATCCCCAGCCACCGCGCCTCGGTAGCCAGCAGCGCGAGTGCATCGGCGTCACCTATTCGTGCAGCTTCGACGACATGTCGTCCGGTCACATCGGCATCGGCGGCGAGCTTGCGCAGCACCGATCCGTCTGACGGCCTGGTGCGGGCCGTTGCCCGCCTGCCGAGCGCCGTGCCGGAGGCGACGGCCTCAAAGCAGCCGACTGCGCCGCAAAAGCAGCGTTCGCCCTCGCTCGTGATCGTCATGTGGCCGATCTCGGCAGCCAGGCCGCGTCTCCCGTGCAGGATCCGGCCATCGGCAATCACGCCGCCGCCGATGCCGGTCGATACCGTGACGAACACCATCGACCCCGCCCCGCGGCCGGCGCCATATCGCCACTCGCCAAGCGCTGCCGCATTCGCATCGTTTTCGAGCCTTACGGGCAGCTGAAAATGGTTTTGGAGAATCTCCGCAAGTGGGATCTCGTGCCATCCGACGAGCGTTGGGGCGGCAATGACGACACCGGCGTCCGGATCGAGCGGGCCGGGTGCACCGATCCCGATCCCGATCGGCGAAAGATCAGGCGTTTCGGCCAGCACCATTTCGGCCAGCTGTTCGATCTGCCGGATGACGGCCGCGGGGCCGCCGGCTGCGTCCGTCGACAGCGAGGAGAATGTCACAAGACTTCCCTCATCATCGATAAGCGCGGCGCGAAGCTCCGTTCCACCGAGATCGAATGCAAGAGCGACCTTTTTCACGAAACCCGGCTCTCCAGTCCATGCAACCAGGCGATCCGGTCGCCAAGGTTCCTGTCGCCGAATGCCAGCGATCCGAGCACGACCGTCTGCGCTCCGGCCTGGCGCAGAAGCGGCACTGTCTGTTCGCGAATGCCGCCATCGGCTGCGAGGATGATCTGATCTTCGCGACCGGCTTTCCTGAGCAGGGAACGGGCTTCGATCAGCCGGTCGCAGGCCTTTTCGGAAAGGCTTTGTCCCTTGACACCGATCGAGGTTCCGAGCAGCGTCACGAAGGCGACATGATCGATGAAAGGTTCGATCGCCGAAACGGGCGTTTCCAGCCGCAGCACTACGCCGGCTTCGGCCCCCAGTTCTTTGGCAAGCGCAATTGCGCGCAAGCCTGCATCGCCGTTTTCGGCGTGGACGCTGATCAAATCCGCGCCCGCTTCTATGAACTGGCGCGCCTGCTCCTCGACGATTTCAGCCTCGACCATGAGATGGACGTGGATCGGCTTGGCGGTCGACTTGGCGATGCGCGCGACAAAATCCGGAAAGAACAGGAAGCCCGGCGTAAAGCGCGCATCGGCGACATCGATGTGATGCAGGTCGACATAGGCCTCGATGCGTTTGAGATCGGTTTCCATATTGGCAAGGTCGGCCGACCAGAGCGAGAATTCGCCCAGAAGCCTGTTGCGGGGAAGCGCTGCAATGGCAGCCGGGCCGGAAAGGTGTCTAGACGTCATGATGGAACGAAGCTCCGGAGTGTTTGGGGTGCTAGAAAATGCGCGATGGCGTCTTGGACCTCGGCAAAATGCCTGTCTTTGTCGATGGCCTTGGCGGTAACTTCGACAAAGTTTGCGCCTGGAATGACGCTGGCGAACGTCTGCGCACAGGAGAGCGGATGGATCGCGTCGTGCCGGTTGCCGATAATGAGGGTGGGCACGGCAAGGGCGGCTGCCGCTGCCTGTGGCACATCCGGTCCATCTGCGGCGATGTCAGCCAGAACGGAGGCAAAGGCGAGAGCATCCGGTCGGTCGAAATAACCGAGCAGGGAGGAGAAGTTGTCCGGCGCCTCCGAGGCGATCCGTCGTCCGGTTTCTGAGACGATAAAGCGCCTTTTGGCCTCCCCGACCGGGTACGAGCGGATCAGGGCGGCAACGGTGCGGATCGGCGCGAGATTGTCCGGCGATGCCTCGAAAGTCCAGGCGGGGCGGACGAGGACTAGCCCGGCGATCCGGTGAGCGTGATGATGGGCAAGATGCAGCGCAATTGCCGCGCCCATCGAAATACCGCCGACAATGAAGCGATCGAACCCGCATTCAGTGGCAGCGGCCAGAACATCCTCGGCAAACATTTGGATCGAAAAGGGCCGTGCATTGCCAAGCGAGGATGCGCCATGTCCGCGGCATTCCAGCGTCAGCCGGTGCATGCCCGCAGCTGGGACATTCTGTGCCACCTGCGCCTCATCGCCACCCAGCCCGTGCTGGAAGACGACCGGAAGCCCTTGCCCATTCTCGTAGATGGCAAGTTCTGCATCGCCGCGCTTGAACGATTTCTGTCCCATCAGATCAGCGCCTTGAGAAAGCCGGCGACGCCGGGTGCTTCCGAAGCCGAAAGGCCATGGGTTACGAGCGGTCCGTCGAAATTCACCGAGCGCAGCCGCGCGATGAAATCAGCAAAATCCACCACGCCTTGCCCGACGGTCGCGAAACGGCCGTCGCCGTGACGATCCTTGGCGTGCGCCAGGACGATATGGCCGGCGGAGATTTCGACCGCCTCTGCGACGATCGCCCGCGCCTGTGCCGGTGTCGCCTGTTCGAAGAGATTGGCCGGATCAAGCACGATGCGCAGCCGCGCCGATCCCATCTCGTCAATGAGCCGCCGGGCGTCGCGTGCCGAGGTGACGATATTGGCCTGCTCCGGCTCGATGCCGAGATCAACGCTATGCCCTTCCGCCAGCTCCAGGGCCTTCGATATCTCCGCTGCCATGTCGGCCCAGGCGGAGGGATCGCCATTGTCGGGATGATGGGCCCATTGGTCGTTCGGGTCGCGCGTTCCGGTGCAAAGCGTCACCAACGGAATCGAGAGTGCGGCCGCCGTTTCGATGACGACCGCGAGCTGGGCGAGGCCCGCCCGGCGAATGGCAATATCGGGGTGAGCCATGTTGTAGGTGCCCGACAGAGCAGCGAGCGAGATACCCGTCGCCTCGACGGCTGCCCGGATCGCAGCGATCGTTTCTTCCGAAAGGGCATTGGGCATGGATGGGAGACCGCAGCAAGCGAGATTGAACTGCGCGCAAGCATAGCCGCTGTCGCGCACTGCCGAGAGAACGCCGAGCGGCTCCGTTCCGGGAAAGGTCTTGGCGAAGATTCCGATCTGCATCAGACCGCTCCCGTGACCGATGCGAGTTCGACACGTTCGCCCCGGTCCACCGACCGGGCGATCGCCACCATCGCGCGGATGGACGCCAGGCCGTCCTCGACATTGGCGCCGCGCATCGGCGCGCCGTTCAGCGCGGTATCGGCGAGCCCCTCCAGCTGCCGGCGGAAGAAATGGCCGTCGGCGCCGAGCGGCTTGCGGCTCGTCGCATCCTTCTCGTGGAAGATTTCCACTTCGCTCGAGCGGAAGTACCAGGGATTGAAGGTCTTTGCGAGAACAGAGCCATTCTCGCCGTAAAGCTGAAACCCCTCATGCCAATCCATGCGCACGGCAACCGTCAGATCCAGATGGCCGAGGGCGCCATTGGCAAACTCGGTCTCCACGAACCAGCAATAGGCGCCGGCACGTTCCAGAAGCCGGGCGCGAACGGCAACGATGTCGCCGCAGAAGAAGCGCGCGGTATCGACCAGATGCGAGCCATGGGCCAGCATGAAATATTGCCGGAGATCGGCCTTGGGATTGCCTGATGGCTTGCGCGCAAGCTTGCTGGTGACGGGCAAGGGCTGCACCGCATCCGTATTGGTATAACGGTGGGTGGAATCGCAATACCACGCCTTCATCGCAAAGATCTGGCCTATATCGTCGCGCACGAAATCGCGGGCCGCCTCAAGCGCCGGATCGAAGCGCTTCATATGGCCGACCTGCAGGATCTTGCCGGACCGGCGCACGGCCTCGGCAAGCTGCTGCCCTTCCTCGACCGACACGCCGATCGGTTTTTCGCAGAGCACATGCTTTCCGGCTTCCAGCGCCTTAATGGACATCGGCACATGATAGGCGTCGGAGGTCGCGACGATTACGGCCTCCAGCTCGGGATCGGCCAGCATGGCATCATAATCGTCGTACATCTTCTGCGGCTCATAGGTCGCGCCCATGCGAGCCAGAAGATCGGGCGCCGCGTCGCAGATAGCATAGAGATCGGCATTCCGAGCCTTGATGCAGGATTCCAGGTGCGCGAACTGCGCGATCGGACCGCAGCCGAGGACTCCGACGCGAAGACGGCGACTTTCCTTTTCGATCATGGTTCTCTTCCTTATGCGCCGTAGCCGCGCATGGTTTGGCGATTGGCTTTGACCGCGGCGGCGGGATCGGCGGCGGCCGTCTCGGATTCCTCCTCCAGCACCAGCCAGCCGTTGAAGTGTGGAGCGGCGGAGACAAGCTCGATCACGGCCGGGGTATCGAGAACCCCCTTGCCGAGCATCGCCCATCGGCCCTGCGCGTCAACATCCTTCAGATGCAGGTAACGAATACGGTCCTGATAGGTGCGCATCGTGTCAAGCATGTCGGCATGCCCCCGCAGGATATGACCGGTATCCGGCACCCAGCCGACTAGGCTCGGGTCGAGCAAAGCGAAGATGCGGTCGTAATCGGCACGGTCGAACAGCAAAGTATTGTGATGCGAGCTCGGATGCACGGCGACCTCGACGTCGGCGACCTTGCCCAGCTCTCCGGCGCGATTGTAGAACTCGCCGGCAATGGCGAATTTCTCGTCTCGCGGGCCCTCGGAAACGACGGTTGCCGAGCCGATGGAAACGAGTGCGCCCGGAAAATGCGCGGCATAATCGATCCAGCGCTTCGCGGTCGCAAGATCGTCCCTCATTGCGTCGGCCACCGTAAAGCCGCTCTTCGAGCCGAAGGCGAAGGAGACGAGCGTCAGGCCGCGATCCCTTAATGCATTCGCGAAGGCATGCGGGTCTGCCGCATAGCGGCCGATCATCGTATCGGTGATTTCGATGCCGGAATAACCGCCGGCGGAAATCGCCGAGAGCAGATCATCAGCTGTTCCCGTCCAGGCATTGCCGAGCATTTCCCATGTGAACGTCTGGCAGCCGACTTTTATGTCCTTGCGCATTCCCGCTATTCCTTGATTCCGCCTTGGGTCAGGCCTTCGATGATGTGTCGTTGGAAGAAGAGCACCAAAATGATGAGCGGTACGGTGACGACAGCCGATGCGGCGGCGATGTCTCCCCAGGGCACATAATATTGGTTGGTGAAATTGGCGATGCCGACCGGGATCGTCTGGCTGTCGCTGTCCGAGGTAAAGGCAAGCGCGAACAGAAACTCGTTCCAGGCGGTGATGAAGGCAAGCAGGCCGGTCGTGACCAGGCTCGGCAATGACATCGGCAGGATGATATGCCAGAGCAGGCCGACAGGGCCGACGCCGTCTATGCGGGCTGCTTCGTCGATTTCGCGCGGCAGCGTTTCGAAATAGCCGAACAGGACCCAGGTTACCAGCGGCAGTCCCAGCGCAAGATAGGTGATGATCAGCGCCGTATAGGTATCGAGCAGCCCGAGATCGGAGGCGATGAGATAGAGAGGCCCGACGAGCGCGATCTGCGGAAACATCGATACCGAAAGGATGACCGTCAGGATGCCGAAGCGCCCCTTCACGTCGAGCCGCGATAGCGAAAAGGCCGCGAGCGAACCGACGATCAGGCAGAGAGCGGTGGTCGCAAGGGAAACGATGAGCGAATTCAGCACGTAATGATGCAGGCCTTTTTCGACAAAGGCATTGTAGTAATGCTCCAGCGTGAACGGGTTCGGTATGAGCGAGGGCGTTCCCTCGGTCAGGGCCTTGTCGAGCTGGAGCGATGTCGAAAATTGCCAGATGAAGGGGCCGGCGGACCAGATGAGGATGAACAGGGCGCCGAGATAGATGAGGATGTTTTGGAAGACTGAGCGCTCTCCGTTCACGTCGTCCTCCTGATCTGGCGCACGAGGAAGATGCAGAAGCCGATGGCGATCAGCCCCTCGGTGAGGAACATGGCGGTCGTTACAGCCGAGCCGTAGCCGAACTGCAGCGTCGAAAAGAGCACCTTGTAGGACAGAGTTGAAAGGGTCTCGGTGGAATCTGCCGGACCGCCACCCGTCAGCACATAGACGAGGTCGAAGACGCGGAAGGCATCGAGCGCACGGAAGAGCCCGGCTATCAACAGTGTCGGCATCAGGAGCGGCAGGCGGACATGCCAGAAGATCGTCCAGGCTCTCGCCCCATCAATGCGTGCCGCCTCTATGAGCGATTTCGGAACGGTCTGCAGCCCGGTCAGCAACAGAAGCGCCATGAATGGCGTGGTCTTCCACACATCGGCAAGGATGATCGTCGTCAGCGCCGTATCGGGGGAACCGTACCAGTTGACGTTCTGGTCAATCAGTCCGGCATGCAGAAGGATGAAATTGATGATGCCGTGCTGGCCGTCGAAGAGCCAGCCGAACATTTTCGAGGTAACCACAGTCGGCATGGCCCAGGGCACGAGCATGGCGGCGCGGACCATGCCCCGGCCGGCGAAGGTCTCGCAAAGGATCAGCGCCATTGCCAGGCCGATGAACGTCTCGAGCAAGGTCGAGATCAGCGTGAACCAGATCGTATGCCACCAGGCATTCCAGAACGGCGGATCGGACAGCAGCTGCACATAATTGGCGATGCCGACGAAATCATTGTCCTGTGTGATCAGCGAGCGGTTGGTGAAGGACAGATAGACGCCGTTGACGATCGGATAGAAGGATACCGATGCGAGCGAAAGGAATGCCGGCAGCAGCAACAGCCAGGGCCAGAGGGCGCTGGACAGCGCCCTCGACTTACCTGGGGTTTGCTCGGAAACGGCAACCGTCATCGTCACGGCCATGTCAGCCAACGATCTTGTTGATCTGGGCGGCGGCGGCCTGCAGTTCCGCCTTGACGTTGCCGCTGACGAGTGCCTTCGAGATACTGGACTGCAGCGCCAGCGTTACCTTGGCATATTGCGGCGTGATCGGCCGCGGTGTGGCCCCGGTGAAGACGCTCTGCAGGCTCGCCATGAACGGCTGCTCGGCTTTCAGCTTCGCATCCTGGAAGATGGCGGGCCGCGAGGGTGCAAGGCCGAAATTGAGCGCAAGCCGGGTCTGGGTTTCGGGCGAAGACATCCAGGTCAGGAATTCGATTGCAGCTTCCCGCTTCTTGGAGTTGGCATTGACGCCCAGCTGGTAGCCGCCAAGGCAGGCCGAACTCTTGCCGCCGGCAAAATGCGGCAGCGGCGCGACGGCGACCTTGTCGACGACATGCGAGGCCTTCGGGTCCTGCGCGATCGGATAGACATAGGACCAGTTGCGCATGAACATCGCCTCACCCGAGGTGAACGGCTGGCGAGAGGGTTCCTCGTCCCAGGAGAGCACGTTCTGAGGGCTGATCTTCGTCTTGTTGATGGTATCATACAGGAACTGGATCGCGGCAACGGCGGCATCGTCGCCGATGAGGGAGGATTTCCCGTCGGCGGAAAGGATGGAACCGCCATTGGATGCAATGATTTCCACGGCGTCACAGACCAGAACCTCGGCCTGCTTGCCCTGCCAGAGATAACCGAACTTGGCGTCTCCGGCCTTCTGCGCCTCTGCCGCCATTGTCGCCATGTCGGCCCAGGTCTCCGGCACCTTACCGCCATGTTTTTCCACCAGATCCTTGCGATAGTAGAACATGCCGGAATCGACGAACCATGGCAGGGCTGTCAGCTTGCCGCCATAGGTGCAGGCCGCCACCGTGCCGGGGAAATAATCAGCGCGCTTGTCCTTCGGGAAATATTCGTCAAGCGGCAGCGCCCAGCCGGCAGACGCAAAACCGGCGATCCAGATGACGTCCTGGCTGAAGACGTCGGGCGTTCCGTTGCGGCGGGCGAGCTGCTGGACGAGGCCCTGGTAGACCTCCGTCGATGAGCTCGGCGGCGGCAGTTCTATGAACTTGACGGCGATGCGGCTTTGCGACTCGTTGAATGTCTTGACGAGATCACCGAGCCCTTCCTTGCCGAAGAAGCTGGCACTGGCAAAGCTGATTTCCGTCCGATCGGCCGCGCGGGCCGGGCGGATACCGAGGCCTGAGGCAACACCAAGTGTTGCCGTGCCGATGGCGGCGCCGGCGGCACCCAACAGCAACTGACGACGATCAAGCATTATCGATTGTCCGGCACTCGTGGAGTGAGCCGGCGTCTTCTTGATATCTGTCATGTTTCCCTCCCAGGAAGACTGGCGACCTCCAAACCTCCGCGCCAGTATTCGCATATGTTTTATAAAAATTTGTCGCGCGTCAAGAAATAAGATGCTTTAAATCAACCCGGGAGTCATCGTTCGGATGCGCCGAAGCGCGGCGAACAGATGCGGTAGATCAGGGAGGATTGGGTAATATGGCTGGTAATTCAAAAGCTAAGCTTGGCATTGGCGTCATCGGCTGCGGTAACATCTCGATGACGTATCTGCGCAATGCAGCGCTGTTTGCCGGTGTCGAATTGCGGGCTTGCGCCGATATATCCGCCGATGTCGCCGCACTGCGTGCCCGGGAGTATGGCATTCGCGCGCTCAGCGTCGACCAATTGCTGGCCGATCCCGAAGTCGATCTCGTGCTGAACCTCACTGTTCCCGCCGTCCATTTCGACGTCACGATGTTGGCCCTATCCGCTGGCAAGCATGTCTTCACGGAAAAGCCGCTTGCAACCTCGGCGGCCGATGGCCGCATTCTTGTGGCGGAGGCGAAGCGGCGCGGATTGCAACTGGGGTCGGCGCCCGACACCTTTCTCGGTGCGGCAGGTCGCCGGGCGCGGCGCCTGATGGATGAGGGCGCGATCGGCCGTCCCGTGAGCGGCACTGCCTTCATGATGGGACGCGGCATGGAGCACTGGCACCCCAATCCGCAATTCTATTATCAGCCTGGCGGCGGCCCGGTCTTCGATATGGGGCCTTATTATCTGACCATGATGGTGAATCTGCTCGGCCCGGTCGCTCGGGTCATGGCAATGGCGACGAAAGGTCAGGAAGAGCGCCTGATCACCGCCGATGGTCCATTCAAGAACACGCGCTTCAAGGTCGGAACGCCCACCAACATCCTGTCGCTTCTGGAGTTCCAATCCGGCGCGACCGTGAATTTCGGCGCCTCCTGGGACGTCTTTCGTCATTCCAATCATCCAATCGAGCTGCACGGCACCGAAGGCTCGCTCCGTTTGCCCGATCCGGACACGTTCGGCGGAACGGTGTCGCTGTCGGAGCGGGGCGCCGATTGGCGCGATTTCGAAAGCGAAGGCGAACTTTACGGCGCAAGGAACTGGCCATTCAATGCACCGGATCGGGCGAATTACCGCATGCT
Organism: Martinezella sp. CNPSo 3732; assembly: GCF_057784515.1. NCBI lineage: Bacteria > Pseudomonadati > Pseudomonadota > Alphaproteobacteria > Hyphomicrobiales > Rhizobiaceae > Martinezella > Martinezella sp. CNPSo 3732. The sequence goes on from NZ_JBXSOO010000014.1 coordinate 138,298, forward strand.
CGGTGTCGCCGACCTTGCGCGAGGGCTTGAAGAGGGCAGGTCGCCCCGCGCGTCGGGAGAGCTGGCCCTTCACGTCCTTGAGATCATGGAGGCCATTCTTCAGTCGGGGGAAAGTCGGCAGTCGGTCAGCATCGGCGCGCAATTCACTCCGTCACCGCGCCTTGACGAAGGCGAAGCACGCAGCCTTCTCGCCTGATCGCTGCAGAGAGGGGATAATCCAATGGAAAAGCTGGATGAAAGCGCGCGGCGCGTTCTCGCTATCACCAGCCGGTCGAGCGGCCGGCCATTCGAAGCCGGTACGCCTCAGCAGGCGCGCATCGATTATGATGCGACTTGCCCGACGCTCCAGGGCGCAAAAGAAGCTGTCGCGTCGATGGAGGATCGCCAGATCGCCGGTCCGAATGGGCCGATCGCCTTGCGCATCTATCGCGGCATCGGCGCTCCTTTGAAGGGTGGTTCGGGCCTCATCTATCTTCACGGCGGCGGCTGGGTGATCGGCAATCTCGAGTCGCACGACGAAATCTGCCGATGGTTCGCCAATACTGCCAAATGCACTGTCATCTGCCCCGACTATCGGCTGGCGCCGGAACACAAGTTCCCCGCCGGAGTGACCGATTGCGCTGCGACTTTGGCATTCGTCGTGAAATCGGCGACAGATCTCGGCATCGATCCCGCGCGGATCGCCGTTGCCGGCGATAGCGCCGGCGGCAATCTGGCCGCCGTTCTGGCATTGATGTCGCGCGGCGGCGCGGCTCCGCCGATTGCGGCCCAGCTGCTCATCTATCCCAACACCGATGCCGCCCAGATGGCCGATAGCTATAGCCGCTATGCCGAGGGCTTCGGCTTGACCGCCGCCACGATGAGATGGTTTCGCGATCATTACGTCCGCACCGCAGCCGATATTGCTAATTGGAGGGTCTCGCCGTTACGGATCGAAACGCTTGCCGGAGTGGCGCCGGTCTTCGTTGCAACGGCGGGTCACGACATTCTGGTCGACGAAGGCATGGCCTACGCCAGGCGGCTGCGGGAAGAAGGCGTGCATGTGGTGCATCGCCATTGGCCGGGGCAGATCCATGGCTTCGTGTCGATGGGGAGATATGTGGCAGAGGCCCGGCAGGCCGTGGAGGCAGCCGTTTCAGCCTGGCACAGCTTCGAGGCTACCTCGAAGTAGATGAATAGCAAGCGCGATTTCAGGCTGATTGCCGCATGACAAGCGTTCCATTCAGACTGAGCTTGTGCGGGATCGTCTGAACCGGCGCGATCGCGTCTCCGAGCAGTGTCAGCAGCGTATTGACGCTGCTTGCCGTCATCGCGGCGAAGTCCTGTGCCATCGTCGTCAGTGGCGGGCAGGTATACCGGCTCAAGGGATGGTCGTCATGGGCCGCGATGCGCAGATTGTCACCCTTTTTGCGTCCGATTTTCAGGCCGTGCGCGAAGGTGGCTGCCATCACGCCGAAGGCGAGGCGATCATTCGCGCAAAGGATTGTTTTGCGTGGAAGAGACTTTGCTCGAAGCAGGCTGTCCATCTGTTCATATCCGATGCGTTCGAACTCCCAGGTGTAGGCGGCATTGGTGCTGATCACCAACGGCTCGCAGCCTGCGGCTTCCATGGTGGCGATATAGCTTGCCAGCCTTTCCGGTGAGTTGTGATTGACATGCGGAATGTCGAGATAGGCTGGCGCTTCCCCGGATCGGCAGAGATATTCGACGATCGTTGCGACGCTCTGGTAGTTATCATTGCCGATGAACGGCGTGCTCCCTTCGATATAGGTGTCGAAGTAGACGATCGGCAGGTTTTGCGCGAGTTTTTCAAAGGTGCGCGGATCGGATTTCTTCCCCAATGGTGCGACAAGCGCACCGGCCACCTTCAAGGACAGCATCGTGTTAACCGCTTCGACTTCCAGCTCAGGCAATCCATGCGACGAGAACACGATCGGCCAATAGCCCTCGTTTCGCAGCCGCAATTCCAGGCGATTGACCATTTCTGCGTAGAAGGGATCGGTGAGGGCGGGAACCAGGATGCCGATATTGCGGGTTCTCTTGCGATTGAGGTTCCGCGCATAAAGATTAGGCTGATAATCCGACGAACGAAGTGCGGCCTCGATCAGCGCGCGGGTCGCCGGTTTTACACTGGTCGGATCGTCAAAATATTTGGAAAGGGTGGGGCGGGAGACACCGCAGGACTTCGCGAAGTCCTCCATCGTCTTATGCGTCAATTTTTCCATCGAAAGTCGACCATTTTTCCGGCTGCCGTATCTACCAATGGTTTTATGCGCATACATGGAAGAGAGCGCAACCACACGTAAATTCCAGACAAATTCTTTTGCGCTTCGCGTCGCTATAAAAAGTAACGCGCGAAAATTTATTATTTAACGTATCAAAATTCAAGCTGCGGTATGGGCGGCCTGATCAAGTAGAGCGCATCACACGAAATCCCTGCTGAGATCCTTCGTTAACGCTCATGCGTATGGCGGCAAGGGGCGCCGATGAGTGGCTAAGACGACTTTAGAACCACAGCCGCATACCCCGTATTCCGATATTGCGGAGTGTGAAGCGGGAATGGATAAAGGCGGAGGTGCACGAACAGCCCGGTGGCCGTCGGCATGCCTATCCTCGTGCGAATGCTAATTTCGGGCTGCGCTTCGTGCTTGCCGCGAACTGAGCCCAAGGCTTGCCGTTTTGCTATCGGCGTCGCCCCGATGGATGCCGCGTTTCTGCTGATGCAAATCTGTTATCGAATCCGCGCGACAAGCCGGCGCCAGCAGTCAAATCCCCGACCCGTCGAGTTGCTGGGCGTTGTCGCCTTCCCAGGGTGAGGGCATTGAGGTGCGATTGAGATTGGCCGAGGGCATCGGCATCCAGCATTTTAGTTCCGGCTCGGCATATTCTATGATGTGTCCGGGCGACGAATCGGAGGCGCGCCAGCCCTCTGTGCCGAACTGATCGCCATTCGACCAATATGCGAGGTCAACTTCTGCCGGCCCCTGTTCTGACGGGCGGATCGTGACAAGGATCCGACTGCCGTCTTTCGGAGCGCTTGCCATGTGTCGCCAGCGGTCTGGCTCATCCATCACTTTTCCTCCTGCCTTGCTTCGGGTTGCAAGTGTCGCCTCGCCATCGAAAACGGTCAACTCAAACTTTGCGCGACCCTCTATCGTCTCAGATGTTTGCGGCGGTATATATTTCAAGGGAAGCGTGCACTGCGATACGGTTGGGGTTTTGCTGATATCCAGCGCTCCGGAACTTGCGAAATGCGCCAACACATTCCGGAGCACTTGGATAATCGGGTAGAGGCAGGCGATCGACCCACAGAACGAGATGATCGCTGTGGTACTGGTCGCAGCGGCTCCGAGGTCTTGGGACAGCGGAGCTTCAGGCTTGCATCTCTTTTTCCCACCAGCCGCGGGTGTTCACGTCCGTGGCGTCAGCGAAAGCTTCCAGCTCTGCGATGTCGTCGCCGGTGAGACTGATGCTGGTGGCTCTGACCAAACCATCGATGTGGCGAGGTTTGGTGACGCCGACGATCGGCGTTGTGCCCTTGGCGATGGCCCAAGCTATCGCGACATCGGGAGCGGCCGCATCCTGCTTCAGGCCGATCGAGGTAAGCTTGTCCGTTAGCGCCTTTAGCTGAGGCAGCATGCCATTGTAAGCCTCCGCCCGCTTGCTTCCTTGAGGCAGCGGGTTCTCCGGACTGTACTTGCCGGTCAAGGCGCCCTGTTCAAGCACCATATAGGCGAAGAACGGGATAGCTTGGCTGCGGCAATAGTCCAGGATGCCAGCTTGCTCGGAGCTGCGGTAGAGGAGACTATAGTGGTTCTGGATGGCTTCAATCCGGAACCCGGCTTCTCCAAGGATCCGGTTGGCGAGCTCGATTTCGCTCAGGTTATGGTTCGAGACGCCGACATGTTTGACCTTCCCGCTCTTCAGCAACGGTATCAGGCGCGGAGTCCACCGCGCAACATCGGCCGGATTGTGGATCCAGTAGAGGTCGATATAGTCGGTGCCGAGGCGCGCCAGGCTCTGCTCCAGCATGTCCGCCACCGGATCATCACGGGTCCTTGCCGCCTGCGGGGTGAATTTCGTGGAGAGCTGATAGTCGCTGCGGGCGTAGCATTTAAGTATCTCCCCGAGTAGGGTTTCTGAACGGCCCATGCCGTATACCATGGCGGTATCCCACAGGGTGAAGCCGGCCGCATTCGCCTTTTCCGCGACCTCTTCGAGGCCAGCCTGAGTGAGGCGGCTGCCGAAGTAGCCGTCGCCAGGCTCGCCGCTGTCGCCCCATGCCCAGGTCCCCAGTGCGAGCGCGGGGATCTTGAAATGATCGATTGTCATGTTTGCTCCATCCTTGTTCTGCAGCCGGGTTTGCTGTGACCCAGGCGCCGCTGGCACTATGATGCGTAGCGACGCCGAACCGTTAGCCTGATGCGCCAGGATTACTGCCCAATCCTCCAGAAGCCGCGTGGTTTCGCCTTGTCGCCCTCCTGCTCGCATGCGATGGTCAAGTTCATGGAAACACTGACCGAAATCTCTGCATTGATTGCCCGGCACGTCTCGAAGGATGGTTTCCACGCCACTCCCATTGAAAGGGTGACGCTTGCTCGATCCTCCACGGTGACGATGCCGATGCCGAACGTATATCGGCCACAACTGTGCCTCGTCGCACAGGGGCAAAAGGAGGTCACTCTAGGCGACCGCGTGTTCAGATATGGGCCGGGCCGCTATGGGATCGTGACTTACGATCTGCCGGTGACGGGCCAGGTTGTCGAGGCGACACCTGATAAGCCCTATCTCTGCCTGTTCCTCGATTTCGATCCAGTCATGCTGGGGCAGCTGGCGTTGCACGTGTCGCCGCCACCAGCGGCGCCCGCTCGGCCCATAGGAAAGACGGTGTCCGACGCCGGCGCCAATCTGCTCGATGCGGTGCGGCGCCTGCTGCTTCTACTCGATGATCCCGCAGCGTTGCCCGTACTCGGTCCCTTGACCGAGCAGGAAATTCTCTATCGCCTGCTCGCCGGCCCGGATGGTGCCAGGATGCGCCAGATCACCTCCAGCCAGGGGCGGGTGGCACAGGTCGGCCGCGCCATCGCGTGGATCGGGCAGAACTTTCGAGAACGGTTCAGCATCGAGCGGCTTGCTGCTGAAGTTGGCATGAGCCCGTCAAGCCTGCACGAGCATTTTCGCGCCGTGACGGCGATGACGCCGCTGCAATTCCAGAAGCAGCTAAGGCTCCAGGACGCGCGCAGCCTGATGCTGGTCCAGGACATCGACGCCACGACCGCCGCCTTCCGCGTCGGCTACGAAAGCCCGTCGCAGTTCACTCGCGAATATCGGCGCCACTTTGGAGAACCGCCGGCGCGCGACATAGCCCGTTTGCGCGCTTCGCCGGGCTTGGCAGGAGTAGCTTGATTTCAGCTTTCCGGAGCATTGGCGGTGAGTCCGAATATCGCTTCCGTCGAAGACGAGGCCCGAATGCAAAAAGGCCTATCCGGGGTAAGTCTTGCAAGGAACTCACAGATCTACGAGCGCGAATTCGCCGCCCGCTGTTCCGTTTGCATCCTCACGATCTTAGCGATGACGACATCCCGCTTTAAAGGCCAAGGCGGCTCGTTTGCCTTCAGACGTCCTTGTGCGACCCAAGCCTGACTGTCGGCACGGCAAACAGCAATCCACCGCAGACGATGACGAGCGACCAGCCGAAGGCGTCGCCATTGCTTGCATAGAAGGTATCCCCGGTACCAAGCGGTACCGAATCGACAAGATTGCCTTGGCTTTTTGCGGAGGAAGTCTCTGCTATGATCCTGCCTCTGCTGTCGCTTAACGTCAACAAGCCCTGGCTGGCTGTGCGAGCGACCGCGAAGCCGTTTTCCACTCCCCGTACGATCGCCATCTTGCCATGCAGTTTTGCGTCTGCAATGAAATCCCAGGCCGGTACAAGCAATAGGCCAATGTGCCGGCCGCGGTAGGTTCGCAGGAACTGGGGAAAATCCATGTCCTTGCAAATCGCAATCCCGACGCGGTCGACGCTCACCAAATCCTTGCCGGGAACATATTCACCTTCCAATCCTGGAATAAGGTAATGTTTGTCATAGGTCAGAGCTGACAGATCGGGTCTCGTCAACTCTGCTGTGTTCGAGCGCTGTCCATTGCCAAGCGGGCGGTCTATTCCGGCGACGATTTTCGTGTTCAACTTCACGGAAAGCTGTGCGAACTCAGGCGTCGGTAGGAACATCTTTTCCGGCGTGACGATGTAGGCAGGCCTTTGGCTCGCAACCTGTTCGATATTCTGACGGAAATCAGCGACAATTACCTCGTTGCGATCCGGTTCGTCGGTTGCGACGCCGGCAAATTCGTCGTTACTTAGAAGCGCGACGCGAACAGCTTCACCGTCCGGCTGTGCCAATTGCCAAAATCCGAACAGAAGAGCAGCCAGAACCGGCAGAATCCATGCCGAAGCGGCTAGATAATCGGTCGGTCGCCGGATCAACGTTGCAATACCGGCGGGTATGATGGCTGCGAGAAAGCTGAGACCGCTTACGCCTGCCAGAGATGCGATCTGCAGCAAAGGAAGAATGTCCACCAGCGCATAGCCAAGAGCACCGAAGCTGCCGTTCGGCGAAACGTAAGAGTATAAGAGTTCAATGGCTCCTGTGGCGACCGCATAGGCGAAGACGGCAAGGGTTGGGCTTCGCGGATATAAGGTCCACATCAGGAGGACAGAAAGGGCAAAAAACAAGGCTTGCAACGCCACGATCCCATAAACCATGGGAATGATACCGCCATAGAAGTAGAGCGGACCGGCCTCTGCCATCAGCCCGACCAGATAGGCCAGCACGAATGTATTCAGCGCTCGCCGCTCCCCTAAAACGTGGAGGAAAAGCGGAACCGGGCCAATTAAAACCAGAAAGCCCAAATGGCCTGTATCGCGGCTCACCGCAAGAACGGCGCCGGATACAAGCGCCGCAATCACTCCTCCCATTTTCATCGGCTAGTCCTTGTTAATAATTCTGGCTAAGCCTCGAAGGCACATGTCGGTAAAATCTTCACGGGAAAGATTGAAACGGCCGGAACGATGCAATCCGATCAACCCTTGCAGCGTCGCCCAGGAAAATATTGCGATTTCAAGCGCATCGCCTTCGCGCACCAAGCCGCGCAGCTGACCGTCTGCAAGGCGGGCTGCAAACGCTCCGATCACAGGAGAACGACCCCCCTTGAAGTCCTGCGGATAAATACGGCCGGCACGTGTCTTGAGCACGAAAGCCGCATCGAAGAGTGCCGGTGAATCGAGAGCGAGGTCTATGAATGCGCGGGTGACAGCATCAATCCAGCCATGGAGATCCACATCTTGAATTTGCTCGACGCGTGCTTGCCATTGCGAGAGCGCGTGGTCGCCAAGCGCATGCAGCAAGTCCGCCTTATCCTGGAAGTGCCGGTAGACCGCCATGGGCGTTACTCCAGCCCGTTTCCCGACGGCACGCAAACTGAGCTTGTCCAGGCCGGCAGCCTGCAATTCATCGAGTGCGCAGTTTAGTATGACGATGCGAGTGTTCATGTATACGGTGTATACTTGCGTCAGCTCGTCGTCAAGAATTCGGTTCGGTGGCTCGGTTGATTGTCAATTAGCCTGATGGCAAAGGGCGATCGCTGGCGTTTAGAATCTTCGTTGATGGATCGCGCAATGTTCTAGGGTGCCAAATCATACCTGTGTCACCTGCCACGGCCCGAGGCTGCGACATAGCTTGCGACAGGCGGCGGACGATAGGCCGGCGAGCGCAACGCGGGTTCGGGTACACGTCACTGTCCATCACATGGAAATCCCAATAGCCTTTTGTTTCCACGAGATACGAAATCGAATAACATCTCTCCTTATCGAAGATGATCAAAGAGAGCATTAAGGATGACTATGCAGCCGATCGAGAAAGCGCTCATGAGGACGGTTGCCTTGGGCATTCTGATTATTGTTCCCGCTGTTTTCTTTGCTTCCTGCTCAACGGTCGGCGGAACCAGCGGTCAATCTAGGCCGGTAACCGCGAGCAAATCGACAGATCGCGACAAAGACAAAGCGGCTGAACGTCGGCGATGGGCAGAGAGAGTTGAACGAGATAATCAGCTAGCTCCAAGCGGGTCGGCATCGGGTTCCTATGGCTCTTCCCGTCCTCTCTTCACTTGGTGAGCGATAGATTTGCAAATTGCCCGATCTTAGGCTCGAGGGAACGGGTTCATATCCGGCTCGGCACAAGTGCCCAGTCTCTGTCTGGATTTGCGGTGGGAGACCCTTTGCATTGACCGAATACGGTAGATGTCGCTATTCCGCCTGCTCCGGAGGCGCTCGCAACTGCTGTCGAGAGACATGTGGTCTATTCGAGCAGCTCATCAGACGAGCGCATCCTTGGGGAAACCCGCAGCCAGACAGTCGATGAACCTGCGAACGGCCGGAGGAAGACCTCGGCGCGTGGTGAATACGAGATGAACGAGACCCTTCATGCCATGCCAAGCGGGAAGGACCCTTACGAGCTTTCCCTCTTCCAGCGCGTGCCTGCATGTGTGATCGGGGAGAAGAGCGACACCCAGACCTGCAAGTGCGGCTGCCCTCACGGCCGTGAAGTCTGCACAGCCCATCCTCGGCTCATGCCTGAGCGTATGGGTTCGGCCATCGTCCGTCTCGAGAAACCAGTTCACCTCGCCCTGATCATCCGTGGTCGAGAGGGTAGGTTCGCTCGCCAAAGCTTCTATGTCTGCGATGCGGCTGGCAATTTGCGGGCTTGCGACCAAGATGCGGATCGAGTTGCCTAGCGAGCGCATCGTTAGTGAGGCGTCACCATCTAGCGACGTTCGGACCCGCAACGCGACGTCGATCCGCTCCTCGATGAGATTGACCGGACGGTCAATCGCGATAAGTTGCAGCCGCACCCTTGGATGCTGCGCCAGGAATCGCGTCAGGAGGGTGGAGATCGGTTCGACCAGCCCGGTCGGGCAACTCATCCGGATCAGACCATGCGGCTCGGATTGCGCCTCTGCGACGAGCGCTTCTGCGCGCTCGGCTTCCGCCAGCATAGCCTTACAGCGTTCATAGAAGGATTGGCCGATATCCGTCACTCGAAAGCGGCGGCTGGATCGTTCGATCAGTCGCGCGCCGAGCCGTTCCTCTAGCCCCGCTACCCGCCGGCTAAGCTTCGACTTCGGTTCGCGCAAGGCGCGTCCTGCGGCCGCGAACCCACCGTGGGCAACGACCTCGGCAAAGTAGAAAAGATCGTTGAGGTCAGACCGCATTATCGTTCTCCATCTGGAACGATGAGTACCAAATTTGCTCACTATATGCAGCATCGTTCTGCTGGCATGTTCCTTTTCAACGGCAATGGCCGCAGCAAAGGAGCATGATAGTGAGCAAGAAGTTCGAAAACAAAGTCGTGATCGTTACGGGTGGCACGAGCGGTATTGGCCTTGCAACAGCAAAGGCCTTCTCGGTTGAAGGTGCCTCCGTGTTCATCACCGGCCGCCGCAAGGAAGCGCTCGATGCCGCCGTGCAGAAGATCGGTGGCAGTGTCACGGGCGTGCAGGCCGACATGAGCAAGCTCGTCGATATCGACCGTCTGTACGACGCAGTTCAACAGAAGCACTCGCACATCGATGTGGTTTTCGCGAACGCCGGCGGCGGCGAGATGGTACCTCTCGGCGCGATTACCGAAGAACACTATCAGAAGACCTTCGATACCAATGTGAAGGGCACCTTGTTCACCGTTCAAAAGGCGCTCCCGCTCCTGCGTGATGGCGGCTCGATCATTCTCACCTCGTCGACGACGAGCATTTCCGGCACGCCTGCCTTCAGCGTTTACTCGGCAACCAAGGCTGCCGTGCGCAACTTCGCTCGCAACTGGATCCTCGATCTCAAGGATCGCCATATTCGCGTCAATGCAATTAGCCCTGGCGTGACGGAGACAGCTGGCCTCAACGAACTCTTCGGCAATGGTGAGAGCGCGGAGAACACGAAGAATTACCTCGCGAGCCTCATTCCCGCCGGCCGCGTCGGGCAACCGGAAGAGATCGCCAAGGCCGTCCTGTTCCTGGCCTCCGACGATGCCAGCTTCATCAATGGCGTCGAACTCTTCGTCGATGGTGGCCACGTCCAGATCTAAGCCGCATGTCAGGGAGAATGACCATGGCAGACATCGCAACTCTGCTCGATCGGAATCTGCAGGACATCTTTGGGGAGGGCGATGACGCCCTCCGCCGGAAAGTGGCGGAGGAAATCCTTCATGAAGACGCCATATTCATCGAACCGCACGGAATCTACCGCGGCCGCGACGAGATCGTCCGCGTCGCCGGAGTTATCCGCGCCATGCATCCGACATTCGCATACACGACAATCGCTGCGGCGGACGTTCTCCACGACCAAGCCGGGCGCGTGCAATGGGTGGCCGGCGCACCCGGAGAACCACCTGCGTATGCAGGTACGGACTTCATCATTGCCAAGGACGGCAAGATCGCAGCGATCTATCTTTTCTTCGACGGAAATCCGGATCCGACCAGCCCGCCCATCAGGGCCTGAGGGTTCCAATGCACCCAACAACGATCGCCGGGCGGGTGCCGGGCGATCTTTTCACGGGATCGTTCCTTTGGAGATTTGTCACTTTCGCGAAAAATCTTGTTAGGGTCAGGATCCAAAGAAGCGGCCTTTCGACGACCGGAAGCCGAGCTTTTCGGAGATCTCGTGAGCGGCTTTCAGGAGGCTGTCGAGATAGGCGGTTCGGTTGCGCAAGCCATCCTCGCGCGGGGTAACCAAGCAGAGTGTCGCGATGCAAGCGCCGTCGGCCTGATGGATAGGCACGGCGAAGCAATGGGTGAAATTCTCCACCTCGCTGTTGAAGGTGAAATATCCGTCTTCGGCCGCCTGCCGCACTTGAGCGATGAAATCGGCGGGGTCCAACCGCCTCCCATTCGGGAGGACGAAATCTCCCGGCGGGATGAAATCAAGGATTTCCCGGTCCGAAAGATGGGCAACAAGCAGGCGCCCGGAGGCGGTCCACGGAATGGCGACGAGCTCGCCGACATTCGAGGAAATGCGAAACGGGCGGATGCCTTCCCGCATCATGGCGACCGTATATTTATTGCCTTCCAGCAGGCACATTTGCGCGGTTTCGCGCGTCTCTTCCGCCAGCACGCCCAGCATGCGGCCGCATTCGCGCATCAGGTCGAATTGTTCGGCATAGGCGGTGCCGAGAAAATAGAGGCGGCGGCCGAGAAAGACCCGGCCGTCACCGCCCTGATAGTCGAGCATGCCATGACCGAGCAGAAGATTGACAAGCTCGTAGATGGAGGAGCGTGGCGCGCCGATTTCCGTTGCGATCTCGTTCGGGCGCATCGGCTGGCGTTTTACCCGCAGAAACTCAAGGATCTCGAAGGCTCGATCCAGGCCTCGCATGCGTCGGGATACAATGTCGTTTGCAGTCTCGGCCATGCTTCTCTCCGAATATTCCCAAACCAGCCGCAACCGGCGCGCTGCGATGCATCAGCACATGGTGCCGGCTAAACAGCGCCGGTGCCGCCAGATCAGCAAGACGCTGCGATAGCATCCGAGCGTGCGATGACGCAACGCTTGCGCAACGCTCTTGTTTCCTCTCAATTGAAACTTGAGGTCTTGAGGAATTCGGCAAGCCGCTCCGTCTTCGGACGCGCGAACATGTCCTTCGGATCGCCTTCTTCGCAGATGACGCCCTGGTTCATAAAGATGACGCGCGAGGAGACCTCATAGGCAAAGCGCATCTCATGGGTGACAAGCAGCATCGTCATGCCGTCGGCGGCGAGCCCTTTGATGACTTGAAGAACCTCGCCAACCAGTTCGGGGTCGAGGGCCGACGTCACCTCGTCGAACAGCATCAGCCTTGGCGCCATGGCGATCGCTCGGGCAATCGCGACGCGCTGCTGCTGGCCGCCCGAAAGCTGGCCCGGATAATGGTTGGCGCGGGCAGCAAGGCCCACACGGTCAAGCCATTTTTCGGCGACGGCGCGTGCATCCGGCTTCGACATCTTCTTCACCTTGACGAGGCCGAGCATCACGTTCTCAGCGGCGGTCATATGTGGAAAGAGATTGAATTGCTGGAAAGCCATGCCGGTGAGTGCGCGCTGGCGGGCGATCTCCTTCTCGCTCTTGCGACGGCGGGTGCTGCCGTCGGCGTGATAGCCGATTTCCTCGCCATCGAGGCTGATCTTGCCTGCCTGGAACTCCTCCAGCATGTTGATGCAGCGCAGCATCGTCGTTTTGCCGGAACCCGACGAGCCGATGATGGAAATGACCTCGCCTTCCTGCACCGTGCAGTCGACGCCCTTGAGAACCTCGTGCTGGCCATAGGTCTTGCGCAGGCCCTGAATGTCTAAAATTGTCTTGCCCATCGGTCCGATCTCCTCAGGACGGCAGTGCGGTTTTGCGCTCGACATATTTGCCGAAACGCTCGATACCGAAGTTGACGATGAAATAGAGACCACCAGCCAGGAAATAGAACTGGAGGCTCATGAAATTGCGGGAGATGATCTCCTGTGTGCGCAGGAGCAGTTCGGCGACACCGATTACGGAAAGAAGTGTCGAGGCCTTGACCATCTCGGCTGCCGTATTCACCCAGGCCGGCAGGCACTGGCGCATCGCTTGCGGCCACAGGACCGACGTGAAGGTCTGGGTGAAGGTGAGGCCGATCGCCTTAGCCGCTTCCGTCTGACCTTTCGGGATGGCCTGCAGCGCGCCGCGCACGATCTCGCCGACATGCGACGAGCAGAAGATTGCCAGGGCAAGAACGCCTGCGGAAAACGGCCCCAAATCAAGGCCTACCGCGGAAGAGACGTAGTAGCTTGCCAGCACGAGGACCAGCACGGGCGTACCACGGATGATGTCGGTATAGGCCCGGATCAAAAGGCGCAGAATGGCTCCGCCGTAGACGAGCGCGAGGCCAACGAAGACACCGGCGATGGAACCGGCGAGAATGGCGAGAAGAGAAATCGATACCGTCACGCCGAGCCCGTTGATGATGACGTAGCGGGCGATCCAGAGTTGTTCGAGAAAACTGTGAGACATCCGGTGTTACCTCGGCAAAGCCAGCCTGCGCTCGACGAAACGCATCAGCGCGGCGATGAGGAAGCAGGTTGCGACATAGAGAGCTGATGTGACCATCCAGGTTTCGATGACGCGAAAGCTCTCGACGTTGATCTTGCGGGCAGCGAATGTCAGCTCCGGCACGGCAATGGCGGCTGCAAGCGAGGTATCCTTGAACAGCGAGATGATAGTCGAAGACAGCGACGGAAGCACATTGCGCAGCATCAACGGTGCGATAATCGATCCGCGGATCTGCATTGGTGTCAGGCCAATCGCAAGACCCGCTTCCGAGAGACCCCTCGGGATCGACAGCAATCCTGAGCGAAACACTTCGGCAAGATAGGCACCCGAGTAGATGGAGAGGACCAGGACGAAGCTTTTGATCTTGTCCAGGCGGAAGCCCATCTGCGGCAAGGCGAAGAAGGCAAACAGCACCAGCACCAGGATCGGCAGGTTTCGGATCACGGTCACATAGACCTGCGCCGGGATCATTGCCATCCGGCTTTTCGACGTCAGCGCAAAGGCGAGTATCAGGCCGATCAAGGCGCCAATCAGAATCGATATGATCGCCAGGCCGAGGCTGAGCGCCAGACCGCTCATAAGAAAATCAAAGTTGCGCCAGACGGCGGCAAAATTCAGCGTGTAACCCATCTCGGGCCGCCCCTTTCAGACTGGCGGAGCGGGAGAATATCCCGCTCCGCTCGGCCATTACTTGTATTCGACCGGAAAGCCGATCTGCGGAGGGGTCAGGTCCTTGCCGAACCACGTCTTGTAGGACTTGGCGTAGCTATCGAATTCGACGCCTGTCATGGCTTCGTGCAGGGCGGTATTGACGAAGTTCAGCCAATCCTGGTCGCCGCGCTTGACCGCACAGGCATAGGTCTGCGGGTTCCAGCCATAGCCGGCGTCCTTGTAGCGGCCCGGGTTCTGCGTCATGTACCAGGCGAGCGACGACTGGTCGGTCGCAACCGCATCGGCGCGGCCTGATTCCAGCGCCTGGTAGATCAGGTCGACGGATTCATACTGATCGACCTTCGCGTCAGGAAGGGCGGCATGGACCATGGATTCCGCGTAGACGTTCTGCAAAACGGAAACGGTGACGGAAGAGCCTGCCGCCTTCAATGCCGCGTAGTCGGCATACTGACCGTCCGCCTTCAGCATCAGGCCGACGCCTTCACGATAATAGGGAATGGTGAAGGCCACCTGCTGGGCGCGCTCGCCCGTGACGGTCATGAATTGGCAGGTGATGTCGACCTTGTTGGTGGTGATGTTTGGAATGCGGGCGTCGGACGACTGATTGACATACTCGATCTTGTCGGGATCGCCGAAGAGGGCCTTGGCGATGATGTGGCCCATGTCGACGTCGAAGCCCTGCAGCTTGTCGTCGGCGCTCTTGAAGTGCCATGGCGCGTTCGTGCTGCCGGTTCCAAGAACGAGGTGGCCGCGCGCAAGCACCTCATCGAGCTTGCTGCCGTCGGCGAGAACGGGCGTGGAAGAGAGGAGTGTGGCGGCGGCCAGCGACATCAGGCCGATGCGCAAGGAAATGATCATGGTTGTTCCCCTTGGTTAATGGCTTTCGAATAATCCAATATTCCGGACATTTGTCTGTTATCTCGGATAAGGCATATCAAGGGATATACGGGGCAACTTGTCAATAGTGACTGCCGTTGCCGATCGCCGGAGATAGGGAATGGTCAAGGGGTGTCTCCTGCCGGATTTACCGTTATCGCCGTCGACAATGCAGTGGCCGGCGCGCGGTATCTCTGCGGCAGTTCCGCCGCATCGAGCTGCTCCAAACCATTATCCGGGCAACAGACAAGATTCACTCGACGTTGCCGGTCACTCGCAATGCGAAGGATTTTCCGCGGGACATGCCGGATATCCAGGTGTCCTGCGAAATTTGAGCGCTGTGTTTGATCTGTTGTCAGGCCTTGTCGACGCACCTTCGCTATGGGTTGCCGATGCAAGCCCATCGGGAGCAAAGTTGCCGTTTGCGACTTTCCTTGAAAGTTGTCGATTCAACCCGATGGCAAGGATGCCGAGTTGAATCCTTGGCCGAGCGAGTGCAGCCATCTCTATGCCCGCACTCGCTTGCTGGTGTTTTTGCGGCCATCCCTCAATTTGCGAGATGCTCTCGTCCGAAGCGTTTAATCGGTCTCTGACGATGCCTCACTACGAGCGGAGTGAAACTGAGGCCGATCAAGGCTGCCAATTGCCTGGGTTCTCGCCGTCAGGCCATGAAGAATGATCTGCAATGCCCGTAAGAAGATCTTTCTCATCTCGTATCTCCTTCACGTCGTGGTATTCGCAGCGCGAATGAAATTTCGCCAGCCACCAAATTCGGTGATGTCTCTAGCGCCAGCTACGGCGTGGCTCTCGCAGAGGAATCCGGAAACATGGCTGCCATCCTCAAGCAGGATCTTGCCGATCCCTAGCGGCGCGGGGATATTCTGGACGAAGTGGGCAAATGCGGCAGGCAGTAACGCCCATACCTCGATTTCGATACCGTTGCCGGCAAAGCTCGGGTCGCGCACCAGTCCCGGCTTTGGCGGCACCGTCCCGGGAAGGGCGAAAAGCCGGTAACTGCCGTCCGTTCGGGCCGCCTTTATCCTGTATCCGCCTTTTCCGGTGAGCTCGTGGTTGAGCGGCATATCGGTCAGATGCGCGCCGACAACGACGATTGGAACGACGTCGGCGGCTTCGGGTGTCACACGGCTTTTGTCCGGCAATGCCGCTGTGCGGTCCTTGCCCATACCGCTATTTGCCGCTCGATGCATGGCATCGGCGAAAGGCGCCAAAGCATCGTCGGTAAAGGCAGGCCCGACCAGCATGACCCCGGCTGGCAGATGGCCGTCGGCATCGAAGCCTGCGGGTATGGCAATTGCCGCGCAATCAAGCAGATTGGCGAAATTGGTGTAACGGCCGAAATGGCTGTTCTTGCCGATCGGATCGGCCTGCATTTCCTCGACCGTATAGGTCGTGGGGGATGTCGGCAGCATCAGGAAATCGACCTTCTCCCACTCCACCTTCGTCTTTTGCCGCAATGCTTCCAGCCTGTACTTGCCCTCGAAGGCGGCGACTGCGTCGTAGCCTTTCGCCCCTTCGATGATGGTTCTGACCGTCGGATCGAAATCGCCGGCGTTAGTTGCGAGGAAATCCTTGACGGCCGCCAGACGCTCGGCAACCCAGGGGCCGCTGTAGAGCAGTTCGGCGGTCTGCCGGAAAGGGGTGTAGTCGAAAGGCACGATCTCCGCACCGAGCGATCTCGCCCTGTCGATTGCGGCATCGTAGAGGGCTTCGACATCTGTGTTGCCGTAGAATTCGCGCTCGGCTCCGGCGAGCACGCCGACGCGAGGGCGTGCTGATGGAAGGGTCGTCGGTGTTGCCTCCCGCGAGAACGGATCTCGTGCGTCATAACCTTCCATGATCCGGCGAACGGCGATGCCATCACCGACGGTTGCGGCGAACACTGTTATGACGTCGACACTGCGGCAAGCCGGCACCACCCCGACATTGGGAACAAGCCCGGGCGTCGGTTTGATGCCGACGAGATTGTTGAAGGCGGCCGGCACCCGGCCGGAGCCTGCCGTATCGGTGCCGAGCGAGAAACAGGCAAGACCAGCGGCTACGGCAACCGCGGAACCGGAACTGGAACCGCCGGAGACATAGGCGCGATCGAAAACGGAGCGGGGTGCACCATGGGGCGAGCGCGTGCCGTTGAGGCCCGTTGCGAATTGATCGAGGTTGGTCTTGCCGATGACGATGGCGCCGGCAGCCCTCAGACGCGCTATCACCGCCGAGTCCTCCTCAGGGTGATAGGCAAAGGCCGGGCAGGCGGCCGTCGTCGGCAGACCTGCGACATCGATATTGTCCTTGACCGCGAAGGGTATGCCCCAAAGCGGCAGGCTATTTGGCTCCGGTGCCGTCGCCAGCAATTCCGCAGCTGCAGCTCGCAGCGCCTCCGGAGATGTCGGCGTGATGAAGATTGCCGGGTCGTCCGATGCTTTGCATCTCACAATGATCTCTTCCACGAGGTCGAGCGGCGATAGACCTGCTCCATAAGCCTCCTTCAACGAGGTTAGGTCGAGGATGGTAGGCAGCATCAGATTTCCTCCAGAATGACAAGCACGTCGCCGGCCTTGACGTTGCGCCCAGGTGCTGCGCGCAGGTCGCGGACGCGTCCCGCAGCGTGGGCGGTGACGGTGATTTCCATTTTCATCGACTCGATGATGGCCAAAGTATCGCCGGCCGCAACCGGCTGGCCTTCCTCGACAAGTATCTTCCAAACATTGCCGGGCACCGCGCTTTCGATGCCGAAGCAACCTTCCGGTACATCTCCCGCAAGGGCAGGGCCGGCGCCTTCGTCGACCGAGAAGCTGTCAAGTCCTAACTCTTTCCAGCGTTGCCGTTCCGCCTCGAAGGCTGTCTGCTGCCTGGACTTGAAAGCACCGATCGCCGCAGCCTCGCGTGCGAGGTCCGCCTCATAGGCAGCGTAGGAGAATTCCGTCTCCTCGATCCTGATCGGGTAGCCACCGTGCGGGAAGGCCGCACGCGCCTCATTCAGTTCCTCATGCGTGACGGGGAAGAAGCGGATCTGGTCGAAGAAATTGAGAAGCCACGGCTTGTCCTTGGCAAAGACCGGCGTTTGCCGCCAGCTGTTCCAGACCTGGATCGTGCGGCCGAAGAGCTGGTAGCCGCCCGGTCCCTCCATGCCATAGATGCACATATAGGCACCGCCGATGCCGACGGCGTTTTCGGGTGTCCAAGTGCGCGCTGGATTGTATTTCGTCGTCACCAGCCGATGGCGCGGATCGACCGGTGTTGCGACCGGCGCACCCAGATAGACATCGCCAAGGCCAAGCACGAGATAGCTGGCATCAAAGACGATGTCGCGCACCGCCTGCTCGTCGGGCAGACCATTGATGCGGCGGATGAACTCGATGTTGGAGGGGCACCATGGCGCATTCGGGCGCACGAGCTCCTGATATTTGCGCATAGCAAGCTCGGCCTGCGGATCGTTCCAGGAGAGCGGCAGATGCACGATCCGGCTTGGGACTTTTACCTCTTGCGCTGGCGGCAGTTTTGCCTCGATCTCGGTCAAAAGGCCAAGGAGGCGTTTCCGCGTCAGCGTCGTACCGTCATAATGGATCTGCAGCGAACGGATGCCGGGCGTCAGGTCGATGATCCCAGGCAGGCGTGCATCGACGACTGCCTGCATCAGCAGATGCACGCGCAGGCGAAGCGCGATATCCAGCGTCATCGGCCCGTATTCGATGAGCAGGTTGTCGTCGCCCTGCCGGCGATAGACGACCGGCACCGGTCCGTCCCGGCTCTCACCGACAATCGCCGATCCGGTCTCTTCTGGCGCGCGGTGAACCGTCGGGCCGGCAAGGGCGTCTTCCCTACGCGCTACCGGATGAAAGCGGATTTTGTCGCCCGGCTTGAACTGCCCCATCTTCCATTGCTCATCGCGTGCAATGACCGCCGGGCAGACGAAGCCGCCGAGGCTCGGTCCATCGGGACCAAGAATGATCGGCATGTCACCTGTGAAGTCGATCGCGCCGATCGCATAGGCGTTGTCGTGAAGGTTGGAGGGGTGAAGACCAGCCTCGCCACCGTCGCTGCGCGCCCATTTGGGCGTAGGGCCGATCAGGCGCACGCCGGTGCGGGCACTGTTGAAATGCACTTCGTATTCGGTCGAAAACAGCGTTTCGATATCGTCGTCCAGAAAGAAGTCCGGCGCGCCGTGCGGTCCGTAGACGACACCGACCTCCCAAGCGCGGGTGAGGGCTGCCGGCATGTCCGCCGGCTTGGCCTCGGGCTGGGGTGTGCGTGCCAGCCGCAACACATGGCCGGTCTGGAGCGTGCCGGTGGCATGGCCCCCGAAGCGGCCGAGGCCGAAGGTTGCCCTGGAACCGAGCATAAGCGGCGCGGCAAAGCCGCCCGCAACGGCAAGATAGGCACGCTGGCCCGGGCCTTCTATGGCGCCAATGGCAAGCGTCTGCCCTGCCTTGGCGATAACGGCCTCGTCGTGGGGTAACGGAACGCCGTCCAGGGTCATCGGCATGCGAGCGCCCGCCAATGCGATCATCACGTCGGAGAAGATCTTGAGCACCGGGCCCGAGACGGTCAGCTCCAGGGCCGCGGTCTCGTCGGTATTACCGACCAGTCTGTTTGCGTGGCGGAACGAGCGCTCGTCCATCGGCCCGCTCGGCGGCACGCCGACATGCCAGAGCCCCAGCCGGCCGGGAAGCTCCTGAATGCTCGATTGCGCGCCGGGCGCCACCACCTCGATGACGTCGGGCACGAAGGGAAAATCCTTCAGCGCCGTCGTCGCCACATTGCCGCTGGCCAGCAGATCCGATCCGGCGATGGCCTTCAGATAGTCGAGATTGGTTTCGATGCCGGAGATGGAGCTTTGTGCAAGCGCAAGCTTGAGCTTCTCGATCGCGGCTGGCCGGTCTTCGGCTGCCACGATCACCTTGGCGAGCATGGGGTCGTAATAAGGGGTGACCTCCGTGCCCGTCTCGATCCAGCCGTCGACGCGCGTGTTTTCCGGAAAGATAACTTCGGTCAAAAGGCCGGCGCTCGGCCGGAAGCCCGCATGCGGCATCTCGGCGTAGATGCGCGCCTCGATCGCGGCACCCTTCGGAACAAGCTGCTCATTGCCTGTTATCACTTCTTCGCCGGCCGCCTGGCGGATCATCCATTCGACGAGATCGATGCCGTAGATGGCCTCGGTGACCGGATGTTCAACCTGAAGCCTGGTATTGACCTCGAGGAAGTAGAATTCCTCGCGCGTGGGATCATAGATGAATTCGACCGTGCCGGCGGACCGATAGTGGGCGGAGGCGCCGAGTGCGACCGCAGCTGCGTGCAGACGTTCTCGCACCGAAGGCGAAAGATCGGGCGCGGGCGTCTCCTCGATCACCTTCTGGTTCCGGCGCTGCAACGAACAATCGCGCTCGCCAAGCGCGATCACACGGCCTTTGCCGTCGCCGAAGATCTGTACCTCGACATGCCGAGCCTTGGAAACGAAGCGCTCCAGATAGACGCGGGCATCGCCAAAGCTTGCTTTTGCGGTGCGCTGCACACTGTCGAAGGCGGACTTCAGGCTCACGGCATCGTCGCAGAGCTGCATGCCGATGCCGCCACCGCCGGCTGTCGATTTCAGCATGACCGGATAGCCGATCTCTGCCGCGGCAGTGAGCGCCGCTTCGCTGGTTTCGACGAGGCCGCTGCCCGGCAGCAGCGGCACCCCGCTTGCGCGCGCCAGCTCCCGCGCCGTGTGCTTGAGCCCGAAAGCGGCGATATTGTCCGGCGTCGGCCCAATGAAGACGATGCCTTCCTTTGCCAGCCGTTCGGCAAAGCCGATATTCTCCGACAGAAATCCGTAGCCCGGATGTACGGCCTCGGCGCCGGTTGCCTTGCAGGCGGCAATGACTGCATCGACATTGAGATAGCTTTCCAAGGCCGGCGTCGGGCCGAGCCTGACGGCTTCGTCGGCCATCAGGGATGCCTTTGAGAAACGGTCTGCATCGGAATAGACGGCGACGGAGGTAATGCCCATGCGCCGCAGCGTCCCGATGATCCGGACGGCGATCTCGCCGCGATTGGCGATCAGTATTTTCTTGAACATCTCAGGCCTCACCGTCCCATACGAGGACACGGATCGGCGTCGGGTCGAAGCCGTTGCAGGGATTGTTGATCTGCGGGCAATTGGAGATGACGAGGAGCACGTCCATTTCGGCCTTGAGCTCGACATAATCACCAGGCGCGGAGATGCCGTCAACGATCGTCATTTCACCTGATGGTTCGATTGGCACGTTCATGAAGAAATTGATGTTGGGCACGACGTCGCGCTTGCTCATGCCGTGCTTGGAGACCTCAAGCACGAAATTGTCTCGGCAGGCGTGAAGATATTTCGTGCCATGGCCGAAGCGGACCGTGTTGCTCTCACAGGAACAGGCGCCCGCCGACGTGTCATGACGGCCGCAGCTGTCGGCGGTCATCGTCAGCATGACGCGCCCCTCGTTGGAGATGATCCGTGTGCCTATGGTGATATAGGCAGCGCCCTGTTCACGCATCGTGTCCTGGTTGGAATAGCGCTCGGAATAATCCCCGGCATTGTAGAACAGCGTATCGATCGCCTGCTGGCCGTAGCTGTCTTCGATGCGCAGCGTCTGACCCTTGCGCACGATGGTCGAGAAGGGAGCCTCGGCGGCGATGAAATGATCCTGCACCGCCTTGTCGAGCGTGCGGGAAGGCGCGGTCTGAATGAAATCGCTCATGATCGTCTCTCTCGGCTCAAAGATTGGCGAATGCGTTGTTTTCAAAGCCGCGCACGGCTTCGGCCGTGGCCGTGCGGCACAGATCGTCTTCGGCGATCGGCAGGGCGGCAATGCGGGTCACGGTCACCGGTTTCGGTGCGTAATGCGGGTTTGGATCGAGCGGGTGAGGGCAGTTGGAAAAGCCGACGATCATGTCCATTTCGGCGCGAAGATGGATATAATCGCCATCGTGCAGTAGTTCCGGTTTCCAGGCGAACTTGCCGTCCGCGTCGACTCGGACGGGCGCGAAAAGGGTGAAGGCGGCGGGGATATCGCGCCGATCCAAGCCTGCTTTCGTCGCAAGCAGGATGAAATTATCGCGGCTGTTGCGCAGGCCTTGGCCATATTTTGCCTCGTTGGAGGCGGCGGTGGAGCATCCCATCAGGCAATCATGGGCGCCGGAGGAATCTTCCGTCACCGAGAACATGACGCGGCCCATGTCGGAGAAGATCACCCGGCCCCTCGATAGCGCTGTAGTCCATTGCACCTTGACGGTGTCGACGAGGTTCAGCCGTTCGCTTGAATCCGCTTCGTTCCAGGCGATCAGCGACACCGCGGAAAAACCCTGCGTCTGTGCGATGCGCAGCGTCTCACCCGCCCTGATGCGCGTCGACCAGTACCAGCCGCCGGGCAGGGTTTCGTGGTGGAGGACAAGGGCGGGGTCGATCGGCGGGGCGGGAAGCGGGCTTGGTGCCGGCAATACCTTTGGCGCGAATTCCAGCCCCTTTCTTTGATGGTCTTCATACCGTGCGCGATTGGCGGCGATGTCTTCCGGTGAACGTCTCACATGCTGCATGGCTAAATGTCTCCCGATGGTGCCAGGTCGTCCCGGCGGTGCCCCAGGGAAGAGACCGGGCCGTCCCGGTCGGGGCCAAAGATCGAAGCTGCGCCGGCGATGCGCGGCGGCCAGATGGAAATGTCCTTGGCAATGGTGGCGCCGTAGCGCTCCTTCTCCTCCGGCCGGTCGCGGCGGCGCTCGAAGGCGACGACGCGGGTCGCAAGCGTGAAGGCCTCGCGCATGTCATGGGTCACCATGACCACGGTCATCTGCGTTTCGTGCCAGACGCGCTTCATCAGCGTATGGATTTCGGCGCGGATGCCCGGATCGAGCGCACCGAATGGCTCATCAAGCAGCAGCACTTTCGGTCGCATGATGAGCGCCTGGGCAAGCGCTAGGCGCTGCTGCATGCCGCCGGAAAGCTGGGCCGGGTATTTGTTCTCGGCGCCGGCAAGGCCGACTTCGGCGAGAAGTTGACGTGCCTCCTCGATGGCATTGCGACGCGCCGAGCCGAAGAGCCTTGCCTTGTAGCGCGAGCAGGCAAGTTCCTCGCCGAGCAGTACGTTGCCGAGCGCCGTCAGATGCGGAAAGACGGAATAGCGCTGGAAGACGACGCCGCGATCGGCGCCGGGTTCCGAGGGCAGAGCTGTGCCATCGAGCAGGATCGTACCGCGCGTCGGCTGCTCTTGCCCCAAAAGCATGCGCAGGAAGGTGGACTTGCCGCAGCCGGAGGGGCCGACGAGCGCGACGAAGGCACGCGAGGCAACCGTCAGCGAGACATCCTCAAGCACGATCTGATCGCCATATTCCTTCCAGACCCTTTCTATTCTGAGCTCGCTCATGCCTGCTTCTCCAGTTCGGACCAGGGGAAGACGGCGATGCGGATACGGTCGAGCAGGTAGTTCATGACCACAGCGAGCAGCGTGATCCAGACGACATAGGGAAAGATTACGTCCATCGAGAGATAGCGGCGGACGAGGAAGATGCGGTAGCCGAGCCCGGAATCGGATGAGATTGCCTCGGCGGCGATCAGGAACAGCCAGGCCGGCCCGAGCTGCAGCCTGAGGCACGTGATCAGCCGCGGCAGGATCTGCGGCAGCACGACGCGGAGGGCGATCTGCCAGGAAGAGCCACCAAGCGTCTCAGCCTTGACGATCTGTTCGCGCGGCAATTCCAGTGCCTTCAGGGCCAGGTCTCGGACCATCGTCGGCGCAACACCAATGACGATGAGGGCGATCTTCGACGTTTCCCCGAGGCCCATGACGATGAAGAGGATCGGCAGCAGGGCCAGCGGTGGCACCATGGAAATGACGGCGACGAAGGGAGACAGAAGCCCTCTCAAATAGGGCAGCATGCCAATCAGCATGCCCAGGCAAAGCGCGATCGCCGTGGAGATGCCAAGGCCGGAAAGCAGCCGGATGAGGCTTGCTCCTGTATCGGACCACAGGAGGTAATCTCCCGTGCGAGGATCGGCGATGAAGGCCATGCGGTTGATGGCGTCGGCAAAGCCGGCGAAATTCGGAAGCAGCTTGTCATTGGCGTTTTCGGCAAGCCTTGCGGCGGAACCGATCGCATAGGCAATGATCAGCAGCGCAAAGGGCAAGAGCGTCAAGGCAAGCTGTGCACCGGGACTTGGCTTGGTATTGATCCAACGCATGAATGGCTCCGCGGAAGGAATGGCTGGCGGCGCCTTAGCGCCGCCGTTCAAGAAGGCTCAGAGCGAGCCATCGGCGACCGACTTCATGTAGGCTTCGGTGAAGCGAAGCTTGACGTTGTTGCCGTCGCCGAGAACCTTACCGTCGGGCATTTCGATGCCGATGACATCGGCGGAAGGTGCCCCATTGCCGAGAAGCCCCTTCTGGAAGAGGAAGTTGCGCACCAGATCCATGGTCTTCGGCAGGTTCGGCGAGGTGGTGAAGGTGAGCGCATCGGCGGGCTTGTCGAAAAGGCGGGTCGCAGCGAGCTGTGCGTCGAAGCCCTTGAGATCGGTGCCCGATGCCTTGCCCATGGCTTCGCGGGCGGTCTTGCCCTCCGGCGTGTCGGCCTTCATCAGCGCGGCCGTTTCATACCAGATGCCGGCGAGTGCCTTGCCGAAATTCGGGTTGTCCTTGAGCACGTTGCTGTTGGCGACCATCAGGTCGATGATTTCGCCCGGCACCTGCGAACTGTCGAAAACCTTCTTGGCCGTCGGGTCTTCGAGAATGGTGGAAACCAGCGGGTTCCAGGTGACAACAGCCGAAACGTCAGGCGTCTTATAGGCCGCGACCATATCGGCATCCGAGGTGTTGACCACCTTCACGTCACGTTCGCTGAGCTTGATGCTGTCGAGGGCGCGGGCAAGCAGATAGTGCGAGACGGAGTATTCCACGAGGTTGACGTTCTGGCCCTTGATGTCGGTAAGGCTCGTCTTGTCCTTGAGGATGACGGCGTCGTTGCCGTTCGAGAAGTCGCCGACGATGACCGCCGTGGTGTCGACACCGCCCGCCGCCGGAATCGACAGGCCGTCCATATTGGTCAGCGTTACGGCATCGAATGCGCCGGCCGTATACTGGTTCATTGACTCGACATAGTCGTTGAACTGAGTGACCTCGATATTGATACCGTATTTATCGGCCCATTTCTTGACGATGCCGTGGTCGCTCGCATAGCCCCAGGGCATCCAGCCGACATAGATCGACCAAGCGACCTTGAAGCTGGTCTTCGGCGCGGCGCTGGCGACCGAACCAAGCCCGAGGGCCAGCGACACGGACAGGGCTGTGACGGAAAGGATTTTCGAAAAAGTCTGCATTGAAATTCCCCTTTTGCTTTTGTCAAAAAGGGATCGGCAAAGACCATCGCGCCGCCAATCCCTTGGCTTACGAGGTCTCCCGGGCTTTTATCCCGCCGTGCATCCGGTGGGATTTCTCCCCCAGCCGGTGGTGGCTCTCGGACCAGCCACGCTCGCAATGGAGCGCCGGAACCCTAGCCACCAACTCGAATAACACGAAGCAAGTGGTGTGCCAGATCGCAAGCCATTGATTTTGTTATAGGAGGATGCTGGGCGGTTGATGAAAAATTGAGCGATCTGAAAATTTGCGCGGAGAATATGCAATTTTGATGAGCGCGTTGGTTCGCTGTTGGACAATGGCGACAAGGAACGATCGGAAGCAGCAGGCTGAGCTTGCTCGTGGATAAGCCTAGTTCTCCTCCCACCTTGTGATAGCGAACTCGACGAGGAGGGCGAAAACGCTCCTCGTGCTGGTCGATTAACTTTAGCTGTCAACGATAAACGAGTTCGATGGAGCCGTGATCTAAATAGCTCTCTCC
>NZ_JBXSOO010000015.1:0-150909 GCF_057784515.1 Martinezella sp. CNPSo 3732
CAAAGTCATAAGACAAGCGGTTTTCCGCCAGGAATTGCGCGAAAACAAAGAGATAGAGCGGTTCAGAGATTCCATGAAAAACTGAACCGCTCTAGCGCATCTGTGTCGGGCTCGTGCCTGTCAGCCGGCGGAACATGGCAATGAAGGCCGACGCGTTGCTGTAACCCAGCTGCGTTGCAATCCGGTGCACGGGCTCTCCGGCCTCGATCATCGACAGTGCAGAAACGAGCTTCAGTCTCTGCCGCCACTCGTTGAAGGAAAGACCGAGATCGTCCTGGCATCGGCGCGACAGCGTGCGCTCGGTCGTCCCCATCCGGCGCGCCCATTCCGCAAGGGAATGCCGGTTACCCGGATCGGCCTGCAAGGCGCTCAATAGCGGGCCGAGCAGCGGATCGCCGGAAAGCGGCAGATAGCTCTCGCAGCGTGGTGCCAGGCGAATCTGATCGACCAGAACCTGTGCAAGCCGTAAGTCCGCAGCCGTTTCCGGCACCGTAACGTCCCGCGCAGCAAAATCCGCCAGGATTGCCTTGAGCAGCGGACTGATGCTGAGCGTCGATGGCTTGTCGGGTAGCTCAGCGCAAAGAGCGCGTTCGACATAGACGGTCGCATAGCGCAGATCGTGCTGGATCGCGGCGCCGTGCATCGTCTGCGGCGGCAACCAGATGGCATAATGTGGCGGCGAGAGATAGCGCATGCCTTCGATATCGAACTCGCAGACGCCGGTAATCGCATAATTGAGCTCGCCCCAGGGCTGGCTCTTTTTTGGGAAAACCGTGCCTGCCCTATAATTCTCGGTTCGGAAGGAAACAGGGTTGGGCGGATCACCCTCGATGCGTGGAGGTCTGCTGGACATGTCCTCATTTCGCTACTGCTTGTCTTATTTTCGCTATATACCAGAATTCGGACAGGCAGTACAAAGTCTTTAGGATGGCGAACCCAATTCGCCCTCCTTCGTTTCGCCCCAAGCCACAAGACGACGAGAGACCACTCACATGAGCACCGAGCAGAATGCCTTCGCATCCATCGTCAGCGCGGCGGGCCTTGCGCCCTTGCTGACGGTGCTGATCTGGTCCGGCAACACCGTCGTCACCAAGGCATCCGCGGGCGTGATTTCGCCGGGCTCGATTTCCTTCTATCGCTGGCTGTTGGCCTTTCTCGTGCTCCTGCCCTTTGTCGGCCGCGCGGCATGGCGCAATCGTTCCCTGCTACAGCAGCACTGGCTGAAACTCGCTATTCTCGGTGCCCTCGGCATGGTGATCTATCAGAGCCTCGCCTACGAGGCGGCCAAGACGACATCGGCCGTCAATATGGGTGTGACGATCGCTCTAATGCCGCTTCTCTCGACGGTGCTAGCCGGCCTGCTGGCGGGCGAAAAGCTCACCGTGGCGAGCCTGACAGGCGGCGCCATCTCGCTGATCGGGCTCGTCTATTTGACATCGCAGGGTGATCCGATGCGCCTTGTGAATGGCGGCGTCCACATTGGCGGCGGCCTGATGATCATCGCCGTTCTCTCCAATGCGCTCTATGGGGTCATGCTGAGACGCTGGGCGATGCCGATTCCCATGTGGCAGCAGCTTTTTTGGCAGATCGGCTTTTCGACCTTGCTGCTGATCCCGATCTTCCTGATGGGCGATATCTCGCCAATCACTACGGCCAACCTGCCGCTGATCCTTTATGCCGCGATCCCGACCTCTCTCCTCGCACCGCTCTGCTGGATGATCGGTATCCAGAGGCTCGGCGCGAGCCGCACCTCGCTGCTGATCAATCTCCTGCCAATCGTCGTTGCAGCGCTGGCCTGGGCGCTGCTTGGAGAACAGCTGCATTCCTATCATGCGATCGGCGGTGCGCTTGCCCTCATCGGCGTTGGGCTCGGCTTACACAAGCCTCGGGCGAAGAATGATCCGGCCGATGACGAAAGCTGGGAAGCCGAAGAAGCCTGACCGCCATTCCGAGAGGCCTCTTTCCTTTCGCCCGCCCTTCGTTCTACCATGAACGAGTCCCGATAAGTGGAGAGGAAGCAAGCGTGCGCATAGCCCTGGAACCGGTGTCCTCCAGAACGACGATCCAGGAGAGCGTCTATCAGCAGCTCCGAAACGCGCTCATGGTAGGCAATTTCGATCCC
Organism: Martinezella sp. CNPSo 3732; assembly: GCF_057784515.1. Classification (NCBI taxonomy): domain Bacteria; kingdom Pseudomonadati; phylum Pseudomonadota; class Alphaproteobacteria; order Hyphomicrobiales; family Rhizobiaceae; genus Martinezella; species Martinezella sp. CNPSo 3732. The sequence continues at coordinate 2,123 of NZ_JBXSOO010000015.1, forward strand.
GGTCAGACGCTGACCATCGCCTCGCTCGCTGAAACCTTCGGAACCAGCAATATGCCCGTCCGCGAGGCTCTGCGCCGCCTCGCGGCTGAAAATGCTTTGGAAGTCGCAGCCAACGGCTCTGCCCGCATCCCGATCGTCACGCTTGCCCGGCTGAACGATCTTTGCCGCGCCCGCATCGCCGTCGAAGGTCTGGCCGCCGAGCTCGGTTTTCCGAACCTTACTGTCAGCGATATAGCGACGCTCGATCGCATCGCCGGGGAGCAGCATGTGATCGGCCGCGGCGCCAATGTCTATGATCTCATGGCCAAGAACCAGCAGTTCCACTTCACCATCTACCGCGCCTCGGGCTCCGAGGTGCTGCTGCAGTTGATCGAGACCCTGTGGCTGCGCTTCGGCCCCTATATGCGCATGCTCTCCGCCTCGGCAGAACCTTTGATGCGCAGCGGCGAACTCGATCCCGCCGGCGAGCATGTTGCCATCGTCAATGCTTTGAAGGCCGGAGACTTCGCCGCCGCCCGCGAGGGTATTGTCGCCGATATCAGCCGCACCCACGAAATCCTGCAGGATTACTGTCCGGCCACGCAGGACGAGCCCCGCAAGGGCTCAAGCTCCAGCCGCCGTTAGCCGCCAGAAAGAGGCCGATGAATTTGGTTGAACCTTAAAGTATTTTGTGATCAAATGATCAAAATAAGATTTCAATCCTAATATTCAGAACGAGATCCCATGAGCTCCGCCGCTTTCGTATCGCAATTCGCCGGCCACAACAGCTTCCCGGTTGACGAGATCCGCGCCATGTTCCCGGCCATCCGGAAGGCTGGCGATTTCGTCTTTCTCGATAATGCCGGCGGCGCGCAGGTGCCGCAGTCGGTCGTCGATGCGGTTGCCAATCACCTCATCGATTTCAACGTCCAGCGCATGGCGAAATACCAGCACAGCCAGGGCGTCGACCGCAATCTGGAAGAAGCCCGCGAAAGCGTCGCGATGCTGGTCAACGCCTATCGCCCGGAGGAAATTTCCTTCGGCCAGAATGCCACCTCCTTCATCCGGCTTGTGAGCCTCGGCATTGGCAAGCTGCTCGGCGAGCGCAATGAAATCATCGTCACCGACATGGATCACGACGCCAACATCGCCACCTGGATGGCGCTGGAAGCCGATGGCGCAAAAATCGTCTGGTGGCGCATGCGCGAGGACGGCACACTGCATGTGGAAGACCTGAAGCCGCTGCTCAACGACAAGACCCGGCTCGTCGCCTGCACCGTCACCGCGCATTCAATCGGCACGATCGTAGATGTCGCCAGCGTCTGCAAACTGGCGCAAGCAGCCGGCGCCGAAACCTTCCTGGATTGCGTCCATTACGGCCCGCATGGCCTGATCGACGTGCAGGCCTGGGGCTGCGACTATCTCGTCTGCTCCGGCTACAAGAATTTCTCGCCGCATATGGGCTTCCTCTGGGGCCGCTACGACGCGCTGGTCAAGCTTCCCACCTTCAAGGAAGACTTCATTCCGGACGTGCCGCCCTACAAGATCGAAGTCGGCACCTTCACCTACGAGAACGTCGCCGGAATGAATGCGGCGGTCAAATATCTCGAAGGCCTCGGCAGCCGTTTCCTGCCTGATGGCAATCATAGCCGCCGCGAGGCGCTTGCCGCCGCCATGGGCGCAATCCGCCAATACGAACTGATGCTGTCGCGCGAGATGATCGCGGTTCTAAAGCGCCACGGCGCCACCATCTACGGCGTCTCCGACGAGAACCGCCTGGAGCAGCGTGTGCCCACGATCTGCTTCAACATGCCAGGCATCACGCCGCAGGAATTCGCCGACGAGATGGGTAAGCAACGCATCGGCCTGCGTGACGGCCACATGTTTGCACCGCGCCTGATGAAGCGCCTTGGCTTGCCCATGGAAACGGGTGCCATCCGCGTGTCGTTGGTGCATTATAACAAGGTCGAGGAGATCGCCCGGTTCGACGCGGTCCTGACCGAGATCATGGCGCGGCGCAAGTAAGCCGTGCCTGTGAGCGGTGGCGGCGCCCGAACAACTCCGCCACCGCAATGCCTCCGTGCCGGTACCAGATCGGCACGGAAAACTGCTCTGAGCACGGAGCAGATTGCCGTTTCGCAGTTGTATCTTTCGACCTACCCCTCGTTGAGAAACCGCTAAAATGAGGATGACGATGAGCGATTTCCGCCGAAACTGTATCGAGCAGAAGCTGCTCGTCGGTACATTTGCGGCCATTCCGCATCCCGTCGCAATCGAAGTCACGGCAGCCTCAGGCGTCGATTTCCTCTGCATCGATTGGGAGCATTCGCAGATCAGCCGCGACCGCATCGAGGATCTGATCCGTGCAGCCGATGTCCATCGCGTTCCAGCCATGGTCCGCGTCCCCGGGCATGCGGCTGAGGATATTGCAGCCGTCTTGGACGCAGGGGCCGCCGGCGTTCTCGTGCCGCGCGTTTCGACGGCGGAGCAGGCGCGCTCAGTCGTGAAGGCCACCCGCTATCCCCCGGTCGGCGCCCGTGGCGTTGGCCCTGGCCGCGCCGCCGCCTATGGCTACCGCATTCCGGATTATCTGGCTAAGGCCAACAAGGAGCTGGTCCTCGCCATCCAGGTGGAGACAGCCGAAGGGCTTGCCAATATCGCCGAGATCGCCGCCGTCGATGGCGTCGACCTCATCTTCATCGGTCCTGGCGATCTCTCTGTTTCGATCGACGCCATGGGTCCTGCTGGCAAGGACAGGCTCGATGCGGCAATCAGAACCATTACGCAAGCGGCTCTGTCCACCGGTCGCGCGGTCGGTATCTTTCGACCTTCGGCAGACGATGTCGGCACATGGTCGGAAGCCGGCATCAGCTTCTTCATACTGGCAAGCGACACGATGTTTCTAGGCACCAGCCTGGCTGCCGGCATCGATGCCGCAAAACAAGGAAAGCATGCGCCAGGGAACAAGGAAAACTGATTTCTACCAGTACGTTACCATTTCAAAGGGCAAAGCGAAATTGAGCGGGAAGGTAGACTTTTTAAGCTTAAAATTTGTCCTTGAAATGCAGTTGTTTTTGGATAACCATTCGAAATTGAGGGGTTGCAAAAGCGAAAGTTGCCGCAGCCGTTTGAACCCCACGATGCAGAATTCCCAGGGGAAATTTCTTGTCTCTTCTACCGCAGCATAACCTGCCGAACGTGATGACGGGCCGCGATGCCCTCGAAGGCATTCGCGCCCAGATCCGCGACATGCGCACCGACAATATCGCCGTGCTTGCCAAGCGCGCCCGCGAACTCGGCGGCGTCATTCCACTCTGGTTCGGCGAAGGGGATGTCGTGACCCCGGAGTTCATCCGGGATGCTGCGAAGAAGGCACTCGACGACGGCGCAACCTTCTACGTCCCGAATATGCGCGGATTGGCGACGCTGAACGAAGCGCTGTCCGACTATCAGACGCACTGGCATAAGCGCCCTATCCCGATCGAGCGCACTACGGTCGCCCCCGGCGGCATGCAGGCGCTTTATATGGCGCTTGAACTGCTCGTCGATGTCGGCACCAATGTTGTCTACGTCGCCCCGCAATGGCCGAATATCCATAACGCCATCCACCTGATCGGCGGCGAGCCGCGCGCCGTGTCACTCGATTTCGATACCGACTGGCGTCTCGACTTCGACAAGCTTTTCGCCCGCTGCGATGCCCGCACCCGAGCCATTTTCCTGTCGACACCCTCCAATCCCACGGGCTGGACCGCCTCGCGCGAAGAGATGCAGGCGCTGCTCGATTTCAGCCGCCGCACCGGCATCTGGATCATCTCCGACGAGGTTTATGCCCGCCTCTATTTCGATGGCGACATCGCCCCGTCGATCCTGCAGGTGGCCGAAGACGGCGATCGCGTGATCGCGATCAACAGCTTCTCGAAAGCCTGGGCAATGACCGGCTGGCGCGTCGGCTGGCTGACGCACCCGTCTGCCGTCGCCGACCAGCTGGGGGCGATGACGCAGTATATCAACAGCGGCACCTCGGCCATGGTTCAGGCCGGCGCGGCGGCGGCTCTGCGCGAAGGCGAGCCGTTGGTTTCAGAAATCCGCGGGCGCATCAAGGCCGGCCTTGATCTCGCCTATGAGAAGCTGCCGAAGATACCGGGCATCATCCTGCCGGAAAAGCCGCGCGGCGGCATGTATGCCTTCTTCGCGCTGCAGGGCGAGCCCGACGCAACGGCGCTGTGCGAGCGCATTCTTGAAACGGCCCGCGTCGGCCTGGCGCCTGGATATCACTTCGGCGAGGCATCCCGGGCCTTCCTGCGCATGTGCACCTTCCGCGAAACCGAACAGATGCGCATCGCACTCGATCGCATGGTCAATGCGATGACATGATACGGCCGCCGGTCGGGCGGACGGAATAGCCCGCGGGTGAGAGGAAAAGCCCGCGGCCATAACCAGAGGGAGACTAAAGAATGTCCATGACTCGTCGCAGTCTGCTGGTCCTCGCGACCGCCGTCGGCCTCGCCGGCGGAAGCCATTTTGCCTATGCCGCCGATGTCTTGAACGTCGGCTCTTATCCCAACAACCCGCCCTTCGAATACAAGACCGCGAATGGCGGCTTCGAGGGCTTTGAGGTCGATATCGTCAACGAAGCGGCCAAGCGCGCCGGCATGACGACCAATATCGCAGACTACGGCTTTCAGGCTCTGTTTGCCGCAACCAGCTCCAAGCGCATCGACGTGGCGATCTCGTCCATCACGATTACGCCGGAACGCCTGAAATCGCAGTCCTTCACGCAGCCCTATTACGATTCCGACATGGGCGTCGCCACGAAGGACGGCAGCTCGATCAAGGCGCTTGCCGATCTCAAGGGCAAAACTATCGGGGTGCTTTCGGGTTCGACGGGTGAAAAATGGGCCAATGACAACAAGGCTGCTCAAGGCTTTGCCGACATCAAGGGCTACAATTCGCAGCAGGATATGTTCCTCGATCTCGGGGCCGGCCGCATCGATGCCGTCGTCAGTGACATCCCCGGCATGCAGTATCTCTTCGTCAAGACCAAGGGCTTTGCCATCAAGGATCGCATCAAGACCGGTGAACAATACGGCCTGATGATGACCAAGGATTCGCCGCTTGTCGCCAAGATCAACGATGCGATCACCGCGATGAAGAAGGACGGCACGCTGGAAAAGATCCACGAGAAGTGGTTCGGCGGCAAGCCGCCGGCAGGCTCCTCCACCGTCACCGAACTGCCTATCCCCAAGGCGTGATCAAAAGATCATTATTGAAATGAACTGCGCCGGTCGCAACGACCGGCGCGGATGCAGGAAACCTCGTCTTCGTTTCGCACGCGGGAGTGCCAATGTCTTTCGTCGACACCTTCCTCAATTCCGACGTCATGATCTCGGCTTTCCCGCAGCTGCTGCGCGGGCTTTGGATGACCATCGCGCTTGGCGTCGTCAGCATCCTGATCGGCGTAACCGGCGGCCTCGTCATCAGCCTGATCCGCCTCTATGCCCCCAAGCCTTTACAGCTCCTGACCATCGCCTACATCGACATCATGCGCGCCATGCCCATGCTGGTCGTGCTGATCCTGATCTATTACGCTTTGCCCTTCGTCGGTATCAGCTTTTCCGCCTGGTGGTCGGCCATCCTCGGATTTTCCATTGTGCTGGCCGCCTATTCGGCCGAAGTCTTTCGCTCGGGCATAGAAAGCGTGCCGCGCGGCCAGTTCGAAGCGGCCGCAGCGCTTGGCATCCCCTTCCTGATCACGCTCTACAAGGTGGTGCTGCCGCAGGCGGTGCGTATCGTCATTCCGCCGACGACGAGCAATTGCGTGTCGATGTTCAAGGATACGTCGCTTGCCTCGACCGTGGCGCTGCCGGAATTACTGAAAGAAGGACAGAACGCGCAAGGCTTCTACGCCAACCCCTCGCCGCTGATCATGGCCGCGCTGATCTATATCATCCTGCTCTGGCCGATGGTCCGCCTCGTCAGCATTCTTGAGAAGAAGTTCAAGGACGAGCGGGCGCGATAGGCAATTCAAGGAAAAGTGTATTAACAGTTTTCCGTTCGGAATTGCTGGAAACAGGCAAACGGCGCATCGATTAGTCGAAATCGGCACCAGAAAGATGATTGCTGACGGATGATTTCACCGCGCCGATATCCCGCCACAGCTCGCTGACGATTGCAGGCTCCACATCCGCCATCAGGTCGCGCAGCCAGCCTTCATGCGCCGCAGCCATGGCGCCGAACTGGGTCTCGCCCTTTTCCGTCAGCTTCGCGACCGTCACACGCCGGTCGCCATCGGGCGTCACGCGCTGCACAAGGCCATCCGCTTCCAGCCGTTCGACCAGCCCGGTGACATTGCCGTTGGTGACCATGGTGCGCTTCGAAAGCTCCCCGAGCCGCAAGCCCTCCCGCTCGCGATAGAGCTGCGCCATCAGGTCGAATTGCGGCAAGGTCGCCCCGAACTTGTTGCGCAGGCGGCGACGGATTTCCTGCGAGATCAGCTTCGTGGTCGACAGCATGCGCAGCCAGAGCCGCAGCTCCAGCTTTTTGCCTTCCTGCGCTCCCTGAACGATGATCTCCAGGTCAACGGTTGCACTCTCGGACTCTGTCATGACGTCGCCTCGGCCTATCATTCCGCATCATTAATCTAAGCGATCTAGGGGACGATATTTGAAATGTCAAAGGTTTGACCGTCAAGTCGCATAACTGTCACTTTGCCAGCATTTTCCCCAACATGAAGCCGGAGCCGGCGCCCGTTCCCGCGCCCGGCCATGTCGAAGCTCCGCACATGTAAAGCGATGTCACGGGCGTCTTGTATCGCGAATAGCCGGCGACGGGGCGGAACAGGAAATTCTGGTCAAGATGATGGCTGCCGGAGAGATTGTCGCCACCGACGAGGTTCGGGTTCTCGCGTTCGAGATCGACCGGCGAAAAGACCGAGCGCCCCAATATCTTGCCGCGCAAGCCGGGCGCATAGCGTTCGACGATATCGAGAACGCGCTCGGCATAGGCATCCTTGATCTCATCCCAGCCCGCGCCGCTGATTTGACCGGCGGCATCACTATGGAATTCCGCCGGTAGGACACGCACCTGTATCCAAAGCACATGCTGCCCGGCTGGCGCGCGTGACGGATCGATGGCCGTCGGTTGTCCGACCACGAGCGCAGGTTCGGTGGGCAGCAGGCCGCCCATAGCCTCGGCATAGACACGCGACATCATTTCGAGATCCGGCGCGATATGCACATAGGCGAAATTCTGCAATGCCTTGCCCGCGGCCCAATCCGGAAGGCCCGACAGCGCCAGATGGATCATCATCGTGCCGGGACCGGCCCGGAAGCGGGATACCTTGCCGTCAAACTCTTGGCGCGCCGGATCCTGATCCAGCAGCTTGCCGAACAGGATCTGCGGATGGACATTGGCAATCACGGCACGTTTCGCCTCGTAGCGGCGTCCATCGGCCAGCACGACACCCGTCGCTTTACCGCCTGCCGTGACGATCTTGTCGACGCGCGTTCCCAGCATCAATTCACCGCCCTTGCTTTTCAGCACGGCAGCCATGGCCTTGATGATGGTATCGGCACCGCCCTTGCCGATCACCATGCCGAATGCCTGATTGGCCATGGATTCGAGATAGGGAAAGAGCGCGCCGCCGGCGACATCCGGTGCAAAATCGAGATGCAGCCCCCAGGCAGCCATCATCGTCTTGAGTTTGGTATTCTGGAAACGGGCATCAAGAAAATCGCGTGGCGAGGCAAAGAGCATGCGCACCGTGTCGTAGACCCAACCCGTCCCCTTCTCGCGCCAGGCTTTCCAGACGACCTTGGCGGCGGCCATCGAAGGCATGGGCGAGCCGAGCAGGCCGAAAATGTGCGGGGCATCCGTCCCGAACGTAGAAAGCATAGTGCGCCATGCTGCGGCATCCTGCGGCGAGATATCGGCGATGGCTCCCGCGGTCTTTTCCAGATCGGTGCTGACACCGAGATAGGCGTTATCGCGAAAGACGCTGGCGAAACAATCCGCTGCAGGTACGAAGCCCAACCCTTCGGCCAAAAGTTCGTTCTTATACTGCGCGAAGAAGGCCGAGCCGGCGAACATGGAGAGGTTCATGGCACAGAGATCATGCCGGAAACCGGGCAGCGTCACCTCGCGGGTCTTGACGGCACCGCCGGGCTCTGCATTTCCCTCGATGACGGCGACCTTCCAGCCCTTCGCGGCCAAATGCACCGCCGCCGCCAGCCCATTGTGACCGGCCCCGACTATGATTGCATCATAGCTCATCGTCTGCCCCTTTTTGGTTTGTGATTATTATTATCACATGCATACATTTTGAGTTTTAAGCTTCAAGTACCTACCGGCGCGAACTTTAGGAAACAAAAGCAACTATTGGTAGCGATCTATCGAATTAACTCGAAGAATGCCGTCTTATTTCAGCAACTTACAAACTCATGACGGCGGCCGATTTTAGGCCAAAATTGGCTCCGCGAACCCGAGCGGAATGCTTGCAATATCATATATTGTGACATAGGCTCCCTTCATTCCGCCGCCGCGCGGATCCGGTGCCAGGAGGAAAGGCACCCCGCGCCGGGCGATACCGACTTCATGCCTGATCCTGAACAAAAGACCCGCAAAAAGGCTCTCTGCATGGGATCATGCGACAACAAGGGGAACTCAAAATATGACCGCTACCACTCTCGCCAGCCTCGCCTCGGCCCTGCTTTCGGGCTCTGTCAAGGTCGTCGATCTCACCGCGCCGCTCGGACCCGACACACCGGTGCTCTACCTGCCGCCGCAGTTCGGCAAGAACACGCCGAACGTCAAGGTCCATACGATCTCCGAATACAATCAGGACGGGCCCTTCTGGGCATGGAACTGGCTGGAACTCGGCGAGCACACTGGCACTCATTTCGATGCGCCCTGCCACTGGATTACCGGCAAGGACAACCCGAACAACACGACGGACACCATACCGCCGCAGAATTTCGTGGCGCCGGTCAATGTCATCGACCGCTCCAAGGAAGCCGCCGCCAATCCCGATTATCTGCTGACGGTCGAGAGCATCAAGGAATGGGAAGCCCAGAACGGCGCGATCGAAGCCGGCAGCTGGGTGCTGCTGCGCACCGATTGGTACAAGCGAAACGGTTCGACGGAAACCTTCCTGAATGCCGATGAAAACGGCCCGCATTCTCCCGGCCCGACGGCCGAGGCGATCGAATATCTGCTGACCAAGGGCATTATCGGCTGGGGTTCGGAAACGATCGGCACCGACGCCGGCTCCGCCGGTGGCATGAACCCGCCCTTCCCGGCGCACAACCTCATGCACAAGGCCAATCGCTATGGTCTGGCGAGCCTCTCGAACCTCGACCAGCTTCCGGCCAAGGGCGCCGTGCTGATCGCCGCGCCGTTGAAGTTCGTCAAGGGCACCGGTTCGCCGGTTCGCGCACTGGCATTGATTGCATGATAGGCTGAAGAGGCGGGAGCCTGGGGCAGGCTCCTCCTTTCTATTCATCTTTAGTGAGGGGCGGCAATGGGCGATCATGACTACATCATCGTCGGCAGCGGCATAAATGCGCTCGTCGCAGCCGCCATGCTCGGCAAAAAGGGCCACAAGGCTCTTGTCCTCGAACGCAACGACCGCATCGGCGGTTGCCTACGCACCGAAGAGATCACCGAGCCCGGCTTCATCCACGACGTCATGGCAACGACCATGGTGCTGTTCCTCACCTCGCCGGCCTATGGCGCCATCGGCAAGGATCTTGAGGCGCGAGGCCTGGAATTCGCCCATGCCGACCTCCCAACGGGCGTGCTCAGGCCTGACGGTTCGCATGTGATCTTTTCGAAGGACCGGCGGCGCAATATCGCCACCTTCGATGAACTGTCGCTCGGCGATGGGCAGACCTTCTCGCGTGAGATGGAAGCGCTGGCCGCAGATGCGCCATTCCTGTTTTCGCTGCTCGGCGGTGCATTGTGGTCGGGATCGATGCTCAAGACCATCGGCAAGCAGGGCTGGAATCGTGGCTTGCGCAAGCTCGCTGCCTGGTTTGGCGATGCTTTGACGCCGGCACGCGGCTATCTCGAAACCAGCTACAGATCCGAGGATATCCATGCGCTCTGGGCGCCGTGGGTGCTTCATTGCGGCCTCGGGCCCGAAAGCGCCTATTCCGCCGAAATGCTGAAAGTGATCGGCTTTGCATTGGAATTGGGCGGCGCGCCGATCGTCAAGGGTGGCGCCGAAAAACTGCTGACGGCCTTCGAACGGCTGATCACCGACAACGGCGGCGAGATTCGCGTGAGTGCCGATGTCGAGGCTATCATTCCGGACGCCAATCGCAGTGCCGATGGCATACGTCTTACGAATGGCGACACCTTGAGAGCAAAGGCCGGCGTGATCTGCTCGGTCACACCCAACCAGCTTTATGAGCGGCTGATGAAGGATTGGCCGGATCCGCTGCCGCCGGAGGTCAAATCAGGCGTTGCCAGCTACCGCTACGGCAAGGGCGATATGCAGATCCACTATGCGCTTTCCGAGCCGCCGCGTTGGAAGGCCAATGCCGAGCTCGGCAAGGTGGCGCTGCTGCACCTCACCTCCGGCCTCGACGGCGTCTCGCGCGCCGCCAACGAATGTGAGCGCGGGCTTCTGCCGGCCGAACCGACGGTCTGCGTCGGGCAGCCTGTCGCGCTCGATCCCAGCCGCGCACCGGAAGGAAAGTCGATCCTCTGGCTGCAGCTTCCCGAAGCGCCGCGCCATATCAAGGGCGATGCCGCCGGCGAGATCGAAACGCCAAACGATGGACGCTGGACGGAAGAGGTGCGCGAGCGCTATGCCGACCGCATCGAGGCGCTTCTATCCAGCCATATCGAGAACTTCTCCGGCATAAAACTCGCGCGCCGCGCCTATTCTCCTGGCGATCTGGAGGCGATGAATATGAACCTTGTCGGCGGCGATCCCTACGGCGGCTATTGCGGCATCGACCAGCTTTTCATCTGGCGTCCTTTCAAGTCATCTGTTAACCACCGCACCCACATATCGGGCCTCTACCACATCGGCGCGTCGGCGCATCCCGGTGCGGGCCTTGGTGGGGGCTCCGGCTTCCTGCTCGCATCATCGCTGAAGTAACACGTTTCCGGAGGAGGAGTTTCGTCGATGGAGGAACGGTTTTCAGGCACCATTTTGAGGCGCAAGCGGGATGAGAACGCAAAGCGCCCGACCATGGGCGAAATCGGCCTCAATCACTTCGCACCCTATCTGATGAATCGGCTGATGGCGCGCTGGAACGCCAACCTTTCGGAGGAGCTGCGCGAATACGACATGACGACCGCCAAGATGCGCGCGCTTGCCGTCCTCAGCGTCTCCTCCAGCGTCACCATCAACGAGCTCTCCGTCTTTGCGGTGACCGAGCAATCGACGATGAGCCGCACCTTGGATTCCCTCGAGCAGCAGGGCTATATCCGCCGCCAGCCCCGCGCCGAAGACATGCGCATCCGCGATGTCTCCATAACCGAGGAAGGCCGCGCCGCCTTCGAGAAGGTCTGGCCGACCATGTACGACCTGTTCCTGCAGATGTTCGACGGTGTCGACGAGGCCGAATACCGCACCTTCATCTCGACACTTCACAAGGTACTGCACAATATCCGCAAGCACGAGATCTGAAGAGATCGGGGTGTCTGTGGCCGCCTCGTCCTTCGAGGCATCTTTCCGCTGCGCTTCAAGATGCACCTCAGGATGAGGCGGAGCGAATTTCGTAACTAGCGCAAACGGTTAGCCCTCATGGTGAGGTGCGGAGGACCGAAGGACCGGAGCCTCGAACCACGAGGGCGAGTGGTTGAAACGACACCATCACAGCGTCTCCACAGTCTTCAACGCTCCATCAAGCGCCATACCTTGCTCATCCAGCAACGCCGCCTGGCGTAGCCGCTTCATCCACGCAGCGCCGTCTTCGCGATCACGCAGCAGTGGTAGCGCCGACATGACGCGGTCGAACTTGGAAAGCCCGCGCGCATGCGTATCGGAATAGCCCTTGACGAGGCGGCGGTTGCCGAGCACTTCGACGGCGAGATCGTAACTCACCGTCAGCAGATTGCACGCCTCCGCCAGCCACGCCTCTCGATGCTCCACCTCGCGTGCATGTCGCAGGGTGCCGCGACGGATGCGGCGCAGCGCCGAGACCATGTAGAGGCCGAGGAACCAGAAGAGCGTCCCGGTCTGAACGCGGCGCCCCTTGTTGACGAAGCGGTCGAGCCGGGCAAACAGGCGCGGCCGGCTTTCGATCCAAAGGCCCATGCCTTTCGGCATCGTGCCGCAGACCTCCTCCATCCGCGGATGCATGTATTCGGTCATGTAGACGATCTGGTCGTCCTTGGCGCCGACCTCCTTGCGAACGCGCTCGAAGCGTGAGCCACGCACCTTCAGATCGGCAACGCGAATGACGTCGTCGTAGGCCATGGCGACTGCGACATATTTTGCCGCCTGCACGGTGAAGGCAAAATCCTTGCTTGCGCCGCTTGCCTTGCGATCAAGCGCATGAAGTGCGGCAACACGGCTCAGATATTCGTCTGCATAGGCCGGGTCCTGATAATCCGTCAGCTTCTTGACACCGGCAAACAATAGCGGCCACGCAATTTCGGGAAATTCGGCGCGAAGACGATTGACCAGTCGGTCGAGTGCAGGATGACCGGCCGTCTCTGGCAGCGCGTCGAAATGCTTCGGCAGCGTTGCGGAAACCGCATCGCGCGGCTTCTCCTTGACGCGGTCGAAGGCAGCGTTGAACGCCTTCAGGCTGGGCTCGATGCCCTTGCCGCCGGCGCGGATCATCGCCTCGAAAGCCTGCTTGCCGAACGGCAGCGCACCGGAACCGGCCAGCGCACCGAACATGGAGGCCGAAATCACGCTGCCGTTCCTGACGGCCATCGTTTCCATATCGAAGGCGATAGTGCGCTTGGCGGCGAAATCCGTAGCATCGACCACCACTTCGGCATTGCCGATGCCATCACCCGGCTTTTCCTTTTCCGCAACCGCAAAGGAACGGTGCGTCGAGGCGATCAGCAACGTCTTGTCCGGCGTGACCAAGCCGCGCAGCACCGAGCGGCCGGCTTCCATCAGTTCGGCGGCCATGACGACATCGACATCGCCAGGCGTCGGCATCAGTGAAAAGATCGGCGCGTGACCATCCTTCGCCGGCAGCATCTCGATATAGTAGATCGTCGCGCCCGTTCGCTGGGCAACGCCGGGCACGGAGGTCGTCTGCGCCATCCAGCCCTCGGCCTCGGCAAGTCCGACGATCCAGTCGGCCAGGACGCCGCCGCCCTGTCCGCCCATGGCGAGGATGGCAAGCGACAGCGGTTTGTCCGTCGAAAGTCTGGCAGCGCCGAGATCACTCATGCTCACATGCTCGTTCATCTCGCCCTCTCAATCCGAAAAGACGATGCGGCCGGCACGGCGGCGCGCCTGCAGCCAACCGATGACGCGGGAACGCAGACCAGCAACGAAGCGATCCCAGCCCGTCGGATTGTGGATGATATCGGCACGGTAGAAGGAGGGACAGAGCACCGCCGCCTCCGAGACCTCGCCGCAATTGCCGCAGCCCACGCAATTATTGTCGATCGCCGCCACCGGATCGTCCTTCAGCGGATCGTCGGTATGTTTGACCGACAGCGAAGGACAGCCGGAAAGGCGGATGCAGGCGTGATCGCCGGTGCAGACATCTTCGTCCACGCCGAAGCGCTCCTTGACCACACGCTTGCCGTCCTTCACCGCCTTGGCGAATTGCGGCTTCACGCGTCGCTGCTTGTTGAGCATGCACTCCGAGGAGGCGACGATGATCTTCGGCCCCGGCTCCCTAGAGGTCAGCGCTTCGCGCAGCGTGTCGCGCATCTTGGCGACATCATAAGTCCGGTCGATCTGGCGCACCCAGGTCGCGCCGATGCCCTTGACCGCATTGACGATGGAATTGTTGGTCTTGCGGCGCGGGTTCTGCGCGCGCGAGGACGGTATGTCCTGCCCGCCGGTCGCCGCCGAATAATAGTTGTCGACGACGAGGATGACGCCGTCCTGCTTGTTGAAGACCGCATTGCCGACTGAAGTAGCAAGGCCGTTGTGCCAGAAGCCGCCATCGCCCATGACCGAAATCACGCGCTTGTCAGCCGCGACATTGAAGGCCGAGGCGGCGGCCGGCCCGAGCCCGTAGCCCATGGTCGTGCTGCCGATATTGAAGGGCGGCAGGATCGAAAAGAGGTGGCAGCCGATATCGCCTGATATGTGATGCTGGCCGAGTTCGCTCTCGACCATCTTCATGGCGGCGAAGATCGGCCGTTCCGGACAGCCGATGCAGAAACCGGGCGGCCGCGGCGGCACCACTTCGGCAAGCGCCTTGATCTTCGGATCGTTGAGGATCGGCGTCGGATCCGGTAGCGGCGGCTGGTTGCCGAGCAGCACGCGCTGGTGAACCTCGAGGAAATTCTTGATGCCCTTCATCAGCACAGGCGCGGTATATTCGCCGCCCATCGGCAGCACGTCCTTGCCCGCGACCTTGGTCTGGATATCGCGGCGGCGCAGGATGGTATTCAGGGACTGCTCGATATACTCAGGCGCCCCCTCCTCCACCATCAGCACCGCCTTCTTGTTGGCGCAGAATTCGGCGATCTGGTCATCCACAAGCGGATAGGCGACGTTTAGGACGTAAAGCGGTACGGCAGAATTGCCGTAGACATCGGCAAGCCCAAGCTGCTGCAGCGCGCGCAGCACGCCATTATACATGCCGCCGAGCAGGATGATGCCGACATCGCCTTCCGAGGGTCCGAAATACTCGTTGAGCTGGCGCTTCCTGATGAAATCGACGGCAGCGGGCCAGCGCTTCTCCAGCTTCTCCTTCTCATGCAGGAAGGATGCCGGCGGCAGCACGATGCGATTGACGTCGCGGACCGGATTTTCAAGCGCCTGCTTCAGCGTATAGGCCGGCCGCTTATTGTCCTTGGCGACGAACTGGCCATGCACATGACAGCTGCGGATGCCCACCTGCAGCATGACGGGCGTGTTCGACACCTCTGAAAGCTCGAACCCTTCCTCGACCGCCTGCACGATCGACGGCAGGTTCGGGCGCGGATTGAGCAGCCACATCTGCGATTTCATCGCATAGGCATGGCTGCGCTCCTGCATGATGGAGGAGCCTTCCCCGTAATCCTCACCGATGATGATCAGTGCGCCGCCGGTGACCCCGCCCGAAGACAGGTTGGAAAGCGCATCGGAAGCGACGTTCGTGCCCGCCGTCGATTTCCAGGTGACGGCGCCGCGCACCGGATACATGACGGAGGCGGACAGCATGGCGGCCGCAGCCGCTTCCGAGGCTGATGTCTCGAAGTGGACACCCAGATCCTGCATCACATCCTTGGCGTCGGCCAATACATCCATGAGATGGGAAATCGGCGAACCCTGATAGCCGCCGACATAGGAGACGCCGGATTGCAGAAGTGCCTTGGTGATCGCGAGAATACCCTCGCCGCGGAAGATGTCGCCTTCCCCGAGCTTCAGATCCTCGACCTCGCGCGCAAACGATCGCTCGGCCATGACGTTACCCCTTTGCCCTTGTGGGCTTGTTTTAAATCATTTGCAAAATCATATTTTGAACTTCCTTGAGCTGTCAACGAACAAATATGAAATCCAGCTCGATGGAGTAAGTTCGAAGCGGCAAGCCATTGCCTTCCTCCTTCCACATCGGAATCTTCGCTCCCTGTGTTGCAGCGCAGATATATGCGTACGCATTTAATATGGATGCCAAAAAAGCATCGGATTCTTTGCAAGCACCAGAGAAAGCGCTTGCCGCTCCAAAATATGTATTTTAAGATTAAAACATTCCGACAATAAATCGCCAGCGGCAGTTGGGCGTCACGCTTTTCTGTCGCTTAACAGGGGAACGGAGTGACCATGACAACGCTTACTCGGCGCGAGGCCCTGAGCCTCGGCGCAGCCGCATTCGTGACTGGGATTCTAGCCGGCAGAACGCCTGTCGAAGCAGCCGAAGCCGGCACGCTGACCATCGCCTTCAACGTCAATTTGCCATCCTTCGATCCGACGACCGGCCCATCCGCCGTCAACCCGACGATCCAGGCGATCTATCGCTCGATCTTCGACCAGTATATCGGCCAGGGACCGGACCTGAAGTTCCAGCCGGGCCTTTTGACGGCCTGGGGCTGGAACGACGACAAGACGAAGGTCTGGATGGATGTCCGCGAGGGTGTCACCTGGCACGATGGCTCCAAGTTTACGCCCGACGACGTCGTCTGGTCTCTGGAGCGCGCCGCGAAGCAGGAAACCGGCAATCCGATCCAGTTCATCTGGTCGACCGCGAACAATTACAAGGTGGAAGGCAACCGCATCACCGGCGATGTCGTTCGCTTCGAACCAACCTATTTCAAATGGATGGCCTTCCTCACCGGCTACGTCCTGCCGAAGGATTATTATACCAAGGTGGGCGCACAAGGCTTCGAGAAGAAGCCGATCGGCACCGGCCCTTATATGGTCGATGCCTATGAGGGCAACTCCTATCTGCGCCTGAAGGCAAACCCGACCTATTTCGGCGGCAAGCCGGCCTTTGACACCGTCATCTTCAAGTTCGTGCCGGACACCACAAGCCGTGTCGCTGAAATCGAATCCGGTTCATCCGACGTGACGCTGGAAATCCCCTATGAGGATTTCGACCGGCTAAAGAAGAAGCCAGGGCTATCAGGCGTCGCCACGCCGATCTCCGACATCGGCATGATCTTCATCAGCAATGTCGACCCGATGCTCGACAAGAACGTCCGCCTTGCCGCCAATATGGCGATCGACAAGGACGCGATCATCAAGCGGCTGCTGCGCGGCTACGGCAAGCCGCTATCGACGCTGGAAGCGCCGGAATATGAAGCCTACGACTCGTCAGTCAAAACGCCTTACGATCCGGAACAGGCCAAGAAGCTTCTGGCCGCCAGCGGCTATTCGCCGGAAAAACCGGTAAAATTCGGCATCAAGACGACCCGCGGCTTCAAGCCGAAGGATTACGAGATGATCCAGGCGATCGTCGGCATGTGGCGCAAGGTCGGCATCGAGGCTGAAATCGAAGTCTACGAAATCGCCAAGCACTACGAGCTGCGTGCCGCCCACCAGCTCGGACCGGCCGCCTTCTACAATTGGGGCAACGCCATCGGCGATCCGACGACCTCGACCGGCTTTGCCATGTTCGGCCCCTCGCCGCACTCCGCCTGGAAGACCAAGGATGTCGACGACATGCTGGGACCGCTCTGGGTGGAAAAGGACGAAGCAAAGCGCATTGCCGGCTGGAAGGCGGCGATCAAATACATCGCCGAACAGGGCTATGTGATCCCGCTGCTGCAATATGCCCAGCCGATCGTCTACAAATCGAGCCTGAAGGTAACGCCAAACGTCTCCGGCGCCCTGCAGCCGACGCTGGTGTCGAAGGCTTGATGCATCAGGCTTTGAGTATGTGGCTGCCCCTCACCCTAGCCCTCTCCCCGTTTTGACGGGGAGAGGGGACGACCCCTGTGCCCTCGTCTGGAAAGACGCTCGGAAGGAAGGCCGCGGGTGCGTCTATCCCCTTCTCCCCGTCAGAACGGGGAGAAGGTGGCCGATAGGCCGGATGAGGGGCCTGTACTCTCCATGTTATAGTCAGCACATGCGATCGGAACTCATAACGCATGATAGCAGTCTCCATATTGAACCGCCTCATCATGGCAGCAATCACCCTCTTCGGAGTGGCGGTGATCGTCTTCGTGCTGTTACGCGTCGTGCCGGGTGATCCGATCGCGATGATGATCTCGCCGGGCGCAAGCCCCGCCGATATCGCAGCACTCCGCGCCCATTACGGCCTCGATGCAAACCTGACCACGCAATTCTGGCTCTGGCTGAAATCGGTTCTGATAGGCGATTTCGGGACATCGATCTCCCTGAAGCGCGATGTGCTCTCCCTGCTCGGCGAGCGCCTCCCGGCAACGCTGGAGCTTGCCTTTGCCGCGTTGGTGCTGGCCATTCTGCTCGGCGGCGCGGTCGCGATCATCGGCACGCTCGCCCGCCGTACGATTTTCGAGCCTTTGATCGACAGCCTCAACGGCCTTTTCCTTGCCGTTCCGGATTTCGTCTGGGCTCTCGCACTTGTTCTTGTCCTTGGCGTTCTCTTTCCGCTTTTCCCACTCTCCGGACGCATCGATCCGAGCATCGACGCACAATTCGCTACCCCTTTCTACCTCATGGAGAGCCTGGTAACGTTTCGCTTCGGTATCTTCGTGGACATCTGCGCCCATATGGTCATGCCGGTCATGGCGCTCGGCCTGCCGCTAGCGGCCATCATCGCCCGCGTGCTGAAGGCAGCGCTCTCCGAGGCCATGGTGCAGGACTATATTCTGCTCGCCAAGCTGAAAGGCATGTCCGAGCTGCGGCTGGTGCTGCAGGAGGCGCTACGCAATGCCGTCGGCCCGACGATCGCGCTGACCGGCGTGCAATTCACCTTCCTGATCGGCGGCACCGTCATCGTCGAACGCATTTTCGCCTATCCCGGCATAGGCAACATGGCGATCGATGCCGTGATCAACCGCGACCTGCCGCTGATACAGGGCCTAGTATTGGTCTTCGGCGCTCTCTTCATTCTCGTCAATCTGGCGGTCGACCTTCTCGTCGCGGCCTTCAATCCGAGGCTCGCCCATGGCTGAAGTCACCTCGCCTGCCATGCCGCGACCATCCTCCAGAATGGCGAAGCGCGTCCGGGCGCTGCTTTCCGAGCCAAAGGTGATCTTCGGCGGCGGTTTCATTCTCATCCTCCTCATCCTCGCGATCTTCGCGCCTTATATTGCGCCGAAGGATCCGCTCGAGCAGGATCTGATGTCCGGCACTCTGCCGCCGGCATGGATCGAGGGGTCCGATCCCGGCTTCCTGCTGGGCACGGACGATCTCGGCCGCGATGTGTTGTCTCGCGCCATCTTCGGTACACGCATCGCGCTCACGGTCGCCTTCGTCGCAGCCGGACTTGCGGCATTGATCGGCACGTTGCTCGGCCTTCTCGCCGGCTGGTATGGCAGCTGGATCGACAAGGTGATCTCCCGCCTCGTCGATATCTGGATGGCCTTCCCGCCGGTGCTACTGTCGATCCTGCTCGTGGCCGTCTTCGGGTCCGGCGTGCACTCGGTCATCGCGGCCATCGTCATCATCGACTGGACACGCTTCTGTCGCGTCGTGCGCTCGGAAACGCAGGCACAGGCGCGGATGGACTATGTGACCGCAGCCCACACCATCGGCTTTTCGCGGGCCAGAATCCTCTTCAGCGAAATCCTGCCCAATGTGACGCCCGTGCTCATCGCCCTTGTCAGCCTGGAAATGGGCATCGCCGTCATCGTCGAAGCCATTCTGTCCTTCGTCGGCCTGTCTGTCGCATCGGACACGCCGACCTGGGGCGGCATGATCGCCGAGGGGCGGCAGATGATCTATCAAGGCTGGTGGGTGCTGGTCGTGCCGCTGATCGCGCTCTTCGCGACGGTGCTTGCCTTCAATCAACTCGGCGACGGCCTGCGCCGCGCCCTCGATCCGGTCATGCGCCGATGACATCTCCGCTTCTCTCCATTGCCGGCCTCAGCGCCATATCCGACCGTGACAGCGGCGCACCGATCCTGCGCGACGTTTCCGTCACCCTGAAGCGTGGCGAAGTGCGCGGGCTCGTCGGCGAAAGCGGCGCTGGAAAATCGACTATCGCCAAAGCCGTACTCGGCATTCTGCCGCGCAGCGTGCGCATCATGAGCGGCTCGATCCTGTTCGAAAGCCGCGACCTGCTCACGCTTTCTGCCCGCGAATTGCGTGGCATCATGGGCAGCGAAATCTCGCTGATCCCGCAGGACCCGCAAACCGCACTCAATCCCGGCCGGCGCATCGAGGCGCAACTGACCGATGGCTTGCGGTTGAAACGGCACATGTCATCAGGCGATGCACGCCGGCGCGCGCTGAAGCTGCTTGAGGAAGTGCATATCCGCGATCCAGAACGCGTGCTGCGCGCCTATCCGCATGAATTGTCTGGCGGCATGCGCCAGCGCATCCTGATCGCCGCCGCTTTCGCGCTGGAGCCGAAGCTGGTCGTCGCCGACGAGCCGACCACAGCGCTCGATGTCACCGTGCAGAAGCAGATCTTGCGGCTGATCCGCGGACTGCAGGAAGCGCATGGCACCGCCGTCATCTTCGTCACGCACGACCTCGGCGTCGTCGCCCAGATCTGCGACAGCGTGACGCTGCTCTACGCCGGCAAGGTGATCGAAGATGGATGCACGAGCGACGTGCTGACGCATCCCAAGCACATCTACACAAAGTCCTTGATATCGGCCGGGCCGCGCTACGACCGGCCGAATGCCGGGCTGACGCCGGTGCCGCAGGCCGTTTTCGAACAATTGCGCCGCGAAATCGGCATTCCGGAGGGCGGCCGATGAGCGTTTCCGACAATCTCCTGTCCGCTAGGGGCATCGAGGTCACCTATGGTGCCAAGCGGCATTTGTTCGGCCCGCCGGGCCTTGGCATCAAGGTACTGCACGGCGTCGATATCGATATCCGCCGCGGCGAAACAGTTGGCATTGTCGGCGAAAGCGGCTCGGGCAAGACGACCCTCGGCCGCGCCCTACTGCGGCTCGTCGATGTGACGGCAGGCAGCATCCATTTCGACGGCAGAGACATCACGCGTCTGCCGGCTACAGACATGCGGCCGCTGCGCCGTCGCATGCAGATGATCTTTCAGGACCCGATGGCCTCGCTCAATCCGCGCCACACGATCCGCCGCATCCTCGTCGAGCCGTTGCTACTCCACAAACTCGCTTCTGATCGGAAAGACGCCGAGCACCAGGTCGCCGAAATCCTTGAGCGGGTGACGCTGCCGCAGGCCTGCCTCGACCGCAATCCGCATGAACTCTCGGGCGGCCAGCGCCAGCGCATCGGCATCGCGCGTGCTGCCCTGCTGAAGCCGGATTTCGTGCTCGCAGACGAAATCGTCTCCGGCCTCGACGTGTCGACCCAGGCGCAGGTTTTGAATCTGCTGAAGGAGCTTTCGCGCGATCTCGGCCTGTCCATGGCCTTCATCAGCCACGATCTCTCCGTCATCCGTGCCGTCTGCGACCGCGTTTACGTCATGCGCCATGGCCGTGTCGACGAGGAAGGCGATTGCGAGCGCGTCTTCACGGCACCGACTTCCGCCTATACACGCATGCTGCTCGACGCCATTCCCCTGCCGGAAATCGATCCGCATTGGCTCGGTCGCGAGACGGACCACGAAAACGCTGCCTGATAAGCACCCGGACGTTCAGTTGCGCAGGCGGAAACGCTGTATCTTGCCCGATTCCGTCTTCGGCAGAGCTTCGACGAAGATGATCGAACGCGGATATTTGTAAGGCGCGATGACCGCCTTCACATGATCCTGTAGCGCCTTGACCAGCAGATCCGATCCGGTGACACCGGGTGCCAGCACCACATGGGCCTGCACGATATGGCCCCGCTCCTCGTCCGGCTTGCCGATCACGGCGCATTCCAGCACCTCGGCATGCGAAAGAAGGGCTGCCTCCACTTCCGGCCCAGCAATATTATAGCCAGCCGAAAGAATGATGTCGTCGGAGCGGGCAGCGAAGTGGAAATAGCTTTCATCGTCCTGAACGAAGCTGTCGCCGGTCACATTCCAGCCATCCCGCACATAATCGGCCTGCCTCTGGTCGGCGAGATAGCGGCAGCCGATCGGCCCACGAACGACGAGTTTGCCGATGGTCCCGCGCGGCACCTCGTTCATCTCGTCATCGACGACGCGAGCCTCATAGCCCCTCAGCGGCTTTCCCGTGCAATTCGGTTTCGCATCGGAGAGATGATTGGAGATGAAGATATGCAGCATCTCGGTCGAACCGATGCCGTCGAGGATCGGTTTGCCGGTCTTGCGCGTCCACTCCTCGAAGATCGGCCCCGGCAGCGTCTCGCCGGCGGAAACCGCGACCCGAAGCGAGGAGAGATCCGCCCCCTCTTCCATCGCCGCCAGCATGGCGCGATAGGCTGTCGGCGCGGTGAAGCTGATGGTCGCGCCGTACTCCTGGATGATCTCGACCATGTTCTTCGGCGAAGCGTTTTCCAGCAGCGCCGTCGATGCACCGAAGCGCAAGGGAAAGACGACCAGACCGCCGAGTCCGAAGGTGAAGGCGATCGGCGGCGAGCCGATAAAGACGTCATCCGGCGTCACCTGCAGGACTTCCTTGGCATAGGCGTCGGCAATGATCAGGATATCGCGATGGAAATGCATCGTCGCCTTCGGCACACCCGTCGAACCCGAGGTGAAACCGAGCAGCGCCACATCGTCCCGCCCGGTCTTGACCGCTTCAAAGCGCACCGGCTTGTTGAGCGCGATGCGGTCAAGTTCCGCGTCGTGGTTGGCGGTGCCGTCGAAGCCCACCACCTGCTTCAGGAAGCGGCTATCCTTGGCCGCGGTGACGAGTTCTTCGAGCAGCCTCGTATCGCAAAGCGCAAGCGAGATTTCCGCCTTGTCGATAATCTTCGAAAGCTCGCCGGCCCGCAGCATCGGCATGGTATTGACCGCGACGGCGCCGACCTTCGTCACCGCCAGCCAGCAGGCGATCATGGCAGGATTGTTGCCGGAGCGGATAAGAACGCGGTTGCCCGGCTTCACGCCGAAATCCTCGATGAGCGCATGCGCAATGCGGTTGGTCCAGTCCGCCAGCTCCTTGTAGGTGCGGCGGCGTCCGTTGCCGATCAGGGCCACGTGATCGGCGAAACCCTTCTCGACCATGCGGTCGCTGAGTTCGAACCCGGCATTCAGCCATTCCGGATAGTCGAAACCCTCCATCCGCAGTTCGGGCCATTCATCGAAGGGCGGCAGATTGTCTCGCGTGAATGTATCGGTATGACCGGTTGGTCCCAGCATTGCCTTGCTCCCGCATTCTTATCGATAAAATCGCCAGCATCGCCGTTTCCCCGCGGCGCATGTGGCATTGCTGAAAAAGATCGCACCGAAGCGCGGAATGTTCAAGCAAGAAATTTTAAGCCTAAACTAGTTTTGAATTCCCATTGATTTGGAAGCGAAATTTCCGATTTGCACAGTAGCGTGACTATCAGCCGTCCGCAGATTTGGGGAGGAAAAGCCTTGACGAATGGCCTCAACAATATATTTTAAACTTAAATTATTTTGAGATCGGCTTCGGCCGAACGAGGAGGGAAAGCGATGCGCATCGTCTGTATCGGCGGCGGCCCCGCAGGGCTTTACTTCGCGCTTCTGATGAAGAAGCTCTATCCCGAACACTCCATCCGCGTCGTCGAGCGCAATCGTCCTTATGACACCTTCGGCTGGGGCGTCGTCTTCTCCGATGCGACCATGGTTTCAATGCGCCAATGGGACCCGGAAAGTGCCGCCGAAATCGAAGATGCCTTCAACCATTGGGACGATATCGAAGTCCTCTTCAAGGGCACCCGCCAGCGCACGTCAGGCCACGGCTTTGTCGGCATCGGCCGCAAGAAGCTTTTGAATATCCTGCAGCGTCGCTGCGAAGCGCTCGGCGTCGAATTGATCTTCGAGACGGACGTCAATTCCGACCTCGATTATCCCGATGCGGATCTGATCATCGGCTCGGACGGCCTCAATTCCAAGATCCGCAATCATTACCCGGAAGTCTTCCAGCCTGACATGATCACCCGGCCGAACCGTTATATCTGGCTCGGCACCAACAAGCTTTTCGACGCCTTCACCTTCGATTTCCGCCGCACCGATCACGGATGGTTCCAGGCGCATATCTACAAGTTCGACGACAAGACCTCGACCTTCATCGTCGAGACGACGGAAGAGGCCTATCTTGCCCATGGCCTCGACAAGATGGACCAGGACGGCTCCATCGCCTTCTGTGAAAACCTGTTTTCCGAAGTGCTCGAAGGCGCTTCGCTGATGACCAATGCGCGGCATATTCGTGGCTCGGCCTGGCTGAATTTCAACCGCCTTATCTGCGGCAAGTGGAGCCATTTCAACGGCAATTCCCATGTCGTGCTGATGGGGGACGCCGCCCACACCGCGCATTTTGCCATCGGCTCGGGCACCAAGCTCGCCATCGATGACGCGATCGAGCTGACGCGGCAGTTCCAGATTCACGGGCAGGAGAAGGACAAGATACCGGCCGTCCTCGAAACCTATGAGGAAATCCGCCGCGTCGATGTCGCCCGAATCCAGAATGCCGCCCGCAATGCGATGGAATGGTTCGAGGTCGTCGGCCACCGCTATGCCGATACGCTCGAGCCGCCGCAATTCATGTATTCGATGCTGACCCGCTCGCAGCGCATCAGCCACGAAAATCTGCGGCTTCGCGACAAGACCTGGCTTGAAGGCTATGAGCGCTGGTTCGCGGAAAAATCCGGCCTTGCCGTCGGTAACGACCGCTGCCTGCCGCCGATGTTCACGCCCTATCGTCTGCGCGAGGTCCAGCTCGTCAACCGTATCGTCGTCTCGCCGATGGCCATGTATTCGGCTGAGAATGGGGTGATGAACGATTTCCACATCGTTCATCTCGGCTCGCGCGCCCTCGGCGGTGCCGGCTTGATCTTTGCAGAAATGACCTGTGTCACCCCGGATGCGCGCATCACGCCGGGTTGCCTCGGTCTGTGGAACGAGGAACAGGCTGCGCAGTGGAAACGGCTCGTCGATTTCGTTCACATGAACAGCGCCGCCAAGGTCGGCATCCAGCTCGGCCATGCCGGCCGCAAGGGTGCGACGAAGCTTGCCTGGGAAGGCATCGACCAGCCGCTCCCCGAAGGCGACTGGCCGCTGATCTCGGCGTCAGCAATTCCCTATCTCAAGAACAGCCAGGTACCGAAGGCCATGGATCGCGTCGATATGGAGCGCGTCAAGGCCGACTTCATCCGTTCGACGGAGCTTGCCATCGAGACCGGCGCCGACTGGCTGGAACTGCATTGCGCTCACGGTTATCTGCTATCGAGCTTCCTGTCGCCGCTCACCAATCTGCGCGAGGACGACTATGGCGGCAGCCATGAAAATCGCGCTCGATACCCGCTGGAAATCTTCCGTGCGATGCGCGCGATCTGGCCGGCGGACAAGCCGATCTCGGTTCGCCTCTCCTGCCATGATTGGACCGACGGCGGCAACACGCCGGAAGATGCGGCGATCTTCGCGCGGATGTTCAAGGAGGCGGGCGCCGACCTGATCGACTGCTCCTCGGGCCAGGTCTCCAAGCAGGAAAAGCCCGTTTACGGCCGCCTGTTCCAGACGCCCTTCTCCGACAAGATCCGCAACGAGATCGGCATCCCGACGATTGCCGTTGGTGCGATCTCGGAAGCCGATCATGCCAATTCGATCATCGCCGCCGGCCGTGCCGATCTCTGCGCCATCGCCCGCCCGCATCTGGCGGACCCGGCGTGGGCGCTGCATGAAGCCGCCAAGATCGGCCTGACTTCCATTCCCTGGCCGAAGCAATATGTTTCCGGCAAGACTCAGTATGAAACCAACCTCGCCCGCGCGGCCACGGCAGCACCGGCGAAATGAGGATCGAATGACGACTTCGGGCAAACTCGCCGGCCGTCACGCCCTCGTCACCGGGGCCGGCAGCGGCATAGGTTCTGCGATCGCCACGGCACTTGCTGCCGAAGGCGCGCGTGTCAGCCTAGCTGGTCGCCGCCGCGAGCCGCTCGAAGCGGTTGCCGCCGAAATCGGCGCTCATGCATTCGTGGTCGATGGCTTCGATGTCACCAGCCCCGACGCCGTTGCCCAGGGTCTTGCCAAGGCACGCGAAAAACTCGGCCCCGTCGATATTCTCGTCAACAATGCCGGCGAAGCACCGAGCGCGCCCTTCGAGAAGACGAGTCTTGAAGCTTGGAATCAGGTCCTCTCAGTCGATCTGACGGGTGTTTTCGTCGTGACGCAAGCAGTTCTGCCTGACCTCAAAGCTCGCGGCTCGGGCGGGCGCATCATCAATATTGCCTCGACGGCCGGCCTGAAAGGCTACGCTTACGTCTCGGCTTACGTCGCCGCCAAGCATGGCGTCGTCGGCCTCACTCGCTCGCTGGCGCTCGAACTGGCAAAAACCGGCATCACGGTCAATGCCGTCTGCCCCGGCTTTACCGATACGCCGATCATCCAGCGCTCGATCGAGACGATCGTTGCCAAGACCGGGCGCACGACCGAGCAGGCGCTTGCCGAGTTCACGAAGTCCAATCCGCAGGGACGTCTCGTCAGGCCGGAAGAGGTCGCCGATACCGTGGTATGGCTGGCCTCTCCGGCCGCGGCATCGATCAATGGACAGGCAATCGCGGTTGCCGGTGGGGAGATTTGAGGGATGAGCGATCGGGACATGACTATGAAGGGACATCTGAAGCCCTTCAAGGATTATAAGCCGGAGCACTTCCTTTGGGATGTCAGCGAAGACGGCCGCGTCGCCACCATCCGCCTCAACCGTCCTGAGCGTAAGAATCCGCTGACCTTCGACAGCTATGCCGAACTGCGCGATCTTTTCCGCGATCTCGTCTATGCATCGGATATCCGCGCCATCGTGCTGACCGGCGCCGGCGGCAATTTCTCCTCCGGCGGTGATGTCTTCGAGATCATCGAGCCGCTGACGCGCATGGCAATGCCCGAGCTTCTGGCCTTCACGCGCATGACCGGCGATCTCGTCAAGGCGATGCGCAAGTGCCCGCAGCCGATCATCTCGGCAGTGGACGGCATCTGCGCCGGCGCCGGTGCCATCCTTGCCATGGCCTCCGATCTGAGGCTCGCGACGCCCGAAGCCAAGACCGCCTTCCTGTTCACCCGCGTCGGTCTTGCCGGTGCGGATATGGGCGCATGCGGCATCCTTCCCCGCATCATCGGCCAGGGCCGCGCCGCCGAACTCCTCTTCACCGGCCGATCGATGACGGCAGCGGAAGGACAGACCTGGGGCTTCTATAATGGCCTGCACGCCGGCGCCGACCTCGAAAGCGAAGCAGTCAAGCTCGCCCGCTCGCTGGCCGACGGCCCATGGTTCGCGCACGGCATGACCAAGACCATGCTGAACCAGGAATGGGCGATGGGCATCGATGAAATGATCGAATCTGAAGCGCAGGCGCAGGCGATCTGCATGGCGACGCAGGATTTCCGCCGCGCCTTCGAGGCTTTCGCCGCCAAGCGCCGGCCGGAATTCCAGGGGGATTGAGGGGATGTCCGCGACAAACAGCCTCCCCGGCCCGACGCGCGATCATCTGGATTGGCCCTTCTTCGAGGAGCGCCATCATCGTTTTGCCGCCGAGGTCGATGCCTTCGTGAAATCCGGCGCGATGACGTCTATCGATCACGCCGATATCGATAGCGCTTGCCGAAAGCTGGTCAAGTCACTGGGCGAAGCCGGGCTTTTGACTGCTGCGACAGGCGCGTCCGACAGCGAGCCGCTGATCGATTCCCGCATGGTCTGCCTCGCCCGCGAAACGCTCGCCTGGCATGACGGCCTTGCCGATTTTGCCTTTGCCATGCAGGGGCTCGGCACCGGAGCCATCGGCCTCTCCGGTTCGCCCGAATTGCGTTCAGCCGTTCTGCCCAAGGTGCGCACGGGTGACTGGCTCGCCGCCTTCGCGCTATCGGAAAAGGATGCCGGCTCCGATGTCGCCGCCATGAGCTGCGCTGCCCGTCTCGATGGCGATCACTATGTGCTCGATGGCGAGAAGACCTGGATTTCCAATGGCGGCATTGCCGACGTCTACACCGTCTTCGCGCGCACCGGCGAAGCGCCGGGA
Source organism: Martinezella sp. CNPSo 3732 (assembly GCF_057784515.1). NCBI lineage: Bacteria > Pseudomonadati > Pseudomonadota > Alphaproteobacteria > Hyphomicrobiales > Rhizobiaceae > Martinezella > Martinezella sp. CNPSo 3732. Next base: position 29,844 of record NZ_JBXSOO010000015.1, read on the forward strand.
ACCCGCGGCATCTCGGCCTTCGTGGTCTTTGCCGACGATCCCGGCTTCTCGATTGCCGAGCGCATCGAAGTGATCGCGCCGCATCCGCTGGCGACGATCCGTTTTGATAATTGCCGCATTCCCGCTTCCCGCCGCCTCGGCGCAGCCGGCGAAGGCTTCAAGATCGCCATGCGCACGCTCGATATCTTCCGCGCCTCGGTCGCCGCTGCCGGCCTCGGCTTTGCTCGCCGCGCGCTCGATGAATCGCTTGCTCACGCACGCACGCGGCCCATGTTCGGCGCCGCCCTTGCCGACCTTCAGTTGACGCAGGCCGCCCTCGGCGATATGGCGACCGGCATCGACGCGGCGGCATTGCTCACCTACCGGGCAGCCTGGCGTCGTGACGTGCAGCGCTTGCCGACGACGCGCGAAGCCGCGATGGCCAAGATGACGGCGACGGAAACCGCCCAAAGCGTCATCGACCGTGCCGTCCAGCTCTTTGGTGGACGCGGCGTGAAATCGGGAGAGATAACGGAAAAACTCTATCGGGAGATCCGCGCGCTTCGCATCTATGAAGGTGCGACCGAAGTTCAGAAACTCATCGTCGCGCGCGAACTTCTGAAGAGCAATTAATGGGAGATTGAGAGCATGAGCCGCGAGATTTTCGACTGGGCCGACCCGTTCCGGCTGACAGAACAGCTGAGCGACGACGAACGCATGGTGCTGGATACTGCACATTCCTACGCGCAGGAAAAGCTCGCGCCCCGCGTCCTCGAAGCGTTCCGCCACGAAAAGACCGATCCGGCGATCTTCCGTGAAATGGGCGAGCTCGGCCTGCTCGGCCCGACGATATCCCCCGAATACGGCGGTGCCGGCCTTAGCTACGTCGCCTACGGCCTGATCGCCCGCGAAGTCGAACGCGTCGACAGTGGCTACCGCTCGATGATGAGCGTGCAGTCCTCGCTCGTCATGGTGCCGATCGAGACATTTGGCTCCGAAGCGCAGAAGCAGAAGTATCTGCCGAAGCTTGCATCAGGCGAATGGATCGGCTGTTTCGGCCTGACCGAGCCGAACCATGGCTCCGATCCCGGCTCGATGGTCACACGCGCGAAGAAGGTCGATGGCGGCTACAGCCTGACTGGCGCTAAGACCTGGATTTCGAATGCGCCGATCGCCGATGTCTTCGTCGTCTGGGCAAAAATCGAGGATGGGCTCATCCGCGGCTTCATCCTCGAAAAGGGCTGGAAGGGCCTGTCGGCGCCCGCCATCCACGGCAAGGTGGGCCTGCGCGCCTCCATAACCGGCGAAGTCGTCATGGATGATGTCTTCGTGCCGGAAGAAAACCTGATGCCGAACGTATCCGGCCTCAAGGGTCCGTTCACCTGCCTCAACTCCGCACGCTTCGGCATCGCCTGGGGTGCGCTCGGCGCGGCGGAAGATTGCTACGCCAAGGCACGCCAGTACGTTCTCGACCGCAAGCAGTTCGGCCGTCCCCTTGCTGCCAACCAGCTGATCCAGAAGAAGCTTGCCGACATGGTGACCGAGATCACGCTCGGCCTGCAGGGCTGCCTGCGCCTCGGCCGCATGAAGGAAGAAGGCCATCCGCCTGTCGAGTTGACTTCCATCCTCAAGCGCAACAGCTGTGGCAAGGCGCTGGATATCGCCCGCGCTGCCCGCGACATGCTGGGTGGTAACGGCATCTCCGATGAGTTCGGCATCGCGCGCCATCTCGTCAACCTCGAAGTGGTCAACACCTATGAGGGCACGCACGACATCCACGCCCTCATCCTCGGCCGCGCCATCACCGGCATCGCCGCCTTTTCGAACTGAGGCCGGCCGTGGCGTTCAGAACCATCAGACCCCTGCGCTTTGGAGATTGCGATCCATCAGGCATCGCCTATTTCCCATCCTATCTAAACATCCTCGTCGGGGTGCTGGAAGACTATTTCGCTTCGATCGGCTTCTCCTGGCGAAAACTGATCGACGACCGCCGCATCGGTGTCCCCACGGTGCGGCTCGATCTGACCTTCATCAAGCCGGGCCTGCAGGGTGACGATCTCGAATTCCTGCTGTCGGTCCATGGTGTCGGCCGCTCCTCGCTCGATCTGCAACATCAGGTCTCGGCGAATGGCCATGTGCTGTGGACGGCCAAACATCGCGTCGTCGCCACCTCGCTCGATACGCACACATCCCTTGAATGGCCGGAGGATATCCGCGCCGCGCTGACCTCTCATCTGGAGACGACCGATGCACACCATCCTGCAACCTGAGGGCTGGGCCAAGCCGATCGGCTATGCCAATGGCATGGCGGCGACGGGCCGCATGGTGTTCGTCGGCGGCCAAGTCGGCTGGAATGCCGCCTGCGAATTCGAAAGCGACGATTTCGTCGAGCAGGTACGCCAGACGCTGAAGAATGTCGTCGCCATTCTTGCAGAAGGCGGCGCCGAACCGAAGCATATCACGTCCATGACCTGGTATTTCACCGACAAGCAGGAGTATCTCGGTAACCTTAAGGGCATCGGCCAGGCCTACCGCGAGATCATCGGCCGGCACTTCCCGGCCATGGCTGCCGTGCAGGTCGTCGCGCTCGTCGAGGATCGCGCCAAGATCGAGATCCAGGCGACAGCCGTCATTCCGGAATAATATCGCACGGAGTAGCAGCTCATGTCGGCACTGCGCTTTTCGGACACTATTTCGGCGGCACTGATCGACGGAATCCTCGTCGTCACCGTAGACAATGCCCCCGTCAACGCTCTTTCCGCCGATGTGAGGAGCGGTCTGATGGCCGCGCTCGAGCATGCCGAGAAAGATGGTGCAGTCGCCGGCGTCGTGCTGACCGGAGCGGGCAACAGTTTCATCGGCGGCGCCGATATCAAGGAATTCGGCAAGCCGCCGGTCCAGCCGCATCTACCTGATGTCATCTCCCGCATCGAATCCTCTCCGAAACCCGTTGTCGCAGCAATCAACGGTGTCGCGCTGGGCGGCGGGCTCGAAGTGGCGTTCGCCTGCCATCGTCGCCTTGCCGCGCCGACCGCGAAGCTCGGCCTTCCCGAAGTTAAGCTCGGCATCGTACCCGGCGCCGGCGGCACGCAGCGCCTGCCGCGTCTAACAGGCATCGCCGCCGCCATCGATATGATCGCCAATGCACACATCGTATCGGCGGCCGAAGCCCTCAAGCTCGGCATTGTCGATGGTATGGCCAAGGGCGAACTGATCGCCGAAGCTATCGCCGACACCAAGACGGCCAACGCCGCTGCGCTGCGCCGCACGGGATCGCTGACGGTTCCTCCAGAAGCTGCAGATGCAATCGACAAGGCGGCATCGGACGCATTGCGCAAGGCACGCGGCCAGCGTGCACCTACCGAAGCTATCCGCCTCGTGCGCCTGGCGGCGACCGTCTCTTTATCAGAAGGACTGGCCGAGGAACGCCGCACATTTATTGCCCTTCGTGACAGCGAAGAGGCCGCAGCGTTGCGTCATGTCTTCTTCGCGGAACGTGCCGCGGGCAAGATCGAGCGACTGGAGGCCGTTGCCCCACGCAAAATCGAAACCATCGGCATTGTCGGCACCGGCCTGATGGGCTCGGGCATTGCCGTCTCGGCTCTCAATGGCGGCTTTCGCGTGATCGGAGTCGAGCAGAATGCCGACGCGGCTGACAAAGGGCGCGAGCGTATCGCCGGCCTCCTCGATAAGGCCGTGCAGTCCGGTCGCCTCGATGCGGCGGGGCGAGAAGATCGCTTAGGCCGGCTGACCGTCACCGCCAATATGCAGCAGCTGGTGCAGGCCGATCTCGTCATCGAAGCTGTCTTCGACGATCTCACCGTTAAGACCGAGCTGTTCCAGCGCCTCGATACGATCGTTCGCGCCGACGCGGTTCTTGCCACCAATACGAGCTATCTCGACCCCGACGTAATCGCCGCCGCAACGCAACGACCAGAGCGCGTCGTCGGCCTGCACTTCTTCTCGCCCGCCAATGTCATGCGGCTCCTGGAAGTGGTGAAGTGCAAGAACACGGCGCCGGATGCGCTGGCGACGGCCCTTGCCCTTGCAAAACGGCTCGGCAAGTTGCCTGTCGTATCGGGGGTCACCGAAGGCTTCATCGGCAACCGCATCTTTTCCGCCTATCGCCGCGAAGCGGAATACATGGTTGAGGACGGCGCCTCGCCGCTGGAGATCGACGCGGCACTGGAGGCCTATGGCTTTCCGATGGGACCTTTTGCCGTGTTCGACATGGCGGGGCTGGAAATCGCCTGGGCACGCCGCAAGCGGCAGGCTGCGACACGCGATCCGGCTGAGCGCTACGTCGTCATCGCCGACCGGCTCTGCGAAGCCGGCCGTTTCGGCCAGAAGACCGGCCGCGGCTGGTATGCCTATCCCAACGGCAAACGGACTGTTGATCCCGAGGTAACGGCCGTGATCGAAGCCGCGCGCGCTGAAAAAGGCATTGTACCAAGGAGCTTCACCGCGGAAGAGATCGTCAGCCGCCTGCTGAAAGCCATGGCCATCGAAGGCGAGGCGCTGCTTGCGGAAAGCATCGCCGCCCGCGCCAGTGATATCGATCTCGTAATGATCAATGGCTATGGCTTCCCGGCAAGCAAGGGCGGCCCGATGTTTGCGGCCGGCCGCCGCTGAAAGCGGTCACGCAGAGGGGTCAGGCCGCCGAAGACAGCAGCGTGAACAATTCCTGCGGCCGCTTGACGCCGCGCAACGCGTAGCGGCCGACGGAAACGAGATCGTTGCTTTGCTGACCCGATAGCGCCTCGATGAAATTCGACGACATCAGGATGTTGCGGTCGGCCGACCGGCACATCGAAGCGATGCGGCTGACTTCGTTGACGGCCGGGCCGATGACGGTGAAATCCAGCCGGTCCATACTGCCGATATTGCCGTAGAAGACATCGCCGATATGCAGACCGAGATAGACGTCCGTTACGGGGCGGCCTTCGATCTGCCGCTGCGAGTTGAGGTCGCGCAACCGCTGGCGCAGCAGCGATTCCGCCATCAGGGCAGCGGCGCAGGCATCGGCGGAATTGCGAGCCTTGAAGATTGCCAGCGTGCCATCGCCGATGAGCTTCAGCACGTTGCCGCCCGCCTCGTGGATCGAGGAGATGACCGCATCGGCATAGGCATTCAGCATCGGTATGATTTCATCCGGCTCGGCCGTATCCGAGATGCGCGTGTAATTGGCGAGATCGGAAAACCAGAGGGCTGCCGAAATCCGCTCGGTCTTGCCTCGGGTAATCTTGCCTTCGAGCACATGCCGCGCTGCGTCCTCGCCGAGATAGACTTCGGCGATAGTGCGGGCGATGCGGCTCATGCCGGTGCATTTGATCGCCAAAGCCAGCGCCGGCGTCAGCTTGCGCAGCACGCGCAGATCTTCCTCCGGAAAGCCGACCTCATGTGCGGTGGCAAAGTTGGAATAGAAGCAATCCATCTCGCCGATCGTGCCGCCCTCTTCGAAACGGTGGATCATGGCGATGTAGTCGGTGTGACCATCGGCTAGCAGCGTATCGAGCCCGTAGAAATCGGTCGGGTCGCCGAAGCCGATACGCCGGCGCACCTCGTCTCCACCCGTCATCAGCATGTGATAGAAGGCGGAACGCTGCCAGTTTTCAGAGGCAATCCCCTGTTGCGTCGGGCCATATTCGAACTCGCGCTCGATGATCTGATTGCCGTCCCAGCGGAAGGCGCGGCCCTCATAGACCGGATGCAGCGTATCCATCAGCGCCATGGCCCGATCGATGTTGAGACCATGCTGACGGCACTGCTCGCAGAAACCCGAGAGGATATCGACTTCCGTCATCCCCTTGAGACCGGCCTGCATGAGCCAGCTGGCAATTTCGCCAATGTCCTTCGCGTCCATGGATATCTCCCGACCCTCTGAAGGAATCGCTTTAGTACGAAACTCCAAGGCTTGGAATGCTGTACAACGCAAAATAGCCCTGATGCACGCAACAGATCGCCGCTTCTGTGGCACAGAAGCGGCGATTTGACACGCTCAAAGGATGATCGCTGGCCTTAGGCCTTTGCATGCGGCTTCAGCAGGTCTTCCAGGCCGATGCGCCGGAAAAGCTCTGCCCGAACCCGATCGGCAACACCGTTGACGATCTCAGCACCATCCTCTGAAGGATCTATATGGGTACGGAACGGCCGCGAACCAAACGGCATGTCGATAATATCCACGATTGCCGTCGCCACCGAAGCGGCATCGGCATCCGCCGGCTCCAGCGACGCAAGCCCCTTCAGCGCCTGATCGGGAACGCCGGCATAGGGGCCGTCATCATATTCGGCGGCGCGAGCCTTGTCGGCTGGGGAACCGGAATGAGCGAAGTGGTTGGTGCCCTTCGTGAAGGCACCCGGCACGATGATAGCGGTTTCGATGCCCCAGCGTGTCAGTTCGGATGCATAGGACACGGCAAGCGAGTCCATGGCGGCCTTGGCTGCGAAATAAGGCGAGAGGTACGGCGGCGTACCGCCGCGCGTGCTCGACGAGGAGACCCAGACGACCAGTCCCTTTCCTTGCCTGCGCATGTAGGGCAGCACGGCGCGATTGACGCGCTGGGTGCTGAGCACGTTGATATCGTACAACTCGGCGAACTGCGCAGGCGTGAAGGCCTCTGCCGGGCCGAAGGACATATGGCCGGCATTATGGATGATGGTATCGATGTGGCCCTGCTCGGCGATGACGGCGGCAATGCCGGCGTCGACGGAAGCATCCGAGGCAACATCGAGTTCGACGGTTCTGAGATCGACGCTGTTTTCTTTGGCGAAAGCCGCTGCTGCCTCGACCTGCGCTGCATTGCGTCCTTTGGTTTCGCGGATTCCTGCATAGACTGTATGGCCTGCCTTGGCGAGCGCGCGTGCCGTCAGAGCGCCGAAGCCGCTCGATGCGCCAGTGATTACGATGACTTGCTTGCTCATGATCCTGTTCCTTCAGAGGATTGGCTGTTGTTGACGATGAAGTGGAGGACGGCAGGCATTGCGCTGCCGCCTAATTGGCTCAGATCATGCCGCCATTGGCGCGCAGCGTCTGGCCGTTGATCCAGCCGCCATCCGGACCGACGAGGAAGGAGACGGCAGCAGCGATATCCTGCGGCGTGCCCAGGCGCTCCAGCGGGTTCATCTTGGCCATGCGGTTGATGAGCTCGTCGCTCTTGCCATTCAGGAAGAGATCGGTGGCCGTCGGGCCGGGCGCGATCGCATTGACCGTGATCGAGCGGCCGCGCAGTTCCTTCGCCATGATGCCGGTCAGAAGCTCGACGCCGGCCTTGGTTGCGGCATAGACGCCGTAGGTTTCGAGCTTCAGGCCGACGATGCTGGTCGAGAAATTGACGATACGGCCGCCGTCACGCAGGCGTTTGCCGGCTTCGCGCAACGTGTTGAACGTGCCCTTGAGGTTGATGGCGATGTGGCGGTCGAAATGCGCGTCATCGGCCTCGGCAATCTTGGCAAGCTGCATGATGCCGGCATTGTTGACGAGGACATCGACACCGCCGAAGGCAGCTTCGGCTGCGTCGAACATGCGGCGCACGGCTTCGACATCGGAAACATCGGCCTTCGTGGTCAGCGCCTTGCCACCCTTTTCCTCGATCTTGCGGGCGAGTTCCTCGGCGGCGGCTTCGCTGCCGGAATAGTTGATGACGACGGTGAAGCCGTCTTCGGCCAGACGCTCGGCGATCGCGGCGCCGATGCCGCGGGATGCGCCGGTGACGATCGCTACTTTATTGGAATTGCTACTCATTTTCCTCATCCTTCGTTGCTTTTGCGCCGTAGCGCGTTTCGATGAGGAGAAGATGCCTCTTTTCATGAGGCGGATAATCAGGCAATAATCGGCATCACTATCCGAAATTTGCGAACAAATAATATGGACAGATTCGATGCCATGCGCGTGTTTTGCCGGGTCGTGGAACGGCGCAGCTTCACACTAGCGGCTGAGGATTCAGGCCTGCCGCGCTCGACGGTGACGGATGCCATTAAGCAGATCGAGACCCGCCTTGGCGTGCGCCTGCTGCAGCGCACGACGCGGCATGTCAGCCCGACGCTCGACGGCGAAGCCTATTACCAGCGCTGCCTGCGCATCCTCTCCGATATCGAAGATGCGGAAGGCGCCTTTGCGGGTGCAAAGCCCAAGGGGGTACTCCGTGTCGATGTGCACGGCACCCTCGCCCGGCACTTCGTCCTGCCGAACCTGCCCTCTTTCCTCGAAACCTATCCCGATATCGAACTGCAGATCACCGAAGGCGACCGGTTCGTCGATCTCATCCGCGAGGGGATAGACTGCGTGCTGCGTGTCGGTACGCTGCAGGATAGTGACATGATCGGCCGCCGCGTCGCGATGCTGGAAGAGGTGACACTTGCGGCACCCGCCTATGTCGAACGTTTCGGCATGCCCGCCCATCCGGAGAAGCTCGACGGCCACCGCATGGTTGGCTTCCGCTCCTCCGCAACGGGCGGATTGCTGCCGCTGGAATTCCAGATCGATGGCGCCGTGCGCGAAATCACCCTGCCGGCCACCATCTCCGTCAACGCGGCCGAGAGCTATTTCGCCGCGGCCAAGCTCGGCCTCGGCATGATCCAGGTTCCGAGCTATCACGCAGAGGAAGCCATGCGATCGGGGGAGCTGCTGCATGTCCTTGAGGACTATCCACCGACCCGAACGCCCGTCTCGATGCTCTATCCGCGCAGCCGCCAGCTTTCGCCACGGGTCCGCGTCTTCATAGATTGGCTTGTGAAGGTTTTTGCCGGGCAGAACAGCCCCGAAGCCGAGGACGGATGAATATTCCGCGAAAGCGATCAAATAAATGAAATCGGCTCTTTGAATGCGCGGCCGGCACGCCTACGTCGTAGTGCATTATCCTGTGGGCGCCGCCGTTACGACGTCATGATAGCCCAGTGATTTTCGAGAGAGAGCCCATGACCGAACAGAAGCAATTGAAGCTGGGCGCCTTCATGCGTCCCGTCAGCCTGCATACCGGTGCCTGGCGTTATCCCGGCGCCTATCCGGACGCCAACTTCAATTTTCAGCACATCAAAAGCTTCGCGCAGGAGCTGGAAAAGGCGAAATTCGACGCCTTCTTCATGGCTGATCACCTGGCGGTCCTCAACATGCCGATCGAGGCTTTGAAGCGCAGCCAGACGGTGACGTCTTTCGAGCCCTTCACCCTGCTTTCGGCGCTCGCCGCCGTGACTGACAGGATCGGCCTCGTCGCCACTGCCTCCACCACCTTTGATCTGCCCTATCACATCGCCCGCCGCTTCGCCTCCCTCGATCACATCAGCGGCGGCCGCGCCGGCTGGAACATCGTCACCACATCCAATCCCGATGCCGCGCTGAACTTCGGCCTCGAAGAGCACATGGAGCATGGCGAGCGCTACCATCGCGCCCGCGAATTCTATGATGTCGTCACCGGCCTCTGGGACAGCTTCGCCGACGACGCCTTCCTCCGCGATCCCGAAAGCGGCATCTTCTTCGATCCCGAGCGGATGCATGTCCTCGGGCATAAGGGCGAGGAATTGAGCGTCCGCGGGCCTCTTAACATCGCGCGGCCGCCGCAGGGCTGGCCCGTCATCGTGCAAGCCGGACAATCCGACGCCGGCCGTCAGCTTGCCGCCGAAACGGCCGAAGCCGTCTTTGCAGCGCCCCGCAACCTCGCCGACGGCAAGTCAATCTTTGCCGATATCAAAGGACGGATGAAGGCCATCGGCCGCAATCCGGATCATCTGAAGATCCTGCCCGCCGCCTTCATCGTCGTCGGCGACACGATCGAGGAAGCAAAGGCGAAGCGGGCAAAGCTAGACAGCCTCGTTCATTACGACAGTGCCATTGCATCCCTGTCGATCGCGCTGGGACATGATGCCTCCAAGTTCGATCCAGACGGCCCGCTGCCGGAGATTCCGGAAACCAACGCGAGCAAGAGCGGCCGCGAGCGCGTCATCGCGCTTGCCGAAACCGAAAAGCTCACCGTGCGCCAGTTGGCTCAGCGCCTCGGTGGCTACGCCGGCCTTGCCTTCGTCGGCACGCCTGAGAGCATCGCCGATGAAATGGAGCAATGGCTGCACGAGGAAGGCTCGGACGGTTTCAACGTCGTCTTCCCCTTCCTGCCCCAGGGCCTGCTTGACGTGACCACCCGCGTCGTTCCAGAGCTTCAGCGCCGCGGCATCTTCCGTCGCGACTACGAAGGCACGACATTGCGCGAACACCTCGGCCTGCCACGGCCGGAAAACCGCTTCTTCAAGGCTGCCGCTGAAGCCGCGCAGTAAGAGAGATGACATGAGCCATATCACGCCGATCGATTACGAGACTGCTTCCGAGGCCGTGCGCGCCGAGCATGATCGCGAAATACAATTGCGTGGCCGCATGACGAATATGAAGCGGACATTGCTGCATTCGCCGGTCGCGCATCGTATCTATGCGGAATGGTTTCCCCTGCGCGAGGAATTGCGTCCCGCGCTGGACGATCGCGCCGTCTGGCTGCTCTGCCATGCCATTGCGATCGAATGCCGCTCGATCATCCCGGTCGGCTTCTTCCGGCGCGCTCTTATCAATGCCGGCCTGACGCTGGAAACGATCATACCGAGCGAAGACGAGGCGCTGCTGATCGAATTCGGCAAGGGGATCGTCAGGGATTCCAACGCCATTCCCGAAGAGATTTGGGCACGGTTGAAAGCGCGCTATGACGAGCCGACGCTTGCCAACCTCGTGGCTTTCGCGGGAATCATGATCGCAACCGCGATCTACAACAATGCCGTGAAGGTGGATATCGACCCGGAGCTCGGGCCTTATCTTGAAGGGTTTGAGTTTCCGGCGAAGTGACGAAATTGCCCCTCACCCTAACCCTCTCCCCGCACGCGGGGAGAGGGAATGACCTCTGTATCCTCGCCCAACTCAGCGCGAGAGAGGAAACGGCGATGGCGCGGCCATCCCTTCTTCCCGTCAAAACGGGGAGAAGGTGCCCGACAGGGCGGATGAGGGGCTTTAGCGACTATCCCGAAATCGTCGTCTCGAACTGCGGATTGCCGCGGATCGTGTTGCTCACGGTGCAGATTTCATCTTCGGCCGCATGCGCGATCGCGTTGCGCACCTCATCACTGAAATCGCCCTTGATCGTGAAGGCGATGTTGAATTTCTCCACGCGGGACAGGCCTTCGGTCGCCTTTTCGCCCGTCACGACGGCTGTGACCTCGGTGAGCTTGTCCAGCACGCCGAGGCTGCTGGCTGCCATGCGGGCGCTCAAGACCAGGCAGGCCGAGAGCGACGAATAGAGCAGATCGAGCGGATTGAAACCCGGCTGCGACGGCGAAGTCACGATGTCGATTTCGCCACCCGTCACCGAGGTCACATGCGGAAAACCGGTGCGGCCGACCGTAGCGGTCGCGCCCGTCTGCCTCGTCTTCACTTTCAGTTCGGCCATGTCGAAAATCCTTGAAATAAAAGCGGGAAACCCTTTCCTTCTACATAGGGATTCATCGCGCGGGACACAATTGCAGTTCGTGGCACTTGCGTCTTCCAGCCAGTTAAGCCACCAAATGGTTACAGGCTCTGAGAAGCAATTTCAGGAAAAATGCGCAGCGGTTTTCCGTCCGGAATTGCGTATAAACGCTCTAGCAAACAGGCAGTTCGACATGACCGTTACCGATCCCCGTACCTTCTTGACCTCGCTGTTCGATGCCGCCGTTCGCGCAGCCGATCCGTTGACCGGCATTCGCACGCATCTGCCGGCCAAACCAAAGGGTCGCACGATCGTCGTCGGCGCCGGTAAGGGATCTGCCCAGATGGCGGCCGCGCTGGAGCAATGCTGGGACGGCCCGCTGGAAGGCCTTGTCGTGACGCGATACGGTTTTTCAGCCCCCTGCCGCCGGATCGAGATCATCGAAGCCGCCCATCCCGTGCCGGACGAAGCAGGCCTCGTCGCTTCCCGCCGGCTTCTGAAACTTGTCGAGGGCCTGACGGAGGACGATCTGGTGATCGCGCTGATATCAGGCGGTGGCTCGGCGCTGCTTCCCTCGCCAGCGGACGGCCTGAGCCTTGCGGACGAAATCGCGGTCAACAAGGCACTGCTCGCCTCCGGCGCGCCGATCTCGGCGATGAATGTCATTCGCAAGCATCTGTCGACCATCAAGGGTGGCCGACTCGCGGCAGCAGCCCATCCCGCCAAGGTTGTCTCGCTCGTCGTCTCGGACATTCCCGGCGACGACCCTGCGCTGGTGGCCTCCGGCCCAACCGTGCCCGGCGCCGGCACGCGCGCGTATGCGCTCGACCTCATCCGCCTCTACCAGATCGAACTGCCACCGGCCGTTCTCGCCCATATCGAGAAGGCGGATGCGGACGCGCCGCGCCCGGACGATCCTCGTTTTACCGGCAATGAAGTCCATGTCATCGCCTCTGCCGGCGTCTCGCTGGAAGCTGCTGCTGAGGTGGCGCGTGCCGTCGGCATCGAAGCGGCCATCCTCTCCGACGCCATCGAAGGCGAGGCCCGCGAAGCTGCGCATGTCCACGCCGCCATCGCCCGCGAAGTGCTTCACCGCAACAGGCCTTTCGCCAAGCCGATCGTACTGCTGTCAGGCGGCGAAACGACTGTAACGCTGAAAGGCAAGGGCAAGGGCGGACGGAACTCGGAATTCCTGCTGTCGCTCGCCATCGATATCGACGCCCACTCCGGCATTCACGCCATGGCCGCTGATACCGATGGCATTGACGGCAGCGAGGACAATGCCGGCGCCTTTGCCGATGCGGCTACGGTGGCGCGTCTGCGCCAGGCTGGACTAGTGCCGGCCGAGATGCTGGCAAACAATGACGCGTGGACAGCTTTCAATGCCATCGGCGATCTCTTCGTCCCCGGCCCCACAGGAACGAACGTCAACGACTTCCGTGCCATCCTGATCGTGTAACCACCGGAACGGGTGTCTTAGACAATTGCGGTGCAATCGTCACAGCGCCAATAGGCGGCTGCAGTCGATGTCCATCGGAAGAAGTGCCGGCTGCAATGGTCGCACTCGATTTCCACGACGTGTGTCCTCTCGCCAACGATGAATGGCCTGGTCTTACTCCTGCGCTCGCTCTTCCATTGCTCGAGCTTCGTCACGGCCATAATTACCCTCCACGCAATACTCGCCTCGACAAGCAACAATCTAAAATAGGCTCAACTAATAAAAGAAATATTGCAAGTGCGAAGCGATTTTCCGCGCGAAAGGAGGACCAAAATTATCCGTAGTAGTGCATGAAAGACATAGTGCGCCGGCTTCCGGCCGCGGCGGGATCGCTCCATTAGAGCCGGATGATTTTAGGTCGGGTCGACCTAAAATCTGAATCCGCTCTACAATCAAAGAAATAGAGCGTGATGTCGTCCGAAAACCGCATACACTTTTCGGCATCACGCTCTAAAAAATTGTGACAGCGGATATCGCCATTTTCGCGCGCGACGCCATGTCATTCGTTGGCGATTTTCCATCAAGATAACAATGGGAGGCATATTCATCATGCGCCACTTCCGCCAGCGGGCGATTTCGTCGATAACCCTGGTCACATTTGCTCTCTTTTCCGTCACCGCCAGAGCTGCCGCGCCGCCACCGGTCGAGGCGGAGCATGGCATGGTGGTCACCGCTCAACACCTCGCCACCGATGTCGGCGTCGAAGTGCTGAAGAATGGCGGCAATGCCGTCGATGCTGCGGTTGCGGTCGGCTATGCACTGGCCGTGGTCTACCCGACCGCCGGCAATATCGGCGGCGGTGGCTTCATGACCATCCGCATGCGCGACGGCAAGACGACCTTCCTCGATTTTCGCGAACGCGCACCCTTGGCGGCGACCAAAGGCATGTATCTCGACGACAAGGGCAATATCGTCAAAGGCGCCAGCACCGATGGCTATCTCGCCGTCGGCGTCCCCGGCTCGGTCATGGGCTTCGAGACAGCCCGCGAGAAATACGGCACCAAGTCCCGCCAGGATCTGATTGCGCCGGCCATTCGTTATGCCAAGGAAGGCTTCACGCTGAACCAGGCCGATGCTGCCGAACTGAATGAGGGCAAGGCGTGGCTGTCGCGCGACCCGGCCACCGCCGCGATCTTCACCAAGTCCGACGGCAAGCCCTTCGCAACAGGCGACAAGCTGGTCCAGCCGGATCTCGCCAATGCCCTATCCGGCATTTCCGATCAGGGGCCGGATGGCTTTTACAAGGGGCCGGTCGCCAACGCCATCGTCAAGGCAAGCCAGGACAAGGGCGGCATTCTCGCAAACCAGGATTTCGAACAATATAAGGTCCGCGAGCTCGAGCCCGTGAAGTGCAACTATCGCGGCTATGAGATCATTTCCTCGCCGCCGCCCTCCTCCGGCGGCGTCATCATCTGCGAAATCCTCAATGTGCTGGAAGGCTACCCGCTCTCCTATACCGGTTACGCCTCGGCCGACACGGTCCATTATATGGTCGAAGCCATGCGCTATGCCTATGTCGACCGCAACTCGGCACTCGGCGATCCCGACTTCGTCGACAACCCCGTCAGCAAGCTGCTGGATAAAGCCTATGCCCAGAAGATCCGCGACGGCATCTCGCCCTATAAGGCTGGCATCTCCAAGGACCTGATGCCGAAAGGCCTCGGCGAAAGCCACGAAACAACGCATTATTCGATCATCGACAATGACGGCAATGCTGTCGCCGTCACCTATACGCTGAACGGCTCCTTCGGCGCCGGCGTCGTTGCACCCGGCACAGGCATCCTCTTGAACAACGAGATGGACGACTTCACCTCCAAGCCCGGCGTGCCCAACCTTTATGGCCTGGTGCAGGGCGAGGCCAATGCCATCCAGCCGAAGAAGACGCCACTCTCCTCCATGAGCCCGACGATAGTCACCAAGGACGGCAAGCCCTTCATGGTGATCGGCAGCCCCGGCGGCTCGCGCATTATCACCATCACGCTGGAAGCAATCATCAACGTCATCGATTTCGGCATGAACATTCAGGAGGCGATCGATGCTCCGCGCATTCATCACCAATGGCTACCGGACAAGGTCTACATGGAGCCGCGTGCGCTTTCGCCCGATACGATCAAGCTTCTGACCGGCATGGGCTACACGGTTCAGGTCGACAATAGCTGGCCGATCTGGGGTCAGGCCGCTGGCATCCTTGTCGGCGGCAAGAGCCTCAGCGACATCGCCAAGGGCGGTGGCGCCCGCTACAACGGCGCCGTAGACAGTCGCGCCGGCTCGGGACTTGCCGAAGGCTACTGATCACCTCGGTGCCTGCTGAAAACGACGACTCGGACCGGTGCCACCACCAATTGGCACCGGTCTTTCTGCCTATGGCATCCGGCCAAACGAGCACATTATCTTACGCGAAAAAACCAAGCGTGAGCATTTCGACGCGATATCGCGCCTATCCATTCACCTCACGTTCATTTGATGCCGTTTGTCCCTGCATGTGCGTCATTTTTTTCATCCCATGAATGGGATTTGCGATTTCTGATATAGCAATCGCGTGCAAGCAGGAGTATACAAACCGCCGTTCAAATAGGCCTTCGCGCCATGACCAGACTTGCGGTTCTGTCTTCGGACCCCACCGCACCATCGAGAGCGATCCCCGACAATGTCGGATCAGATATTCCAGGCCGCCCCCGTCCGGCGGGCCGCACCGAATTTTCGTGTAGTAGCACTTATCGTAGCAAGTGCGATGTTCATGGAACAGCTCGACGCGACCGTGCTCGCAACAGCCCTTCCGACCATGGCGAGAGACTTCGGCGTCAGCGCGCCGGCCATGAGTATCTCGCTGACTTCATACCTTCTCAGCCTGGCGATCTTCATTCCCGCCAGCGGCGCCATCGCCGACCGCTTCGGGTCACGCACAGTCTTCCGCTCCGCCATCGCGGTCTTTGTTGTCGGCTCGCTTCTCTGCGCGCAGGCGCCGAACCTGTTCTTCCTCGTGATCGCGCGTCTCCTTCAGGGTCTCGGCGGCGCTATGATGCTGCCCGTCGGCCGTCTGGTGCTGATGCGCAGCGTCGCCCGCAAGGACATGGTCAACGCCATGTCCTGGCTGTTGATCCCGGCGCTGGTCGGCCCCATTCTCGGCCCACCGGTCGGCGGTTTGTTCGTCACCTATCTCGACTGGCGCTGGATTTTCTATATCAATGTGCCGATCGGTATCATCGGCTTCATCCTGGTGACCATGTTCATCGAGGAAGTAAAAGGCCCGCGCACCGGCCGTTTCGATCTCTCCGGCTTTATCCTCTCGGGCATTTCGCTGGGATCGCTGCTCTTCGGCTTCGAAATGTCGAGCCGCGAGGGCGAAGGCTATCTCGCTGTCTTCCTCATCTCCGTCGGCCTGCTCTTCGGCATCGCCTATCTACGCCATGCCCGCAAGCATCCCTCGCCGATCATGGATTTCTCCTTGATGAAGGTGCCGACCTTTCGCACTTCGGTCATCGCCGGTTCGCTGACGCGCATCAGTCAGGGCGCCCATCCCTTCCTGATCCCGCTGATGCTGCAGCTCGGTTTCGGCCTTTCGGCGGCCGCCGCCGGCCAGATCGCCATCGCGACCGCGCTCGGCTCCATGGCCATGAAGCCGCTGCAGGTCCGCATCCTTCGGACGCTCGGCTTCCGCACGGCGTTGATCGTCTTCGGCCTGATCGGCACGCTCGGCTATGGCATGTGCGCGCTTTTCAAGCCGGATTGGCCGCTGCCCGTCATCTTCGTGATCCTGTTCTTCTGCGGCTTCTTCATGTCGTTCCAGTTCACGGCCTACAACACGATCGCCTATGACGAGATCGAGCGCGACCGCATGAGCATTGCGACGAGCTTCTACTCGACCTTCCAACAGCTGATGCTGTCCCTCGGCATCTGCGTCGCCGCCTTGGCCCTGCATGGTTCGATGCAGTTCCGCGGAGAGACAAAGGCCAAGATGATCGACTTCTCCGTCGCCTTCATCGTTGTGACAGCCATTGCGCTGCTTGCGGTGATCTGGAACGCCAGCTTCTCGCGGACCGCCGGTTCGGAAATCAGCGGCCACCGCCGCAGATCGCCGGAAGACAGCCTTGGCGAGCACTGATGCTCGCCTCCCGCCCACTCCTGCAATAGCGACTTTTGTGAACAGTGCCTTCACGAGCAGCACATTGCATTGAACAATGACCTCGACCTAAATAGCGACCAGAACGAAGTAACAGTCTGGAGCATCCCATGGTCGCCGGCATCCATCACATCACGCTGATCACGCGCAAGGTCCAGGCGAATGTCGATTTCTACGTCGGCTTCCTCGGCCTGCGCCTCGTCAAGCGCACCGGCGGCTTCGAGGACGCCACGCAGCTTCATCTCCTCTATGGCGACGCCAAGGGCTCTCCCGGCTCGCTGATTACCTTTCTGGTTTGGGAGGATGGTTCTCCCGGCCGCGCCGGCGTCGGCCAGATCGGCGAAATCTCGCTCGCCATCGATCCGGCAAGCATCGGTTTCTGGCTGACGCGCGCCCTGAGCGCCGGCCTCAAACCGGAAGGCCCATCGGAGGAATTCGGCGAGCCGGTCCTGAGGCTGAAGGATCCTGATGGCGTCATCGTCAAGCTCGTCGGGACCAATGCCCTCCAAGCAACGGCGCCGTGGACGAGCGATGCCATTCCGCAGGAGCATGCGATCCGCCGCATCCGCGGCGCAACGCTGTTCACCGAAACGCCCGAGGAGACGCAGGCTATTTTGGTCGACCATTTCGACTACCGGCCGTTTACTACCAGCGGGGCGATCAGCCGGCTTGTCTCGGAGCCTGGCGATATCCTCGACATCCGAGATGCCCGCGGCTTCTGGGCGAGCGCCCCGGGTACGGGTACGGTCGATCATGTCGCCTTTCGCGCCGCCGATGATGCGGAATTGCAGTCGGTCCACAGCGCACTGCAGGCGATCAATTCTGGCCCGACGACGATGCATGACCGCAAATATTTCCGCTCGCTCTATGTCCGCGAACCTGGCCAGATCCTGTTCGAACTCGCGACGGATGCGCCTGGCATGTTGATCGACGAGGATGAAGCAGCACTTGGCACGCGCCTCTTCGCTCCCGGCGACAGTCCGAAGCTTTTGGCAAAGCTGAACGTGATCCTGCCGCAGTTCTCCATGCCCGGAGAGCCGCGCGTCATCTATCGTGACCTGCCCTTCATCCATCGCTTCTTCACGCCCGATGAGCCGAACGGCAATGTCTTCATTCTGCTGCACGGTTCCGGCGCCAACGAAACGACGATGCTGCCGCTTGGTCACGAGATCGATCCCAATGCGACCTTGCTCACCGTGCGCGGCCGGGCGCTTGAAGAAGGTGCGCCACGCTGGTTCCGTCGCAACGGGCCGATGAGCTTCGATCAGGCCGACATCGCCAGCGAGGCCGAAGCCCTTGCTGCCTTCATCGACGGCGCGGTCCATGCCTATAGGCTCGATCCGGACCGCATCGTCTATATTGGCTACTCGAACGGCGCCAACATGCTGAACGCCATGCTGTCGCTATACCCGCATCTGATCCGCCGCGCAGTGCTGCTGCGCTCCATGACCGTACTCGAAAATCCGCCAGCGGCTGATATGTCGGATGCCGATGTGCTGGTGGTCGCAGGCGAGAAGGATTTGTATGGCCCCTATGCCCAACCGCTGACCGAACGCCTGCGCGCTGGCGGCGCAAAGGTCGAACTTGCGACCGTTCCCGGCGGTCATGAGTTTGACGATGCCGACGTGCCGGTCGTTCAGGAGTGGTTGGACAAGAACATGTAAGGCGGATCTTCCAAGCATGAACGACAGGAGCCAGCCAAATGGCATGGTGCAACCGCATGTGAGGCGAGATCATTGTGGCACAATCCCTTCTCCCCTCGGGGAGAAGGTGCCGATAGGCGGATGAGGGGAAGGTGCCAGGAACACGAAAGCTCGGGAATTCAAAGCAACACACCCCCTCATCCGACCCTTCGGGCCACCTTCTCCCCGAGGGGAGAAGGAAATTACGGCTGCACTCACCCCTTGAACGTATATTCCGCGATCGATTCCGGCTTCATCTCGATCGAGAAGCCCGGCAGGCTCGGCGGCATATAGGCCGCGTCGCGGATGATGCAGGGGTCGATGAAATGCTCGTGCAGGTGATCGACATATTCGATGACGCGGCCGTCCTTGGTGCCGGATACGGCGATATAATCGATCATCGACAGGTGCTGCACATATTCGCAAAGCCCGACGCCGCCGGCATGCGGCCAGACCGGCAATCCATACTTGGCAGCGATCAGCAGCACCGCCAGCACTTCATTGAGGCCGCCCATGCGGCAGGAATCGATCTGCACGATGTCGATCGCACCCTCGGCGATGAACTGCTTGAACATGATGCGGTTCTGACACATCTCGCCCGTCGCGACCTTCACCGGGCCGATGGCCTGGCGGATCTTGCGGTGTCCGGCAACATCGTCAGGGCTTGTGGGTTCTTCGATGAAGAAGGGTTTGGCGAAGGCGAGCTTCTTCACCCAGTCGATCGCCTGATTGACCTCCCAAACCTGATTGGCGTCGATCATCAGATAGCGGTCCGGACCGATCACTTCGCGGGCGATGGTCAGGCGGCGAATATCGTCCTCGAGATCACGGCCGACCTTCATCTTCACATGGTTGAAGCCGGCATCGATCGCCTCCTGGCACAGGCGGCGCAGCTTAGCATCGTCGTAACCGAGCCAGCCGGCCGAGGTCGTGTAGCAGGCATAGCCCTCGCGCTCGAGCGTGGCGATGCGGTCGGCCTTGCCGGCCTCCGCCTTCTTCAGGATGGCGACGGCGTCGTCGCGGGTCAGCACATCGGTCAGGTAACGATAGTCTACGATATCGGCGATCTGCTCGGCGTCCATCTCAGCCACCAGCCGCCAGACCGGCTTGCCGGCTTCCTTGGCCAGCAGATCCCAGACAGCGTTGACGACGGCGCCGGTTGCCAGATGCATCGCGCCCTTCTCCGGGCCGATCCAGCGTAGCTGGCTGTCGCTGGTCAGATGCCGCCAGTATTTGCCTGGGTTTTCCAGAACCGTCGCAAGCTCCGTTCCCACGACCAGATGCCGCATCGCCTCGATCGCCATGCAGCAAATGTCATTGCCGCGGCCGATGGTGAAGGTCAGGCCATGGCCGGCAAGGCCCGGCTTATCGGTCTCGAGGATGACATAGGCTGCCGAATAGTCCGGATCCGGATTCATCGCATCCGAACCGTCGAGGCTCTGCGATGTCGGGAAGCGCAAATCGAAAACGCGAAGATTGGTGATGCGCGTCATTGGAAAACTCCTTCTAAATCCATCGCGA
The DNA here is from genome assembly GCF_057784515.1 of Martinezella sp. CNPSo 3732. Lineage (NCBI taxonomy): Bacteria > Pseudomonadati > Pseudomonadota > Alphaproteobacteria > Hyphomicrobiales > Rhizobiaceae > Martinezella > Martinezella sp. CNPSo 3732. The sequence goes on from NZ_JBXSOO010000015.1 coordinate 50,073, forward strand.
CCTCTCGACCCCTTCAGCCAAGGTCGAACTCCTCCCAGAGCGCCGCATTATGCTCGCCAACGTGCGGGGCCGCACGCTCGAATTTCGGTCGCCGCCCATCGATGCGAATGGGCGAACGGGTTGTCTGCAAGCTGACGCCATCATCGCGCCCGACCGTCTGCAGCATGTCGAGAACGCGAAAACCTTCGCTGTCCAGAAGCTCCGGCCAGTTCAACACTTTTGCGCACCAGATGTCGGCAGGTTCGAGTATCGCAAGCCAATCGTCAACGTTGCGGCTGGCGATGCGCGCAGCGATCAGCGCCTTGATTTCATCGCGTGCTGTGAACCAGCTTTTGGGGTCATCACGATAGGGCGCAAGCTCGTCCATGCCGAGCAGATCGGCGAGCTTGGAAATCGGCGCCATGGCGATGGCGAGATAGCCGTCGGCGGCGGGGTAGACGCCATAGGGCGCGGAAAGATAGGCATGCGCACTGCGGACATGAGAGCGCTCCGGCAGCTTATTGCCGTTGTTCATGTGCACGCTCAGCACCTCGACCTGCAGATCGACCAGGGCTTCCAACAGGCTGGTCTCCACCAGTCCGCCCTCACCCGTCACGCCGCGCCGTACCAGCGCCGCCAGAATGCCCTGGGCCGCAGCTGCACCGGCCAGCATATCGCCGATCGCCAGGCCGAAAGGCACCGGTCCCTGTCCCTCGTCGCCGTTCAGCCACATGACCCCGGAGCGCGATTGCGCTAGAAGATCCTGCCCCGGCCGCGCGACCCATGGCCCCTCTTCGCCGTAACCGCTGATCGAGCAATAGACGAGACGGGGATTGAGCTTGCTTGCGGCCTCGTAATCCAGCCCCAGTCGCTCGATCACGCCGGGGCGAAAATTCTGTACGAGCACATCCGCCTTGGAGACGAGCCTGCGAAGCGCACTCATATCGCGCTCGTTCTTCAGGTCCATCGCCAGGCTTTCCTTGGAACGGTTGATGGCATGGAAAATCGTCGAATCACCGCTCTCATCGTCGCTGAGATAAAGCCCGCGCGAAAGATCGCCGCCACCGGGGCGCTCGATCTTGATGACCCTCGCGCCGAGGTCCATCAGCCGCAGCGAACAATAAGGACCCGACAGAAACTGGCTCATGTCGACAACGACAAGTCCGGCCAGCGGCAAGTCCTTCTTCAGCGCCATTGTTATTCCCGCTCCCCTGACTTCACCTCGGCTCAAGGTGCCTCTCCGCCTTGAGGACTATCCTCGTCACCGGTTCCTGCGTCAGCCTCAATCTTCTTATGTGAATAGTATTTTCACATATGGATGATTTTTGCAAACGAAAAGAGGGCGGATAATGGAAGCTCCGCTTACCCATGTCGTCAGGAAATACAGTATGGTTCCACGTAGTGAGAGTTGCTGGAAAGAAAGGAAGATAAGGAATGGCGACGGTCAAATTGCTCGATGATGCGGAAGCCGAGGCAATTCCGGCGGTGAAGGCTGTGTTCGACGACATTCGCGCGGTGAGAAAATCCGATTTCGTCAATAATTTCTGGCGTGGCCTCGCCAATGATCCTGCATTGCTCAAACGCACCTGGGAAGGCCTGAAAGCGGTCATGGTGGCGGAAGGCGCACTTGATCCGCTCGTGCGCGAGATGATCTACATAGCCGTCTCCACGGCCAACGGCTGCACCTATTGCGTCCATTCGCATACCGCCGCCGCCAGGGCGAAGGGCATGACTGACGCCCAGCATGGGGAGTTGCTGGCGGTTATCGGGCTGGCCGGTCAAACCAATCACCTCGTGACGGCGATGCAGATCCCCGTAGATCCGGAATTCGATGTCAGCGACCGATGAAACGCAAAAGGCCCGCGGGCACACGCCGGCGGGCCTTCCATAAACAATCTTCGCTATCAGCGATCCGACGTTTCCGCTGCCTGGGTGTCTGCCGCAATGGCAGCGACGTTGACGCCGTTGTTCACGACCAGCAGCCTTTTGCGAACCAGAACGCCCATCACGCGGGCGGCGGTCGAAAAGGTCATCGTGTCGAGCGGGCCCTCGCCTTCCCAAGGCTTGGTCAGCCGCTCGGTCACGGCCGAGACGATATTGTTGGGCACGATATCAGTGCATTCGCGCATGGCTTCGAACACGACGCTGATGGGATGGATGCGTCCTTCGAACGTCACGATCGGTTCGGTTACTTCGCTTTCCCATTCCTCGAAGGCATAGAGCGCTTCGCGGAAAAGCTGCTGCAGAGTGATAGGGGCATGACCCTCATGAAGGGGCGGCAAGGCATTCGACATGTCTGTCTCCTTTCAATTGGAAGTCCGGCGCATATATGAAAGTGGATGGTCTCTCCTCCGAGACCCAAGCGCTGCTTCTTCAGCTTGGCGCGCCTTAATTGGGGGAGCGGCGCGGCAAACCATCTTGCGACCGGCGCAACGCGGGATGCACACGAAATGTTTCCCACCGGTCATCTAACTTGATCAAGTCTATAGATTAATCTCGACTTGAAAAGCCTCTTTAAGAATTTTCTGTAATTCTCTTTATTTTTGAATGGCTTCGCGTAGTATGAAATTGCCATGTGCCGACGAAAGGTGCGCGAATCTCCCCCAAGAGCAAAGGGAACGCCATGTGCGGCGATCATGAACTCAGCATCACGACGAGCACGATCACGACTATCAGCCCGTCGATTGGCGCGAACACGGCATCAAGATCATTCCCGGTAATGCGCTTGATCCGAATACCGCACAAACCCCCGGCATGAACCGCGCGACGGCCATCAGCAAGGCTCGCGCCGGCGCCGAGAATATCTGGGCCGGGACCGTGACGATTCACGCCAATGCCAAGACCGGCGCTCACCATCACGGCGACCTCGAAAGCATCATCTATGTCGTCAAGGGCAAGGCCCGGATGCGCTGGGGTGATAACCTGGAATTCGTCGCCGAAGCCGGTCCCGGCGACTTCATCTTCGTACCGCCCTATGTGCCGCATCAGGAAATCAACGCCAGCCGTGACGAGACGCTGGAATGCGTACGGGTCCGCTCCGGCCAGGAACCAGTCGTCGTCAATCTCGATATCGAGCCGGTGGAAAAACCGGAAGAGGTGCTCTGGATCGACCCAATCCATCGTTAATTTGCACATTTTTTAGGCAAAATCTCATTTGCCGCATAAATAATCTACAATATTTATAGAAAATTAGTTTCCGCTTTGCACCGCACTGAAAAGAGTTTTTCAGAAGTGCGGCGCACAACGCATGATCCTGCTTGGCGATGCGAACACGCGTCTGAGATGATTAAGTCGTCAACGAGATATTGATCTCGATCATCTGGAACAGGATTTCCCATGACTGAAAAGCTTTCTAGAGGTTTCGACGCGCTGCGCCTTTCCCGCCGCGCCGGCCTTGCCGCCATCCTTGCCTCCGCTGTCGCCGTTTTCGGCTGGACGGCAACCGCTACGCCGTCTTTCGCGGCAGACAAGACGGTCAAGGTCGGCATCATCAGCGGTGAAGACGAAGATGTCTGGCGTGTCGTGACCGCTGAAGCCGCCAAGAAAGGGTTGAAGATCGAGACGGTCGTCTTCAACGACTACACCCAGCCGAACGAAGCCCTCGAGCGCGGCGAAATCGATGCCAACGCTTTCCAGCACAAGCCTTACCTCGACAACCAGATCAAGCAGCACGGCTACCACATCGTCAGCGTCGGCTATACCGGCGTCTGGCCGATCGGCCTCTACACCAAGAAATACAAGACCGTGGCAGAGCTTCCGAAGGGTGCGGTCATCGGCGTACCGAACGATCCGTCCAACGAGGGCCGTGCACTGCGCGTGCTGCAGAACGAGGGCGTGATCAAGCTCAAGGACGGCACCGGCATTCTCGCCACGACCGCCGACATCGTTGAAAACCCCAAGAAGGTCGAGATCAAGGAACTGGACGCCGGCATCGTCGGCCGCTCGATCGACGACCTGGACGCAGCCGTCGTCAACACCGACTGGGCGCTGAAGAGCGGCTTGACCCCGAAGGATCGCATTGCGCAGGAGCCGATTGACGGCAACCCGTACCGCAACTTCATCGCCGTCAAGCAGGGCAGCGAGAACGAGGCCTGGGTGAAGACGCTGGTTGCGGCTTACCAGAACGACACCGTCAAGGCCGAATTCGACAAGGTCTACAAGGGTACCGGCCAGAGCGCCTATTAATACCGAAGGGCGCGGGGGACAGCGCTGAGCGGCAGGGCGGCCAGGGCATCTTGCCCGGGCCGCCTTTGGTGTTTAAAGCCCACGCTCAACCCGCGCCGAACGCAAAAAGAAGATTGGGAAGCAGACATGAATTCCTTCATCCCAGCAACATCGATCGACGGACAGGCGCCGCCCGAACGAGCGGCGAGCGACGAAATCGTCCGCCTGGTTGATGTCCGACGCCGGTTCGGCGGCACGCCGGCACTGGACGGTATTTCGCTGACCGCGCGCCGTGGCGAGATCGTCGGCATCATCGGCCGCAGCGGCGCCGGCAAATCGACGCTGATCCGTTGCCTGAACGGGCTGGAGCGCGCCGATAGCGGCGAGATTCATATCGAAGGCCGCGATATTGCCCGCCTCTCGGAAAAGGAACTCCAGCCGCTGCGCCGCCGCATCGGCATGGTCTTCCAGCATTTCAACCTGCTGTCCGCAAAGACCGTCGAAGAGAATATCGCCCTGCCGCTGAAAATCGAGGGCGTCGCCAAGGCCGAGCGGCTGCGGCGCGCACGCGAATTGCTCGAACTCGTCGGCCTCGCCGACAAGGCCAAAGCCTATCCAGCCGCCCTTTCCGGCGGTCAGAAGCAGCGCGTCGGCATCGCCCGCGCCCTTGCCGCCCGGCCTGCATTGCTCCTGTCGGATGAAGCGACGTCGGCGCTCGACCCGGAAACCACCCGATCCATCCTCGCACTGCTGAAGGATATCAACCGCAAACTCGGCCTGACCATCCTGCTCATCACGCACGAGATGGAGGTGGTGCGCTCCATCGCCGATCGCGTCGCCGTCATCGATGCAGGCCGGATCGTCGAGGAGGGTTCCGTCTGGTCGGTCTTCGCCAATCCACAAACGGAGATCACGGCAAGCTTGCTTGGCGGCATCCGGCCGCAATTGCCGGAACATATCGCCACGCGCCTCTCCCCGACTTCTGGTATCGAGGCCATCCTCAGCGTCGATCTCGCAGGTCCGGCCGCACAGGGCGCGCTCTTTGCGGAGCTTTCGGCTGCCCTGCCGCGCTCTTTCCGCCTGGTTCACGGCGGCATCGACCACATCCAGAACCAACCCGTTGCCCGTTTCTTCGTCGCCGTCCCGACGCGCGATCCGGACCTGCCGGCGCAGGTCAGCGATTTTCTGAAAGCCCGCTCCGCCCGGGTGGAGGTTTTAGGCTATGACAACTGATGTGATCCTCGGCCTGCTCTGGCGCTCCTTCTGGGAGACGATTTGGATGACGGCTGCGTCCGGCCTCCTCTCCCTGGTCATCGGCCTGCCGCTCGGCCTCGCCCTCGTCGTCACCGGTCGCGGCGGCATTGCCGAACAGCCTGCGATCAACAGCGTCCTTGCAGCGCTCGTCAACGGCTTCCGCGCCGTGCCTTTCGTGATCCTGCTGATTGCCCTCATCCCGCTGACACGCCTGATCGTCGGCACCGCGCTCGGCACAACGGCCGCGATCGTGCCGCTGACCATCGCCGCGATCCCTTATTATGCCCGTATCGCCGAGGTCTCCCTGCGTGAAGTCGACCGCGGCCTGATCGATGCGGTGCGCGCCATGGGCGGCAATCGCTGGACGATCATCCGCGAAGTGCTGGTGCCCGAGGCCATGCCCGGCATCGTCGCCGGCTTCACCGTGACGCTGGTGACGCTGATCGGGGCTTCGGCGATGGCAGGCACCATCGGCGGCGGCGGCCTCGGCGACCTTGCGATCCGCTACGGCTACCAGCGCTTCGAAACCGGCGTCATGATCGCCGTCGTCATCGTGCTGATCATTCTGGTCTGCGGCATGCAATGGCTGGGCGATCGCTTAGCCAACCGGCTCGACCGCCGCTAGCTCCACCGATACAAATCCACTCCCGGCGCGGGGAAACACTGTGCCGGGAGTGGAGCATCATGATCAGTTGCGCGTCACCGGCTTCGAGCGCATGCGCGACACGCTCTCCCGCTCGGCGCGCTTGCAGCGCATCGGCGGCAGGCCGCGATCCATCAGATCCATATCCTCCAGCACCATGTCGCCCATCTTCTTGAAGGCGCTGTCGAGTGCGCCGGCGCGATGAGCCGAGCGGAGGAAGCCCTTGAGCTTGCGCACGGGATGATCGAGGCCGAGCGGCTCTTCGGGATAGACATCGCTTGCCGCCACGATATGACCGGAAGCGACTGCTGCCATCAGCGCATCGAAATCGACGACGTCGGCGCGGCTGAGCAGAATGAAGGCCGCTCCCTTGCGCATTTTCGCGAAAGCCTCCGCACCGAGAAAACCCTTGTTCTCGCTGGTGACCGATGCGACCACGAAGACGAAATCGCTGCTGGACAACACCTCGTCCAGCGTAACGGGCTGCACGCCATGCTCCTTGAGGATCGATGGCGGCATCCAGGGATCGAACACTTTGATATCGGCGCGGAAGCCGGAGAGCACGCGGTTCAGCGCCTTGCCGAGATCTCCGAAGCCGACAATGCCGATATCGCTGCCCGAAAGCAGCCGGGCGCTGCCGTTGCCGTCACCGCCCCAAAGTTCCCTGCCCTCGCGGAAATCGAGATCGGCATCGGCGATGCCGCGCGCCAGGCTCAGAGCAAACCCAAGGCCGATCTCGGCGACCGGTTCGGCAAAAACGAGGCCTGTGGTCACGACGTGGATGCCGCGCTCGAAAAGCACTTCATAGGGCATGTTATTGATGAGATTGCTCTCGACATTCAGGATACAGCGCAGTTGCGGCATGCGATCCAGCGTTTCCTTCAACAGCGGCGGCTGGCCGATGATGTAGCGCGCCTCAGCGAGCACCTCGTCGCCCAGTCCGGCGATATTGTCCGGGTCTGCCTCGACGAGGCGGTATTTCGAGTGAAGGAGCGACAGCGCATCCCCGGTGAAGATAAGCTCGAGCGAGCGCGGCTCCGGTGCGCTGATGGCCAAGGGTCTGCTATCGTTCGTCATTCTGCTCCTCCAATCTCGCGACGCGATCCAACATCATTCGATGGATGAGATCAATCAGGCCTCGTCCTCTTCTCCCGGCATTCCGACGGAGAAGGCGCAGATGCGCGAGAGATAGGTGAGTGGCAGGCCCGTCTCTGCGTGCCAGGCATTAAACTGATCCTGGATCAACCGCAGGTCCTTCTTGGTCGGCTTGCTTTCGGAAATCGGCAAGCCGGCAAGCCGGAGGCAGACGAGAACGTCATGGCTCATGACGAAGCTGTCGCGGCCGATCGCCCGCAGGAGATATTGCCCCGTCATGCCGCCGAGCCGGTTCGCCTTCTTGTCCAAGAGGGCAAGCAAACCGGTCTGATCCTCCAGCGGCCAATCGGCGAAGAAATGGCCGGCGCTGCCGTGCTCATCGGCAATCGCGCGGACAAATTGCGCATTGGCCCTGACCGACATGATCTTGGCGCCGTTGCGGATGACCCGTGCGTCCGAGGTCAGATCATGCCAATAATCATCCGGCGCCAGATTGAGAAAAGCAGGATCGAAGCCGGAGAATGCCGCTTCGAAACCAGCCCATTTCGAATCGATGACGTTGCGCACGAAACCCGCATAGAAGATGTAGCGCGTCATCTCCGACAAGATCCGATCATCGGGCAGAGCACGCAGTGCCTCATGGTTCGGCGCCTTGGGCATCAGCGCCTTCAACCCGTCGACGCCGCCCTTGCGCTTCTCGGCGCGCTCCTTGATTTCGGCAAAGCTTCCCATCACCCTCTCCCGTCGGCCACGCTGTGCGAGAAGTCTTTTATGATCTCATCGCTCAGTGCAAGTAATCTCCGCACAATGATTTGCTGTGAAAAACACGACGTCCAAAGTTACGACTCGAAAGTTGATCACGCCGGCATTCGAATTGATTTTCCGACGATTGAAACAGTTCCAAACTGCTCCAGATATCGCTTGAAATTAACTTGAGATTTCGCACACCGTGACGTTAATTTCGGCGGCGTCGGATCGGAGCCTCCTGCCATGAATAAGAAAGACTGGAATTATCCCATCATGGTCATCTGCAAACGCACCGGAAAAGTCTATACGGTCGCGAACACGAAAGAAGCGCTGGACATGCTGCTGAATGCATGGCCTGTCGCAGAGGGCAAGGCTTTCATGATGGCTCTGCAGGTCTGTGCCGATGTCGAAAGGGGACAGGGACAGCCGCTGGAGGCCCGCAATAGCTTTGTCGCTGCGGCATCGGAGGCTGGCGTCCCCCTCGAGATGCCGGTGGTTCAGTAGGATTGCTGCCCTGTTTCGAGACCTGCTGCACGCCGTTTCGCAAGGCTTGATTGCCGTAAAGTCGTGCAGGCTGCCCACACTGTTTAGTGCCGCCCCGCTCTCACAGAATGGCGCGGACGGATTTTCCGGAAATTGCGAAACTTTTTGCCGTGGCAGGAGTTTCAGTCGCAATGTCGGAGCATCATCGAAATGAAAATGATATTTAGTGCCGGCGCAAGCCGGTGGCTTGAGCCTGTATATCTGCGCATCGGCCATGGCATGCCGGAAGTAATCCGAAGCCCGAAGGAAGCCCACAATCACCTCCTTTTCCGCTGGCCAACCATCAGAGGCGAAAAATACGATTCGGCCAGAAGCCTCTGCCTCGAAGCCGAGACCGACCCGTTTCTGTGCGAATACGCCAGAAAAGTGTTCATCGAGGCCTGCGTCGAAGCCAGCGTACTCGACTAGATAGCGATACTAAAATCCTTGGAATCGGAACGCTTCTTGCTGGGTTACCGAAGCATGAACGTTTCGGAGGTAATGCGTTTTGAAACGAAACACTTTACGACCATTTCCAGCTGTCACGCTTGTCATGGGAGAGAACGGCGGAACCCGCCGCGTCAATTCGGTACATCAGGTTGCAGAGCTGCTGCTGGAACATTGGCCGGTGGCAAATGGCGAAGACTATGTCGCAGCGGTACGGATCTGCCTCGAAGCGATGCTTGGCGCCGTCCCTGCCGAAGCCGTGAGAGAGGCCTTGATCAAGGCTGCCCGAGAAGCAGGCATATCCGTAATGCAATGAAATTCCCCTCCCTTCCCGCCACAGGTGGGATCTCTCTGACATTATTCACTTTTTATGAACGAGTGCCGGCGATCTTGCCAACAGAGGCAGGCGATTCGCTCCTGCCGATGACGGAGAGAATATGTCGCTTCTACCATTCCCTGCCGACAGGCGTACCAGTGATGTCAGGCGGTGTGCCACAGCCCTTCAGCAGCTACAAGGCGAGGCGGCAAACCGCTTCTGGCGTTCGGAAATGGCAATCTTTGCCAACGCCTTGCGCGAACAGGGAGTGGAAGACGACGAAATCTCGCGGCAAGCTGGCCTCTTCATGCATGCGGTCCAGATGGAACTGCAGCTTGCCTATGCCGAAGGGGAACTGAACGCCTCGGCCTGACGGCGTTAGAACCCTCCGGTTCTCCTTGAATCGCGAGAACGCTCCATCCCTTTTTTGCAGTTCCGGACGAAAAGCCGCTACGCAGTTTTCTTAGGATTGTTTATTTCGGCAATCTGCAAAATGCGATGGATTTATCGCCGCTGGTCGGTGACTTGATCTGCACGGTCCATTCTCCCCCGGGAAAATGGAGCCCCTTCGACGAAGCCACGCCCGTGATCTGTGCGCAGGCCTTTCTGGCATCGGCACTCGGCAGATCTATGGTCGCCATGACGGCGTACCTCCGGCTGGAAACCTGGCACGGCGCGGTAAACAAGCCGGTATTGTCGATCATTTTGCAGACCCGGAACGCATTGCTCACGGCATCGTCTGCAGCCATCACGGAATTGGCGATCACCAGCATGGTGGCCGCTGCCAAAAACAATCTCATTGAAAACCCCGATCCCCTATGGCAGCACGGTGCCAGAGCAGATTTCGTCTTGCAAGATATGGCGCGTGGATTTTCATGGTCATTTGAAAATACAACGCAATTGTCGGCGACTTGTTCGCCAGTGGCCACCTTCATCCGTCTCTGTTGAGATATTCCGCTTGCGATCAAGCCGGAGAGATAGTCTTTCGAAGATATGGCGGCACCGATGCTCCGGCCTCGGCCCGCCTCCGTCCAGCCGACATCTTGTCGATACCCGCCACTCCCCTTCGCTGCCTCTGACAGACGGAAAGCGTTCAATTCGCCGCTTCCCGTTAACATCTTCGATATTAGAACATGCCATATTAGTGAAAAATACAAATCAAGGAGCCAGCGCGATGACGGCAATCTCACCCGAAGGCCGGGTAGCCATCCGAAAGCGAACGCTTCTCGGCGCGAAAATCATATTTAACGACGGCCACTCGGTCTTTGATTGCCTCGTCCGAAACCTGTCCGATACCGGCGCCATGATCCAGATCGAAAACCCTCTGGCCGCGCCCAACGCCTTCAACCTGCAGCTTTCGGACGAGAGGCTGTTGGCCTGCGCAGTGCGCTGGCGAAAAATCAACAGCATGGGCGTCGAGTTTGTATGAGGGCGCCCCTCGCCGGCTAGTGCCTATGGCCGTCTCGCAAAACATGGGTACCGCAAGAGCTATGGACCAAACCTGATATGGAATTGTCGGCAATATCCCGGATCGCAGTTGCCTCCCTGCCGATCGGGTTCGCCCGGAACAAATAAGCCGCACCATGCATTCCCAGGCATATGGCACCTCTACCGAATTGGCTTGTGAAGGAGACGGCTATGAATCAGGACACCATTGATAGGCTCGATACAATCGGCCAACAGCTGCATGATCGAGCTCTTGCTTTGGCCCAGTCGCAATCCCAGGAAGGCCAGGACCATGCCCTCATGATGTCGGCACTGGCGACTTTGGCAGCGGCGGTGCGAACCTTGGACGACGACATGGCCCGACTCGACGGCCCCAAAGGGATTGGAGCAGCTGGCTCCTGAATTCGGCCCTTTCAAATGTCGAATGGGTTTAGCTTTTGCGCCCATAGCAACGAGCGCTCTTTTAAGCAATCGTGCAGAATTGCTGGGGGACGGATGGTAGCGGAGGAGGGATTTGAACCCCCGACACAAGGATTATGATTCCTCTGCTCTGACCTACTGAGCTACTCCGCCACGCCGCGCTTGATGCGAACACCAAACACAAAGGTCAAACGAACCGCCCGCTCGGAAAGCGCTGGCTCGTCGGTTGAGCGGCTTATAAGGTGCGGCTCGGCTTGGTGTCAAGCGGATGATTTGGAAAAATCAGTGGTTTCTACAAACCGACCTTATCTATCTTTCAAGCCGCAACCGGGCTTGCCAGCAGTGCCTTCAAGGAAGCTTCCGCCATCGGCTCACGCTCCGAGCGTTCGATGAAGCCGCCGCCGTAGACGCGCGCGTCGTCGCCGGGTGCTGAATAGAGCGCGCAAGCCTGGCCGGGAGCCACGCCGGCTTCGCCGACTGTGAGGTCGACATAGATGCCGCTGGCATCGGCATGCAGCACAGCCGGGGACGGTGCGCGGGTGGACCGCACCTTGGCGAAACAGGCAAAGCCCTCGCCGGAAGCGGCTTGCTCCAGCGGCTCATCGCCGAGCCAGTTGACATCGCGCAGATAGACGCGATGCGTTTCCAGCGCTTCCTTGGGGCCGACGATGACGCGGCGCGAGCGGGCGTCGAGATAGACGACGTAGAGCGGCTCGCCTGTGGCAACACCGATGCCGCGGCGTTGGCCGATCGTGTAATGCAGGATGCCCTCATGCTGGCCAAGCACGCGGCCGTCGAGGTGGACGATCTCGCCGGCAAGCGCCGCATTCGGCTTCAGCTTGGCGATGACATCGGAATATTTGCCCTGCGGCACGAAACAGATGTCTTGGCTGTCGGCCTTCTTGGCAACGACGAGGCCCATCTCTTCGGCGAGCGCGCGCGTCTCAGCCTTGGGCATGCCGCCGAGCGGAAAGCGTAGATAGTCAATCTGCTCCTGCGTGGTCGCAAAGAGGAAATAGCTCTGGTCGCGATCGGCATCGGCCGGGCGATAGAGCGCACGACGATGCGGATGTTCAGCGGAGGGATTCGGGCGCGAGCGAATGTAATGGCCGGTCGCCAGCGCATCGGCGCCGAGTTCCTTGGCAGTCAGCAGAAGATCGGCGAACTTGACCGTCTGGTTGCAGGCCACGCAGGGGATCGGCGTTTCGCCGGCGACATAACTCTCGGCGAAGGGATTGATGACAGTCTCGCGGAAGCGCTTTTCGTAGTCGAGCACATAATGCGGGATGCCGAGCGTCTCGCAGACGCGGCGCGCATCGTCGATATCCTGACCGGCGCAACAGGAGCCGGCGCGATGCACCGCGGCGCCATGATCATAGAGTTGCAGCGTGATCCCGAGCACATCATAGCCCTGCCGCTTCAAAATGCCGGCAACGACGGAACTGTCGACACCGCCCGACATGGCGACGACGACGCGGGTATCTTCCGGCCTCTTGTCAAAATCCAGTGTATTCACGGTCGTTGCCGCCAGTCTTGAACGATCTTCGATGCTGCCGAGCGGGAGACGTTTCTTCGAAACGTCGTCACGCTCTCACGATTTCATTTCGCATGATCTGATCCAAAAACCGCTGCACACTTTTCGGAATCATGCTTCCTGCCGCCGGATGCCATGCAAAAGCGGCGAATTTTCATGCGGGCAATGGGCCGCGCTCTTCGCAGTCCGCCTAACTCTGGAGGGATATAGAAAGGATCGCCATCCGGCGCAAGAGGGCGGCAAAAGTGCGGATCAGCCCTTCGCCCTCAAATGCCGGATCAGATTGCGGCTGCGCCTCAATACCGTAACCGCCGATCCGACGGCAACGACCCAAAGCGCGATGGTCAAAACCCAGCTGCCGCCGCTCCATAACGCCTCGATAATCGAAAGCAAAGCCCCTGCCGTCGCAACCGCCATGCGATGCTGCTTGGCCATCGGGCCACTGAAATCGCTCGGATTGCCCGTAGCACGTCCGAGTTCGCGAACATAGGCCGTCAGCACAGCAAGGGCGGCAGCCGCCCAGCCGAGTCCCGGTGCTGCCATGCCATAGCCGATGCCGGCAAAGATGAGGATATCGGCGATGCGGTCCGGAAACTCGTTCCAGAACGGCCCATCGGCCTCACCCTTCCCGCCCTCGACCGCCACCATGCCATCAAGCAGATTGCAGAGCAGGCGCAACTGGCAGAACAAGGCGGCAAGGATCAGCAAGAACACCCGCATTCCGATACCGCTGGCAACGCCAGAGAGCCAAAACGAAGCCCCGGCCAGTGCTGCCATGACCATGCTTGCCTGCGATATCTGGTTCGGCGTCACTGAAAGCGCAGTCATGCGCCGCGCCAGTGCCTGTGCCCACCGTGTGTTGCGGCTCGCCAGCGGCCGCCTCTCGCCTGTTCCCTCGCCGGTCATACGCCCTCACCCCTCATGATTTCGCAGCCTTCCGCCCGATATCGAATAATTGTAGATCGCCGCATAGCTGGAGGAGACCAGCAGCGGCACGGCGATGGTCTTCAGGATCTCCGGTGTGCCGCTCAGCGCGTGGATGGCGACCAGGATCGTTGCCGAACCGAGGCAGGCGATCAGCGGCGGCGCCCAAAGCCGGGTAGAGCCGGCGAACCGCCGCGATAAAGCTTCGACCACTGATTTCAGGAACAGCGTCAGGCAGCCCGAAAGCACGCCCTGCACGCAGCCCGCGATCAGCGGCCGCGGCATCGGGTGCACGCGGTTGGCGAAGAAAGCCCAGCCGCCCATGGCGAGGAAGGCGAAAAGCACATGCACGATGCTGCTGCCGGCAAGCGCTTTCAGCTTTCCTGTCATGACAGCGACCACCAGTAGCGCACGAGATGGAAGAAGATCGGCGCGGAAAAGACGACCGAGTCCAGACGGTCGATCAGCCCGCCATGGCCCTCGATGAGATGGCCCCAATCCTTGACGCCGCGATCCCGCTTGATCGCTGACATCACGAGCCCGCCGAAGAAACCCATGATCGTGATGACGAAGGCGAGAAGCCCGGCCTGCAGCGGCGTGAACGGCGTCACCCACCAGAGCGCCGCGCCGATCAGAGAAGCGCTGATGACGCCGCCGACGAAACCCTCCACCGTCTTCGATGGCGACAGCCGTGGTGCGATCTTCGTTTTCCCGAAAAGCTTGCCCCAGACATATTGCAGGACGTCGCTGAGCTGAACGACGATCACCAGGAAGGCGATCAGCAGCACGTTGCGGCCCTCATAACCGGGAATATGCAGCGTCAGCAGCGCCGGCACGTGCGAGGCGCAGAAGACGCAGATCATCAGCGCCCATTGCACCTCGGCGATGCGCACGAGAAACCGCTCGGTATCGCCGCGCAGCACCGCGATGATCGGCATGAAAAGGAAGGCGTAGACGGGGATGAAGATCGAATAGATGCCGTATTGCTCGGCCCAGAGCAGATAATATTGCACCGGCAAGGCCACGAAGAAGGCGGCGGCCAGCGCCCAGTGGTCCGCCCGCTTCGTGTTGATCAGTGTCATGAATTCGCGCAGCGCCGCAAAGGAGCAGAAGGCGAAGAGCAGGATGACGCCGGCACGCCCGGCAATGAAGGCGATGCCGATCAGCACCACCATCACCCACCAGGCCTTGATGCGCGCATTCAGGTTTTCGATCGCGGCATTCGATCCGTCGGGCGAAAGGCGCTGTTCCAGCACGTAGCCGATGACCGAGGCGACGATCAGGACGCCGAAAATACCAAGAACGAGGTGGATCAGATCGGCACTTGCCGCGCCCATGCTCAGTCTCCCGCCCGCTTGGGCGCCAGCGCCAGCAGCGCCGCTTCGGCTCGCGCCAGGAACTCCGCCTTCTCCTCGGTCTCGCCGATATGCAACGCCTCGCCGAAAGTGACGGTGCAGATCAGCGGAATGGGTACGAACTCGCCCTTGGGCATGACGCGATTGAGGTTGTCGATCCAGACGGGGACGAGATCGATATCGGGGCGAGCCTGCGCAAGATGGAAAAGCCCGCTCTTGAAGGGCTGCAGCGGCTGCTCGGTGAGATTACGGGTGCCCTCTGGAAACAGGATCAGCGAGGAGCCCGCATCGAGCGCCTGCGTCATCTGCGTGACCGGATCTTCCTTGCGTGCCTCGCGATCCCGCTCGATCAGCACGGCGTTGAAGACGTCCCGGCCGATGAAGCTGTTCAGCGGCGATTTCAGCCAATAATCCGCGCCCGCGACCGGCCGCACGCGTCGGCGCAATCGTGGCGGCAGGACAGTCCAGATCAGGATAAAATCGCCATGGCTGGAATGATTGGCGAAATAGACGCATCGGCGGGTTTGCATGCCGCTGTCCGGCCAGATCGCCCGAACGGCGGTAATGGCCCGTGCAAAGAGCACGATCGCCACCGAGACCGGCTTTGCCAGCCACTCGATCGGCGTGCCCATTCCTTCCCCGAAAATGTTCTTCCGTAAAGCCTCCATGACATAGAGATAGGCGCCTTTCGCGGCTCCCGATAGTCTGCGGGCCGAGCTTATCCACAACCCTCACAACCAATCCGAAAGCCCGGCGCAACTCACGTCGCGCCGGGCTTTCGGATTGGCTCTTGGGAGCGAACTCTGTGGCTGCCACCCTTCTTCAGGGCGGACAGGCTCAATCGACGTTGAACACCAGCGGCTTTGCCTGACGGATCGCCTGATGCGCCGTCAGCTTGCCGAGCACCTCATCACTGATCGGACCGTCGACATAGAGAAGCGCGATGGCATCCCCGCCCTGCTTGTCACGGCCGAGCTGGAAATTGGCGATATTGACGCCGGCAGAGCCGAGCGTCGTGCCGATGAAGCCGATCATGCCGGGGACGTCGGTATTGGCGATATAGACCATATGGTTGCCGACATCCGCATCGAGGTTGATGCCCTTGATCTGGATGAAGCGCGGCTTGCCATCCGAAAAGACGGTGCCGGCAACGGAGCGCGTCATGCTGTCAGTCGTGACGGTCAGCTTGATATAGCCGTCATAGACACCGGTCTTGTCGCGCTTGACCTCGGCGAGCACGATGCCCTTTTCCTTGATCATGATCGGCGCCGAAACCATGTTGACGTCGGCAACCTGATTGCGGATCAGGCCAGCGAGCAATGCGCTCGTCAGGGCCTTGGTGTTCATGTTGGCGGTGACGCCGTCATAGAGGATCTCGATTTCCTTGATCGGATCGTCCGTGACCTGACCGACGAAAGCACCGAGAACATCGGCAAGCTTGATGAACGGCTTCAGGATCGGCGCTTCTTCAGCCGTGATCGACGGCATGTTGATGGCGTTCGAAACGGCGCCCTTGACGAGGTAGTCGGCCATCTGCTCGGCGACCTGAAGAGCGACGTTTTCCTGGGCTTCCGTCGTGGACGCGCCGAGATGCGGCGTGCAGACGACGTTCGGCAGGCCGAAGAGCGGGCTTTCCTTGGCCGGCTCGACCTCGAAGACGTCGAAGGCAGCGCCGGCGACATGGCCTGATTTGATGGCCGCGGCAAGGGCCGCCTCATCGACAAGACCGCCGCGGGCGCAGTTGATGATGCGCACGCCCTGCTTCATCTTTGCGATCGCAGAGGCGTCGATGATATTGCGGGTCTTGTCGGTCAGCGGCACATGCAGCGTGATGAAGTCGGCGCCAGCGAAGAGCTCGTCGAGCTCGACCTTGGTGACGCCCATTTCCTCGGCGCGTTCCTTGGACAGGAAGGGGTCATAGGCAAGGACGTGCATCTTCAGGCCGAGGGCGCGGGCAATGACGATGGAGCCGATATTGCCGGCGCCGATGATGCCGAGCGTCTTGCCGGTGATTTCGACGCCCATGAATTTCGACTTTTCCCACTTGCCGGCCTGGGTGGAGCTGTCGGCAGCCGGAAGCTGACGGGCGACGGCAAACATCAGCGCAATCGCGTGTTCGGCTGTCGTAATCGAGTTGCCGAACGGTGTGTTCATGACGATGATACCGCGGCGCGAGGCGGCCGGAATATCGACATTGTCGACGCCGATGCCGGCGCGGCCGACGACCTTGAGATTCTTGGCCGCTTCGATGATCTTCTCCGTCACCTTGGTCGCGGAACGGATGGCAAGACCATCGTAATTGCCGATGATTTCGAACAGCCTGTCCTTGTCCTTGCCAAGCTGCGGCTGGAAATCGACTTCGACGCCGCGGTCGCGGAAGATCTGGACGGCGGTTTCCGACAGTTCGTCGGATACGAGAACGCGAGGTGCCATGGAGGCCTCCTGAAAAGGGTCAGCTAAGACGCGCAATCCGGGAAAGATACGAAAACGGCTTTCCGTGTGGAATTGCATGAAAACAACGAGAATTTCGGGATGCTGGGCTCCGCCTGTCGTGGCGGAGCCGTAAACGCTTCAAACCTCAAGCAGCAGCCTGGGAGAGCGTCGCCTTCTGCGTTTCGAAAGCCCAGGCGAGCCAGGGCATCAGCTTCTGCATGTCGGAAGCTTCGATCGTCGCGCCAGCCCAGATACGCAGGCCCGATGGTGCGTCGCGGTAATGGCCGACGTCATAGGCGACGCCTTCCTTTTCGAGCAGCGCAACCAGGCCCTTGGCGAAATTCGCCTGGCCATCGGCATCGAGAGCGACGACATCCTTATCGACGATCTTCAGGCAGACTGAGGTGTTGGATTCCGTCTCCGCCTTGACGGCGAGATTGGCAATCCAGTCGTTGGCGGCAACGAAATCGTGGATGACCTTGGCGTTGGCATCGGCGCGGCCGATCAGCGCCTTCAGGCCACCGAGTTCCTTCGCCCAGAGGAGAGCGTCGATATAGTCTTCGACGCAGAGCATCGAAGGCGTGTTGATCGTCTCACCGGTGAAGATGCCTTCGATCAGCTTGCCGCCGCTGGTCATGCGGAAGATCTTCGGTAGCGGCCAGGCCGGCTGATAGGTCGTCAGACGCTCGACAGCGCGCGGCGACAGGATGATAACGCCGTGTGCGCCCTCGCCGCCCAGAACCTTCTGCCAGGAGAAGGTGACGACATCGAGCTTGGCAAAATCGAGGTTCTGAGCGAATGCGGCCGAGGTGGCATCGCAGATCGTCAGGCCCTTGCGGTCGGCCGGGATGAAATCGCCGTTCGGAACGCGAACACCCGAGGTGGTGCCGTTCCAGGTGAAGACCACGTCGCGGTCGAAATCGACAGCGGAAAGATCGGGCAGCTCGCCATAGGCGGCTTCGAGCTTGCGGACGTCCTTGAGCTTCAGCTGCTTGAGGACGTCGGTGACCCAGCCGGCACCAAAGCTTTCCCAGGCGAGCATGTCGACACCGCGTTCGCCGAGCAGCGACCAGAGCGCCATTTCGACGGCGCCGGTGTCGGAAGCCGGAACGATACCGATTCGGTAATCCGCTGGCACTTCCAGAATTTCGCGAGTGAGATCAATGGCCTGCTTCAGCTTGGCCTTACCGACCTTCGCGCGGTGCGAACGGCCTAGAGCCGCGTCGGAAAGGGCGTTAAGCGTCCAACCGGGACGCTTCGAGCATGGACCAGAAGAGAAATGGGTATTATTCGGACGGATGTCCGGCTTGGCGAGCTTAGTCATGATGCTATCCTCTCAGATAGAAAGCTCCTCGTTGGGGAGGAGTGTCCCGCCGCCGGATATATTGGAAGCCGCCCGCAAGCGCAATAGCAAAAATTGCGGATGGCGCTCCCTCACGAAGTCGTGCAGAAAGTGTGATGACGTGCAAGTTACGCGCAATGGAAATAAGCCAAATTTGGCTCCATAAAAGCTGGATTCCGTGCAGACGCGCAATCATATAAGACAGTGCGCGCGCCAATTATGCGCCGATAGAAATAACAAGTGTGCCCGATGTCGCTAACTGCACTCGCCGAAAACCCTTTGATGCCCGTACAGGCCATGCCGGTCTATTTGATCAATATCGATCGCGCGGCAGAGCGGCTGGCGGAGATCCAGCGGCAAAGCGATGAATTCGGCTTCCGATTCGAACGCATCGATGGCATCGATGGCGCGCTCGTCCCGCGCGACGAATGGATCGATGTCGACCATGTTCGTTTCCAGCGCCGACATGGCCGGACCATTCTGCCCGGCGAATACGGCTGCTACCGCAGCCACTTGATGGCGCTGCGCCAGTTTCTGGCAAATGACGGCGAAATGGCGATCATCATCGAAGACGATGTCGCCTTGGATGCCGAGTTTCTGGCACGTGCCGCGGCAGCCAGGGAAGCCGCGCCGGCCGCCGATCTCATCAAGCTTGTCAATCACCGTTGGAACGGCTTTCGCGCCATGGCGCGCAGCCTCAAGGGAGATATCGTCGGGCGTTGCCTGTTCGGCCCACAGGGTTCCACCGCCTGCTATCTCGTCACGCGCCGCGGCGCCGAGAAGATCGTGAAATCGCTGTCGGTGATGTCGCTGCCCTGGGATGTGGCCGTCGAGCGCGGCTGGGACATGCATATATCCATCGTCAGCACGCGCGCGAATATTGCCGGTTTCAGCCGGCTGCAGAGAACGACCATGATCGGTTGGCGCCGCGATTATCGAGCAGCCAAATCTTCTGCCCTGCGGCGTTTTCCAGCGCACATTTTTCGAACCTTGGATTTCTTTCGGCGCATCGCCTATGTGCTGACGACGCCATAGACGACGAGCCTCACCAAGTGGTGATCCGCAGGCCGACGCGAATTTCGTGGCGCGACAATGCCCCGTCGCGGCCTGCGGTGGCGCTGGCCGCAGAATCGCCAAACATGTCGCCGCCGGCGATATGGGAGAAGCGATAGCCGAGATCGACCTTGACGTTCGGGGCGACCTCATAGGCAACACCCGCCATCAGGGCATAGGTGAGGCGCCAGTCGCTGTCGCCGGGGTAGCGCGCACTGATCGAAGCAGCACCGCCACAGCTGGACGTGCCATCGACACAGGAACCAGTGGTATTGACGCCGCTCCAGGAGACCCGAGTCGCCCCGAGCCCTGCACCGACGTAAGGCGTGAAGCCAGCCAGCGTGCCGAGATCGACGTAGCCGTTGACCATCAGGCTGCCGGCCCTGAAGGAGGAACGGGCCTTCGTGGAGCATCCCGTGCCGCCGGCCCCGCCGGAACAAGGCGAATCGCTTGAAATGCGGCCATTGAAGTCGCCGGTGAAGAAATCGCCCGTCACATCCGCGCGGAAGAGATCGTTGAACTGATAGCCTACCCCGAGGCCACCGGAAAAATCGCCGCCGAAGCGGGTCGAATCAAAACTATTCGAACTGTAGTCGCCGCGGGCCGGATCATAGGCTCGAAACCTCGTGTCGGTGCGGCTGGCGTTGACCGCATAACCAACATCGCCACGAACATACCAACCCTTGGCATCCTGGACGCTGACTTCGGGCATTTTGATCTCCGGCGGCGTCGCATCTGCTGCAAAGGCAATGCCTGCCGATGCGCTCGCCATCGCCGCGGCCAGCGCCAAAGCCTCAAAACGGATCATTACCCCTCGCCTTCCATCCTCGGGCAGATGCCCGCGCGCCGAACCGGCTGGCCTACCTTCTTTACGCCCCTCAAAGCAGAGCTTCGGCGGGAGCGCCGTATTCTCGTTTCATTAACCATAGGGAATTTATGGTTAATGAAGCTTTAAGACCGAGCTAAATTGCTTAACGTGACGAGGGAAAAGAAAAAGCCGCCCGGATGAAACCGGACGGCTTTTCAATAGGTTGGGTTAAGATCGCTTACTTGTAGACCGACGGCTGGACCGGGATATCGGCCGGCGGCATGTAGCTTGCGGTCTGGCAGCCGCCGAAGGTGTAGCGGGCACCGATGCGGGCTTCGTGCAGGTTCAGACCCTTGTCGTAGCCAGGGCCGCCATTCTCGTTGTAACCGAACATGTCGCCGCCCTGAACGTGCCGGTAGCGATAGCCAACATCGGCCTTGAGATTGCAGCTCAGGTCGATGGATGTACCGGCCATCAGCGCATAGGTGAAGCGCCAGCTGCCGCGGCCGTTATGCGTGACCGACCCGTCGCAGGAATCCGGGTTGGCGTCCGAGCAGGAGGTGTTCTTCAGATTGCTCCACTTGACATAGGTGCCGCCGAGACCACCGCCGACGTAGGGAGTGAAGATGCCGTAAGTGCCGAGATCGACATAAGCGTTGGCAAGCAAGCTATAGGCTGTCAGCGAAGCGAGATCGCGAGAGGTCGCCGCAGTCGGAGTAAAGCCCGGGCCGCAGGCACCGCAATCGCCCTTCGTGGAGCCCTTGAAGTCGGACTTGAAAAGATAGTCGAGCGTCAAGTCCGTGCGCAGGTAGTTGTTGATCTGGTAACCGACACCGCCGCCGAGCGTGACATTGCCGTCCAGCTTCGCGCGATCGAAATCGACCAGGCTGGAATTGGAGCCTTGGAAGTAGTTCGCGCCACGCAGGTTCGTGAAGGCATAACCGACATCGCCGCGCAGATACCAGCCGCTGGATTGGGCGACGGTCACTTCCGGCGCCGGTTGAACCGGTTCCGGTGTATAGAGATCAGCAGAAAAGGCCGACGTGCCAACAAGCAAAGTGGCAAGCGCTCCCATCAGGGTTTTCATCATGACTTTGGCTCCAAATTTCTTGCCCTTGGCACAGCAAATGCTTGCCAATTGAAAAGACATGACAGGGATAATGATGAAAAGGAGTTAAAACCTGATTAACTACGAATATTTACCCTGTTTATTCAGAATTATACTTTATTTTATATATTAGAGAACGTTGATTTTCAAATAAAGAGAATGGGATACGACTACCCACTTCCTCTATTTCCTCACAGGAGCGCTGTGCCTGGGCACAAACCGAGGCCCGACCCTCTAAACCAATTGGCAAGAAACAAACCATTACAGTGCTTCGGCCGGGAGATAACTCAGGAGGAAGTCGCTGACTTACCGTCGAACAATATGGGCCAGCCTGGGCCTTGCTCTTTTCTTCCTGAGCCCCGTCACACCGGCAGGCGCGATGCCGGCCAAGCCAGCAGCAGCCATGGCCACTGCCACTGCTTGGAACAAGGGGCGCGAGACGGGCTTGCCGATCCCCCGCTACGTTTCGCTCCGAGCCCATAAGGCACGCATGCGCGTCGGGCCCTCGACGATCTATGCCACGAAATGGATCTATATGAAGCCGGGTCTTCCCTTGGAAATCATCGACGAATACGGCCATTGGCGACAGGTCCGCGATGATACCGGGGTGACCGGCTGGATGCACAGTGCCCTGCTCTCCGGAACACGGACGGCCGTAATCGCCCCGTGGCTGACGAAGAATGCCATGCTGCGCGCCGATCCCAATTCCGCCGCTAGTGCAATCGCGGAGCTGCAGCCGCGCGTACTGGTCTCGCTGCAATCCTGCACCGGAACATGGTGCCGTGTTTCGGTCCGAGAGCACTCCGCCAGAGGCTATGTCAGGCAGGACAAGCTTTGGGGCGCCTATCCCGGAGAAATGTTCCAGTAGGCTACCATCATGCCGAAACTGAAAATACTATGGCGGCCTCGACAAGGCGGCCATAGTATTATTCTGGAATTACTTCTTTCGTTTGCTCAGGCGGCCGAACGCACGCTTGAGATCACGTCGATCAGTCCGCCGACGATGCGCTCGATCTGGCCGCGATCGTCGCCTTCCGCCATGACGCGGATCAAGGGCTCGGTGCCGGATGGGCGGATCACCAGCCGGCCGTTGCGGGACAGCTCGCTTTCCGCATCGGCGATCGCCTGGCGCACATGAATATCCTCCAGCGGCTTACCGCCGGAAATGCGGACATTGCGCAGCAATTGCGGCACCGGTTCGAAACGGCGACAGACTTCGCTGACCGGCTTGCCCGTGCGCTTCACCGCAGCAAGAATCTGCAGCGCAGCCACCAGACCGTCGCCTGTCGTGCCATAGTCGGACAAGACGATGTGGCCGGACTGCTCGCCGCCGACATTGTAATTGTGCTGGCGCATATGCTCGACGACATAGCGGTCGCCGACGGCTGTGCGGGCAAGCGACATGCCACGATCGTCCAGGAAGCGCTCGAGGCCGAGATTGGACATCACGGTTGCGACGATACCATTGCCGCGCAGCGTTTGGCTCTCGGCCCAGCTTTCGGCAATGACGGCCATCAGCTGGTCACCATCGATGATCGTGCCGGTCTCATCGACGATGATGACACGGTCTGCATCCCCATCCAGCGCGATACCGATATCCGCACGGACTTCGTCCACCTTCTTCTGCAGGGCGACGGGGCTGGTGGAACCGCAATTCAAGTTGATGTTCATGCCGTTCGGCTCGTTGCCGATGGTCACGACCTCGGCGCCGAGTTCCCAAAGGGCTGCCGGAGCGACCTTGTAGGCGGCGCCATTGGCGCAGTCGATGGCGATACGCAGCCCCTGCAGCGTCACATCGCGCGGCAGCGTGCGCTTGGCATGTTCTATATAGCGGTCATGCACACCGTCGATACGCTTGGCGCGGCCGATATTCTCCGACTTGGCAAGATGCTCCGACATGTCCTTGTCGAGCATGTCCTCGATTCTCATTTCCAGATCGTCGGAGAGCTTGTAGCCATCCGGGCCGAAAAGCTTGATGCCGTTATCCTCATAGGGATTGTGCGAGGCAGAGATCATCACGCCGATATCGGCGCGCAGCGAGCGCGTCAGCATGGCGACAGCCGGCGTCGGAATAGGGCCGAGAACGAAGGCATCGACACCGGCCGCGGTAAATCCCGCCACCATGGCATTTTCCAGCATATAGCCGGAAAGGCGCGTGTCCTTGCCGATAACGACGCGATGACGATGGGTGCCTCGATGGAAAATCGTGCCGGCAGCGATACCTACGCGCATGGCAAGATCCGGCGTCATCGGATAGATATTGGATTGACCGCGAATTCCGTCAGTTCCGAAATAACGACGTTTCATATGCACTCCTGTCGTTGCCGCATCCTCAGCCGGGACTGCAGCGGCATCGATATCGCCGCTCCAATGCAAGCGACACTGCGAACATCGATGCTTGTGGCTCATGCCACAGATTGTAAAAATCGGCACTTAAATTACCGAGAACGCCTATTACAACGCGTTACCATTAATAAGCACTAAAAAACTGCACCAGGTCGAGACCGACAATAGTCCAATTCACAGCCTACTGCGTCCGCATTACTTTGCCCCACCCGCTGGTTGCCACAGGCGCCGATCAACATCAGAAGCATTATCTCCTTCTGTCATTTCCTAAACAAAAGGCCAGTCACCTGAAACAGGTGGCTGGCCTCTCAACCGAGATTTGAACGCCTCGCGCCCTTAGCGCGGCTGCGGCTCGAAACCGCCTTCGGGTTCATCGCCCTTGGCGCCGAGTGAACCGTCCTTCTTGGCGCCGGTCTTCGGCACGGCCGAACCACGGCTCGGCGGCGTATCGTCACCGAGGTCGCGTGCTGGCTTCTCGCCACGGATCAGCGCCTTGATTTCCTCGCCGGTCAACGTCTCGTATTCGAGCAGGCCTTCCGCCAGCGCAACGAACTCGTCGTGCTTGGAGGTAAGGATGTCCTTGGCCTGACGATAGGCTTCGTCGATCAGACGGCGAACCTCATTATCGATCTTCTGAGCTGTCGCCTCGGAGACATTCTTCGATTGCGATACAGAGTGGCCCAGGAAAACCTCCTGCTGGTTCTCACCATAGGCGACCTGGCCGAGTTCGTCGGAGAAGCCCCATTGCGTGACCATCGCACGGGCAAGCTTGGTGGCCTGCTCGATATCGGAGGATGCGCCTGACGTGATGTTCTCCTTGCCGAAGGTCAGTTCCTCGGCAACACGGCCGCCCATCATGATGCAGAGGCGCGAGACCATCCACTTGTAGCTCATCGAGTAGCGGTCACCCTCGGGGAGCTGCATGACCATGCCGAGAGCACGGCCGCGCGGAATGATGGTCGCCTTGTGCAGTGGATCGGCAACGGCGACGTTGAGCGCCGTAATGGCGTGACCGGCTTCGTGATATGCGGTGAGCTTCTTTTCCGCTTCCGTCATGGCCGAAGAGCGGCGCTCGGCGCCCATCATGATCTTGTCCTTGGCGTCTTCGAATTCCTGCATGGTCACCAGACGCTTGTTGCGGCGGGCGGCCATGAGGGCGGCTTCGTTGACGAGGTTCATGAGGTCCGCACCGGAGAAACCGGGCGTACCGCGTGCAAGCGTCTTCAGATCGACATTGGGAGCCAGCGGCACGTTGCGGGCGTGAACCTTGAGGATGCGTTCGCGGCCGACGATATCCGGGTTCGGCACCACGACCTGACGGTCGAAACGGCCCGGACGCAGCAGAGCGGGGTCGAGAACATCGGGACGGTTGGTCGCCGCGATCAGGATGATGCCTTCATTGGCCTCGAAGCCGTCCATCTCGACCAGCAGCTGGTTGAGCGTCTGTTCGCGCTCATCGTTACCGCCGCCAAGACCGGCACCACGATGGCGGCCGACGGCGTCGATTTCGTCGATGAAGATAATGCAAGGTGCATTCTTCTTCGCCTGCTCGAACATGTCACGGACACGGCTTGCACCGACACCGACGAACATTTCGACGAAGTCGGAACCGGAAATGGTGAAGAACGGCACATTGGCTTCGCCGGCGATGGCGCGCGCCAGAAGCGTCTTACCGGTGCCGGGAGGTCCGACGAGCAGAACGCCACGCGGGATACGGCCACCAAGACGCTGGAACTTCTGCGGATCACGCAGGAATTCGACGATTTCTTCCAGATCCTGCTTGGCTTCATCGACACCGGCGACGTCATCGAAGGTAACGCGGCCATGCGCTTCCGTCAGAAGCTTGGCCTTCGACTTGCCGAAGCCCATGGCGCCGCGCGAGCCGCCCTGCATCTGACGCATGAAGAACAGCCAGACGCCGAGGATCAGGAGCATCGGCAGAAGCGTGCCGAGATAGCTCAGGAAGCTCGAGGAGCCATCCGATTCCGGACGGCCGACGATGTTGACGTTCTTGCTTTGCAGGCGTTCAAGCAGGCTGTCATCTACGACCGGTGCATAGGTCTGGAAGGGCGTGCCGTTTTCGACATAGCTGCCGACGACGCGGTTGCCCGTGACAGTCACGTCACGAACGCGGCCGGAATCAACTTCCCGAAGGAACTGCGAATACGGTATTTCCCTGGAGCCTGTTTGTGCCGGCGCGTTCTGAAACATGCTGAACAGGGCAATCAACAGTAGAGCTATGATTGCCCACAGAGCGAAATTACGAAAATTAGGGTTCATCGAACTCCCCAGCACTGAAACTCCCGCCGCTTAAGCGACGGCATTACTTGATCCCTAACATAGGGTTGCGCCAAGCCCTTGCCAAGGCAAACCGCATCGCCGCATGTTTTTTCCGTCTATAGGACCGAAAGCGGCAGCCGCATATAGGCTTCGCGGCCAAAAGCCGCGGAAAGGCGATTGGCGAATGTGAGGTCGAATCGTGTCAAAAAGCGGTCGAAGGGCGCAAGATATGGCACGACCGTCACCGCTGCCGCCTTTGCTTCCCCTTCCGTCACCGCGAGCGGCATCGCCGCCCGAGCGCGCAGCACCACGCCTTTCGGCATAGTCGCCGGAAAAATCGTCATATTTTCCGTGCCTGCAGCGATGACGCGAACCGGGGCCTTGCCCAAATTGCTGATCTCGAAACGACCGTCCCAAATGCCTTTCGCCCCCGGCAACAGCTTCAGTGGCGCGATATTGCGGCTTTCCCGCATAAGATAGAGTCCGTCGCGCCTGAGGTCGAAGACCACGCCGCCGGCCGTACGTCGACCGGGGCTGGCACCGTTCACAAATTCGAGAACGCGTTCCATTTGCACATGTCCAGGCCCATACGCCTTGCCGCCGAAGACGGCCGCAAGATAGGAAAGCGCATAAGCGACAGCAGCCCGATCTGCCGAAAGTCCGGCTCGATCGACGACACAAAACGCCTGTGCGTGAATTGTGACCCAATCATCGAGCCATGCAGCCGCTCTCTCGGAAAGAGCTGCGCGATCGGCGCCGCCATCCCCAGGCACGTTCGCCATCGGCTCTGCTTCGAGATCTCTGCGCGTACGCACACGCTCGTATTTTATGTCCTCATTGCTCGGGTCGTCGAACCAGGATACGCCATGCGCCTTGAGAAAGACCCTGATATCTGCGCGCCGGCAGGCGAGAAGCGGCCTGACGATCCAGATGCGCCGATCGAACAAGACCGCATCGGCAATGCCTGTGCCATGGCCGCCCTGCCCGCGGCGCATGCTACGCATGGCCATCGTCTCGCGCTGATCATCAAGCGTGTGGGCTGTTACGATCACATCAGCCGAAACGTCGGAGGCCAAGTCTGCGAGCAGTGCGTAGCGCGCCTCACGCGCTGCGGCCATAATGCCGGTCGGAGGCTTCTCGCCCTCCCAGCGGCGGACGAAATGGGAAATGCCGCGCGAGGCGCAGAGTGCGGCGACCTCGCGCGCTTCATCTGCTGCTGCGGCGCGCAGACCATGATCGATGGTCGCAGCACTCAGAGTAATATCTTTGCGAGGATGGGATTTCAGCCGCTCGGCAAGGGCAATCAGAAGCCCGGTGGAATCGCTGCCGCCGGAAACGGCGACCAGAATGTGAGCAGGCTTCGAAAGAGTTTGAAGAAATTCCGCCGCGGCGGCTTCGGGCATCAGGACTGTGGCGCCGCCGGTCACAGCGTCAATGGGCATGGCAATCAGCAGGCAAGCCGCTTCTCTTCGCTGGCAACCTTGCCGGTCACAGCCTTGGAGGCCTTCGGATAACGCTTGTTCACTTCGCGAAGCGTGGCGCAGGCCGTATCCTTGTTGTCGAGCGCCGCAAGCGACATCCCGAGTTTCAGCAGCATTTCGGGCGCCTTTTCTGACGTGCTATATTTCTGATGCGCATTCAGAAAGGTCTTGGCAGCCTCGTTATACTTGCCTTGCGAATAAAGCGCTTCACCGAGCCAGAAATTCGCATCCGCAGACCGAGAGCTGCTCGGGTAGCTGTTCAGATACTGGCGGAACTCCTGTTCGGCGACGCTATAGTCGCCGGACAGAACATGGCCGTAAGCAGCCTTGTATTGGTCGTTCTCGCTGCCGAGCGAAGCCGTCTGCGAGCCGGAGCCCGCACTTGGCGGCGCACCCGAACCATTGTTGGCTCCCGTCATCGAGGAACCGATCTGGTCGCCGCCCTGATCGAACTGGATGGAGCCAAGCTGGCTCGGCGGCTTGCCACCGCCGGCGCCGCGCGGAGCGGCGCTGCCGTTCTGCGAATCGGTGATAACGCCGGCAATATCGTCCTGCTGACCGCCGCCAGTCTGCGCGGGCACATCGGCTTCGCTCTTCTTCATCGTACCGCCGGCAGCGGGCGCGGCAGCACCGCCGCCACCGCGCTTTTCAAGCTGCTGGAAGCGGAATTCGTTGTCTTCCTGCGCCTTGCGGATCGTCTCCTGCATCTGCAGCAGCTGATAGCTCATTTCCTCGACACGGCCATTCAGCTGGCGCATCTGGTCCTCAAGCTGTTGCAGGCGAACTTCGGCATCGCTGTTTTGAACGTTGATGACCGGTGCCTGGCCGTATTGTGCTTGTCTTTGGGAATTGCCGGAAGCCGATTGCGCAGAAGCCTCACGGCTCCCGAGATGGATTCCGAACAACGACAAGGCAGAAGCATCGCGTTCGCTACCCATGACGGCAGCGAGACAAAGCATGCTCGCCACGACAAGTTTTTTCATATGGATCTTCCTGTCCTATTGATTCTTCGGGCCGGAGGGCTCGAACAGGAGATTTTTACAATTACTCTCAAAAAGCAACGGAGTTCGGCCAAAGTGTGGTCAAAAAAGTAAAGGCGGCCAAGAAGCCGCCTTTTGCATTTCGATCGGTCTTTGTTCGCTTATCAGGAGCCGGCGCCGTTGAGCACGGTGACGGCGCGACGGTTCTGCGACCAGCAGGATTCGTTGTCGCAGGTAGCGACCGGACGCTCCTTGCCGTAGGAAATCGTCTTCATGCGGTTCGCGGGAACACCGCGCGAAGCGAGGTAGCTTTTCGCAGCTGCAGCGCGGCGTGCGCCAAGAGCAAGGTTGTACTCGCGAGTACCGGTCTCGTCGGCGTGACCTTCGACCGTGATGGAGTAGTTCGGATAGCGAGCGAGCCACTGGGCCTGACGATCGAGCGTCTGGGCAGCCTCGGAGCTGATGGAAGAACTATCAACAACGAAGAAAACGCGATCGCCGACATTAACCGTGAAGTCCTGCGGCGAGCCCGGAGTAGCATTGCCGGCACCGTTCAGGCCAAGACCGTTGGCATCGTTCGGCAGACCCTTCTTGGAAGCGCAGCCGGCCAGAGAAAGGCCAACGAAAAGCGCGATCATGATCGGGTTGCGTGCGAGGTTTTGCATGTGGCCAGCGGCCTGGGTTGCGGTACGGCTCATGGCCGGTCTCTCCTATAAGTCTCTATCAGGGTTGCCAGACTGTAACCGGGGTAGGTTAATCCGATTCCAACAAGTATGGTTAATGATGTCCTAAAATTGTCGCGAAACGGTCCAGTCACAGGACTTTGCGGCGATAAAGTGGCGAGCCTTTCATTACTCGAGAAGCGGCGACCATGCAGGGTCCGAAGCAAAGCCCGGGGTCGGGATCTTCTGTTCGTTATAGCCGGTAAGGTCGATCGAATAAATTTGCGGGCCGCTTGCGCCGGACGGGGCACGGAAGAACATGATGACGCGGCCGTTCGGCGCCCAGGTCGGTCCCTCACTGTAAGAGCCCGAGGTCAGGATTCGTTCGCCGGAACCATCCGGCTTCATGACGCCGATGGAAAAGTTGCCGCCGGCCCGTTTGGTGAAGGCGATCAGATCGCCACGCGGCGACCAGACCGGCGTGGAATAGGAGCCATTACCGAAGGAGATGCGGCGCTGATTTGAACCGTCGGCATTCATGATGTAGATCTGCGGCTGGCCGCCACGGTCGCTTTCGAAGGCAACCTGCGTACCATCAGGCGAGTAAGACGGCGAGGTATCGATCGCGGCCGTAGACGTCAGGCGCGTCGTGGTGCGCGAACGCAGGTCCATCGTATAGATATTGGCGTTGCCTTCCTGCTGCAGGCTCATGATCACTCGCTGCCCGTCCGGCGAGAAGCGTGGCGAGAAGGTCATGCCGGGGAAGTTGCCGACCAGTTCGCGCTGGCCCGTCTGCAGCTGCAGCAGATAGACGCGCGGCTGCTGGTTGGCGAAGGACATGTAAGTCACTTCCTGACGGTTGGGCGAGAAGCGCGGCGTCAGTACCAGGTCGCTGCCGTCGGTCAGCATGCGCGCGTTGGCGCCGTCCTGGTCCATGATGCCGAGCTGAGTCTTGCGGGCCGTCTTCGGGCCGCTTTCGGCGACGAAAACGACGCGGGTATCGAAATAGCCCTTTTCGCCGGTGATCTTCTGATAGATCGCATCGGCGATGATGTGCGCGACACGGCGCCAGTTATCCGGCTGAGCGAAGAACTGCTGACCGATCATCTGGCTGTTGCCGAACGTATCCCAGAGGCGGAATTCGGCGCGAAGGCGGCCGCCTTCCTGCGTCACGCGGCCAGTCACGAGAGCCTGCGCGTTGATCGAGGTCCAGTCCTGGAAGCGCGGGGTCGAATCCGGATTGGTGATCTTCTCGATGAAGGCCTGCTTGTTGATCGGAGCGAACAATCCGGAGCGCTGCAGATCGGCAGCGATCACGCTCGAGATCTGCGGGCCGAGCGTATCATTCGACAGAAGATCGGTGATAGCGATCGGCATGGGCTGGACATTGCCCTTGTTGATATTGAGCTCGACCACGGCATAGGCCGGAGTGGATGCCACAGCTATCAGGCCTGCTAGCACCAGCAGGAGGCGGACGAAGGATTTTCTGATCATATGTGCCAAGCCTTTCAGCATTATTCGTCAGAGAGCCGGTTCGAAGTTGAGGGTGACTTCTTTCCAGTCGTCATATTGATCTGTTGGCAGATTCTTGAATGGAGCAGCCCGAAGTACGGCTCGCATCGCGCTTACCGCGATGGCTTGCTGCGTGGCCTTGGGACCACCGGTTACGGTAACCTTCGGCTTGCAACAGTGGTTCATTGAAAGCTGCATTTCCCGCATCATAGCCCCAAGTCTCTCGGGTCGAAGTTGAGCACCAGCTCGTTCCAGCCATCCGCGCCATCATATTTGTCCGGCGGCAACAATCCTCCGGCGTTCACTTCCTTTTGTAGATCGGCACGGCTTTTCAGCACCGCACGCTCTGCGGCGCCCCTTAGTGCTTGCTGCGTCGTAGCCGGGCCGCCGCTGACGGAAACGTCCGGTGTACCGACAATCTGGCCTGACTTGTCGAGACGAACATGAACCTTGATCGTGACATCGCTCGCCCCTTCCATGCCGGGGACAACATTCCAGTTCTTACCAATCAGATCGCGCAAACCGTCCTTCTGGCTCTGGCTGAGCTTGCCGCCGCCGAGCGATTTCATCCCACCGCGCGAAGCAACCTGCGTATCAGCACCGGCTGAAGCCTGCTGGGACGAACGTTTCGCACCGCCCTTCGACGAGGTGTTGTTCAGCATGGCAGCAATGTCATTCTCGTTGAAATCGCTCTGGGTCGATTTGGCTCCCTTTGCGGACTCGCGCTTCTTGTCGGCATCCTTCTTGCCATCATCGGCCGACGTGGTCTTGCTCGTGCTCTGCGTCGTCGTCTTGTCCGTCGGCTTGGCGTCTGCGACCTTCACGTCCGGCTTCGGCGTCGGCTTTACTTCCGGCTTCTGCTCGGCTGCCTTCGGCGGCGTCGGCTGCGGCTTTACATCCGGCACGGGGACGTTGTTTGGCAGCTGAATTTCGGCTTGTTCCGTCGGCTGCGGCGTCGGCGGGGTCGGCGTTGCATCGGCCTTCGGGGTCGGCGGCGTGGGATCCGGCTTCGGGGTCGGCGTCACGTCAGGTTTTTGCTGCGGAATGGCGGCCACTTCCTTCGGGGCGGCTTCCGTTTCCTTCTGCTCGATCGTCTTGACGTCGTTCGGCCTCGGATCGTCCTGCGGAACGGGCGCATCCACCTTCTTCGGCGCCAGGGCCGCAGTCTCGCTCTCCGGCCGTTGCGTCGGCACGACCGGGTTCTTGATATCCACCTTGTTCTCGCCGGTATTCTGGGCGTTGGCGACCTGATCCTGCTTGGTCGTCGGCTTGCGCGCGGCGTGGTCTGTGACCGGCGCCTTCTTCTCGCCCTGCTGCAGCTGATCCGCCGTCACGATATCGACATCCATCGCCGTGCTTTCCGGCGTCTCAAGCGGCGCTGGCGCACTCAGCGTCACCATGGCGCCGATCAGCACCAGGATGTGAATGACAGCAGAAGTGGCGAGACTGCGCTTCATGTCGGTTCGTCAGTGATCCGTTATCTGCTGCGTAACCAGGCCGATATTCTTGTAACCGGCTTCCTGGATACGCGACATGACGTCGGCGATCACGCCGTAAGGCGCCTTGCCGTCGCCACGCACGAAAATGCGTTCGTTGTAGCCCGTGGTCGCGATCGCCTGCAGCTTGGCGGCGATTTCGGCGACGTCGATCTGCGTTTCCTGCATGAACACCTGGCCATCGGCCTTGATCGAGATGGTGATCGGCTGGGTCTGGGCGTTCAGTGCGCCGGCCTGCGTTTGCGGCAGGTCGATCGGTACGCCCGACGTCATCATCGGCGCTGCCACCATGAAGATGATCAGCAGCACGAGCATGACGTCGACCAGCGGCGTCACGTTGATATCGGCGATCGGGCCTCCCCGGCCTCCACCGCGACGACCGCCCCGGCGGCCACCGCCACCACCCTTGCCTCCAACAGACATTGCCATGTGAATTACTCCGGTTCTGTCCGCTACTTACTGCGCTGCCTGGCGCGGCTGCAGCTTCTCATCGATCTGGCGCGAAAGGATGGCAGAGAATTCATCCGCGAAACCTTCCATGCGACCCGAGAGCTTGCCGGCATCGGCCGAGAACTTGTTGTAGGCGATAACCGCGGGAATAGCGGCGACCAGACCGATGGCGGTCGCGAGCAGCGCTTCGGCGATACCCGGCGCAACGACGGCAAGGTTGGTCGACTTCGAACCGGCGATCGCCTGGAAAGAGGTCATGATGCCGACGACGGTACCGAAGAGACCGATGAACGGGCCGGCCGAACCGATGGTGGCAAGCGAACCCAGGCGGGCGACCAGATGTTCCGATTCACGCGCCAGCGTCACGTCCATGGCGCGGTCGATGCGCATTTGCAGGCCGATCGGCGAACGGGCACCGCGCTCGAAGGACTTCTTCCATTCGCGCATGGCCGCGACGAAGATGGCGCTGAGGCCGGTATTGTTGCGCTCCGAAAGCGTGCGGTAGAGTTCTTCGAGCGACTGGCCGGACCAGAAGACCTGCTCGAAATGATCGAACTGCCGACGCGCTCGCGCATAGCTCAGATATTTGTCGATGACGATCGCCCAGGTCCATACGGACGCTGCCAGCAGGCCGATCATGACGAGCTTGACCACCAGGCCCGCCTGCATGAAGAGCGACCAGAGCGTGATGTCCGGTGTGGTGGCCGCTGCCAATGCTACTTGTTCCATTGATCCAAAATCCCCGAATCCAAACGCCCGGCGCTAGACCGGGCGGCTAAAAGTGATCTCACAAGAATTGTTTGGCAGCCGCCGCTGAACGCCCTGGTCAAGCCTTCCAAGCTTACAACTGCCTTCTTGCCGTCAAATTTGGTCAAAGGAAGGCGTGCACCGCACAAACTCCGACATAACCAGTAAGACACTATTATGGTTAAAAGAATGTTAGCGTCGAAACATGAAGGATTTAACGGCAGCGAAGGTTATTCTAGCTCCAGGGAAGAACTGACCGGACGAAACCGGCGGCAAACGCAGACAAAGCTTGCGCGGCGAATTCCTTCACATAAAACTCAAGTTATTGCAAGCTGCCTGTTGCCAGTCACCGTCGCCTCGACGAAACCGTCAGTCAAGGAGAGCGAGGGGAACTTGGCTCAACCGGCACTTTCCGATGCGGTCAGCATCTGTGCTGCGAGCTTTTCTGGCAGGCGGCGGGGGCGCCCCTTGGCATTGATCACGGCAATGATGACCTTCGCAGCGATCAGCAGCATATCGTCGCGCCGAATCTCCTGGGACAGCACCATCTTGGCGCCGCCAGCCTTTTCGGTAACTGTGCGGATCGTCAGCACGTCATCCATGCGCGCCGGCCCCTTGAAGTCGATCTCCATGCGATGGACGACGAAAACCAGCCCCTCTTCATCGGCATTCAAGAGTTCGCGCTGTTCCACTCCGAGACAACGCAGATAGTCGGTGCGTCCCCGCTCGAGGAAATGCAGATAGCGCGCGTGATAGACGAGCCCGGAAAAATCCGTATCCTCATAGTAGACTCGCTGCACCAGCCGGTGGCTTCCGGCTTCCAGTTCCCCAGCTATCAGAAAGGGGCTGTTCATCGTTGCCGCATCTCCTTGAGTGTCCGGCATCTCTTTGGCCGAAGTTCTGCCATCAAGCAAGCTTTGAACAATTGTCATAAACTCCGACTATCCGGAATGGTGCCGGATCGCGGATCGGCGCAGAAGGAAAAATCTCATGAAAATAGCGATTATGGGCGGCGACGGATTCATCGGTTGGCCAACCTCGCTTCATCTCTCCGACGCCGGACATGAGATCCACATCCTCGATAATCTTTCCCGCCGATGGATCGATACCGAACTTGGCGTGCAATCATTGACGCCGATGGATTCGATTCAGGAACGCACCCGCATCTGGCACGCCGAGACCGGCCGCCGTATCCATTTCAATCTGATCGATCTCGCCAAGGACTATGAGCTCCTGAAGAAGTGGCTGGCCGAGCATCGCCCCGACGCGATCGTGCATTTTGCAGAGCAGCGCGCCGCCCCCTATTCGATGAAAAGCGACCGCCACAAGAACTACACGGTCAACAACAACGTCAACGCCACACATAATCTCCTGAACGCGCTGGTAGACCTCAATCTCGACGCCCACCTCGTGCATCTCGGCACCATGGGCGTCTACGGCTATTCGACGATCGGCGCAGCGATTCCAGAGGGCTACCTGCCCGTTGGCATCGATACGACGGACGGCCGTACCGTCAGCCAGGAAATCCTCTACCCCGCCAATCCCGGCTCGATCTACCACATGACGAAATGCCTCGATCAGCTGCTCTTTCAATTCTACGCCAAGAACGATGGGCTGAGGATCACCGACCTACATCAGGGCATCGTCTGGGGCACGCATACCGAGCAAACGCGCCGGCATGAGCAGCTGATCAACCGTTTCGATTATGACGGCGACTATGGCACAGTGCTCAACCGCTTCCTCATCCAGGCGGCGATCGGCTATCCCCTGACCGTACACGGCACCGGCGGCCAGACCCGCGCCTTCATCCATATCCAGGATTCGGTCCGCTGCATCGAGCTGGCACTGAAGAACCCGCCGGCACGCGGCGCCCGCGTCGAAATCTTCAATCAGATGACGGAAACGCATCGCGTGCGCGATCTTGCCGAGATGATCGCCAGGATGAGTGGCGCTGAGGTGGTCCGCCTGCCGAACCCGCGCAAGGAAGCCCCGGAGAACGAGCTGATCGTCAAGAACGACAAGTTCCTCGATCTCGGCCTGGCGCCGATCACGCTCGAAGCCGGGCTCCTCGGCGAAATCGTCGATGTCGCCAGGAAATATGCCTACCGCGTCGATCGGTCGCGCGTCCCAGCCGTCTCGGCCTGGACCAAGGATCTCGCCGCGACAGTCAACCATGATCCCGAGGGCAAGAGGCTGAAGTCCGTGTCATGATGCTTGGAAGCGAAATGCTGCAGGGATTGCGTCCGCAAACCCGGCCTCGCGCCAGGCACGCATTCGTGACGCTCGTCACGAATGCCGATTACGCCATGGGCGCCCTGGCGCTGGCGCGCTCGATCGTGCGCAGCGGCACGAAAGCCGACATCGTCGTACTCCACACGGCGGGGGTCAATGAGAACGACCTTGCCCCGCTGTCAGCGCTCGATTGCCGGCTGGTCGAAGTCGAGCACCTGCCTTTGTCGGATGCCTTCAACGAGCGGCATGCCCGCAGCAACCTGCACACGGCAGCTCCCTTCACCAAGGGCCGCAAGCCCTCCTTCCACACGCCGCTCGACAATTTCTGCAAGCTCAGGCTCTGGCAGCTGATCGAATACGATACCTGCGTCTTCATCGATGCGGATGCGCTCGTGTTGAGAAACGTCGACAGGCTCTTCGACTATCCGGAATTTTCGGCAGCGCCGAATGTCTATGAAAGCCTTGCCGATTTCCATCGGCTGAATTCCGGCGTCTTCGTTGCCAAGCCTTCGCTTGCGACCTTCCGGCATATGCTGGAGAGCCTCGACCGTCCCGACGTCTTCTGGCGGCGCACGGACCAGACCTTTCTCGAGACCTTCTTTCCGGATTGGCACGGCCTACCTGTATTCATGAACATGCTGCAATATGTCTGGTTCAACATGCCAGCGCTCTGGGATTGGAACAGCATCTCGATCCTGCACTATCAATATGAAAAGCCGTGGGAGGAAAACCATCCCAAGGCGGAACAGCTGAAACCGCTGATCGACCTCTGGCACAGCTTCCATACCGGCCGAAACATGCCCGATATCGCCGTGCTCGCAAATCCGAGAGCTGCGGCATGAAGGTCCTCATCTCGGGCGGAACAGGCCTCGTCGGCCGATACATCGCCGAAGAGCTGCTATCAGCCGGATACAAGATTGCGATCGGCGGGCGCAATCCGCCTCCATCGGGCCTCTTTTCGCAGCCCGTCTCTTTTGTCCCCTTGAGCCTTGATCCAACAGGAAATCAGAGCGGCGCTTTCGACGATGCCTATTTCTTCGTGCACGCCGCGTTCAGCCATGCCGCCGGCAAATATCGCGGCGGCGAAGGGGATGATCCGGAAGGCTTTCGCCGCCTCAACCTCGACGGCACGGTGAAGCTTTTCGAGACGGCCAGAAAGGCTGGCATCCGGCGCTGCATCTTTCTTTCCTCGCGCGCCGTCTATGGCGATGGCATTGCCGGAGAGGAGCTGACCGAGGGGAGCACGCCGAAGCCGAACACGCTCTATGGCGAAATCAAACGTGATGCCGAGCACGCGCTGTTCTCTCTGTCCACGCTGGGCTTTGCCACAGCGAGCCTCAGGTCGACGGGCGTTTATGGCCATCTTCGCCCCAATAAATGGGACGATCTCTTCGACGACTATCTAAGCGGCAAGCCAGTTCGGTCGCGCGCCGGAACCGAAATTCACGGCCGGGACGTCGGTCGTGCGGTTCGTCTTCTGCTGGAAACGGAAGCCGGCCGGATAGATGGTGAAGCCTTCAATCTGTCGGATATTCTGACCGACACACACGAGGTCCTTAGTCACCTCCAGAGCGCGACAGGCTGTCCGCACGCGCTGCCGCAGCCTGCGGAGCTCGGCGCGGTCTCTGTCATGGATACGGCAAAAATCGGTGCGCTTGGCTGGCAAGCTGGCGGAAAACCCTTGCTCAAGCGAACGATAGAGACACTGGCTAAATCGGCGTACCCAAAGGCGGGTATCAGCGCATCAGCTTTGTCTCGTCCCAATCGAGCGCCATCAATTCCGCGTCCCTGAAGCGTGCATCGTCGGAAACGATGAACTCGTCGAGCTGCGGCGGCGCGACGCTGGTTCCGGCCAGCATGGCATGCACCTGCCCGCGATGATGCGTCTGATGCTGGAACAGATGGTTCAGCACATCGTCTGCCCTCTCCCGCTGGATGCGTCCATCGCGTTGGATATCGATGATCCGCATCGCGGTCTCCGGCGTCAGCGCCTCGCAGAACGCGACCAGCCGACGATCGACATTCGCCTGTTCCCGGCTCAACTCGTCCAGCCGATCATGGGGCTCCTCTATGTCGAAGGCCTTCAGACCCAGAGTCCCGCCCTCCAACGCATCGACATAGAACCAGTCCACCGTCAGGATATGATTGAGGGTTGCCTTGATCGACGGAAAGAAGCTGACGCGCTTGGCCTCGAATTCGCCGGACCGCAGCGCCGCACAGGCACGATGCAGCCGGACATTCGCCAATGCGTTGTTATAGGCAAGCTTGCGAAAGCTGCGAACCGGATCGAAAGCGGACATAAGCCTCCTCCTCAAGCCTTGTCGAGATCACCATCCCGCCAGACGAGATGACGGGACGTCGGCGGCAGGTTTTCGATTTCCTCGGCGATGAAATAGGGCGGGATGTCGAGCGCCACCAGCGCCTCGCGCGTCGCCCGCACCCATTTGAACTCCAGCTCATCATCGCCATCCTGGATACGATGCACGATCTTCGCGGGATCGAAAGGAAAGCCGGCTGGAATTTCCATCAGGTAATAGAGGCCCAGCTCATGCCAGTCCATTTCTTCGTAATGGAAGAAATTCTCGACCGACCAGAGCAGGCGCCCGACCGTAACCTCGACGCCAAGCTCCTCAACCATTTCCCGCCGTAACGTCTCCTCTGAGGTCTCGCCGATCTCCGCCCGACCGCCCGGAAAAGTCCAGAACGTCTCATGCACGGCGCGATGCACCAGGACATGGCCGTCGCGAAATCCAAGCCCCGCGACGCGCATCTGAAAGCGCTGGGAACCGGCATTCAATCTGATGAGCTTGCGTTTCGACATGATCCCCTATCCCACGTCGATCACGACGATTTCAGGCGGAACGCCGAGGCGGACCGGCGCAATGGAGCAGCCGAGGCCGCCGGATACGATGATATGGCGCTCCTCCTCGACGATATGGCCATAGACATACCGGTCGCCATAGCGCGAGGGCGAATAAGGCGACCAGCCGAAAATTCTTACCTGCCCGCCATGGGTGTGTCCCGACAGGGTGAGCGACACACGCTCGGGAACAGCGGGAAAGATATCGGGCTCATGGGCGAGAAGGATCACCGGCGCATCGTCGCTCACTTGCGTCATTGTGCCACCGAGATCGTCGAGGCCCTTCGTGAAGGGACGCTTCCAGCGCATGCTCCGGCGCAAGGCGAGTTGATCCTCGACGCCGGCAAGCCAGAAGCGTTGCCCATCCTTTTCCAGACACGTCGCGCGATTGGAATAGACTTCGATGCCGACAGCCGACAATGCCCGATGGCTGAAAGTCGGCCCCCGGCCAGTCCTCTGGGCGGTCGCGTCATGCCACCAGTCGTGATTGCCGATGATGGCATGGACTCCAAGTGGCGCCCTCAGCTTCGCCAATTCAGCCGCCCAGATGCGATGATCGACACGGTTGGTAATGAGATCGGTTCCCGATGTGTAATCGCCAAGCAGCACGATAATGTCGCCGCCGAGTTCGTTGGCATGGGCACAGATCGATGCGATGCGCTCGGCATTCATCCACGGCTCACAGGCATGGAAATCGGCAAGCGCGACGATCCTGAGCTTCAGCCCAGGCGTCCATCCTGGCGGGGTCAGCGCGTAACGGGTAACATTCAGCCGAACGACCGGCTCATATCCGAGAGCATATCCCCCGAGTGCCATCAATCCGAATATGCTGCCGCCGAAAAGCTTCAGGAAGGCACGACGGCCAAGCATTAATCGTCCTCCCGGAACAACCCGAACTGCGCGGCCTCCAGATCCTTGGGCGGCTGCAGGCCGAGATGTTTCCAGGCGATCGCGGTCAAAACACGGCCGCGCGGCGTACGCTGAATGAAGCCCTGCTGGATCATATAGGGCTCGATAATATCCTCGATCGCGTCGCGCGGCTCCGAAAGGCCGGCGGCGATGGTCTCGATACCGACAGGGCCGCCGCCGAAATTGACCGCGATCATGTTCAGATAGCGCTTGTCGAGCTGGTCGAAGCCGACATTGTCGACGAGAAGCCGCGTCAGCGCCTCGTCGGCAATCTCGCGCGTCACCGCTTCGACCTTAGCGACCTCAGCGAAATCGCGCACACGGCGCAGCAGTCGGCCAGCAATGCGCGGCGTGCCACGGGCGCGGCGCGCGATTTCCCGCGCGCCCTCGTCGGTCATGCCGAGAGCCATCAGCCTCGCACCACGCCGGACGATCAGTTCAAGTTCTTCGACCGTATAGAAACTCAGGCGCACCGGAATGCCGAAACGGTCGCGCAGCGGCGTCGTCAGCAGGCCGAGACGAGTCGTGGCAGCAACCAGTGTAAACTTGGCAAGATCGATCTTCACCGAACGCGCCGCCGGGCCTTCGCCGATGATCAAATCGAGTTGGAAATCCTCCATCGCCGGATAGAGAATTTCTTCGACAGCCGGGTTGAGACGGTGGATTTCGTCGATGAAGAGCACGTCGCGCTCCTCGAGATTGGTGAGCAGCGCCGCAAGATCCCCCGCCTTGGCGATGACCGGGCCGGAGGTCGAGCGGAAATTGACGCCGAGCTCCTTCGCCATGATCTGCGCCAGCGTTGTCTTGCCGAGGCCGGGCGGACCGACAAACAGCACATGGTCCAGCGCCTCGCCGCGCCCCTTGGCCGCCTCGATGAAGACCTTCAGATTGGCGCGCGCTTCCGCCTGGCCGGTAAATTCGTCCAGCGATTGCGGCCTGAGCGTC
Source organism: Martinezella sp. CNPSo 3732 (assembly GCF_057784515.1). NCBI lineage: Bacteria > Pseudomonadati > Pseudomonadota > Alphaproteobacteria > Hyphomicrobiales > Rhizobiaceae > Martinezella > Martinezella sp. CNPSo 3732. Next base: position 90,563 of record NZ_JBXSOO010000015.1, read on the forward strand.
GCATCGATGTCTTCGCCCCGCTTTTCCGGCGATATAAGACGTGCGGCTTCACTCATGTCAGAGGTTCCATTCCCGGTATGCGTTTTGCGGCTCCTGCGCCGAAGCTCGCTCTCTCGACTTTGCGACAATAGTAAGGATTACGGAAGGTGCAAAGCCTCACCGCGAGAGTTCCTTCAGCCCGAGCCGGATCAGCTTTGCGCTATCGGCGCCCTCGCCGGCCGCCTTTATCGCCGCGGCGATGGCATTGGCAGCCTGATCACGGGAGTAGCCTAGATTGGTCAGCGCCGAAACCGCATCGGCCACGGGTGCCGATGCGACTCCTTCCCCTAACTCCTGCTTGAGCTGAATGTTTGCGGCGTCACCGGCAAAAGCCGGAGCCTTGTTCTTCAGTTCCGTCACGATGCGCATGGCAACCTTCGGGCCGACACCGGGCGCCCGCGAGACGGCGGCACGATCCTGCAAGGCGATCGCATTGGCAAGTTCGGCCGGCGTCAGCGTCGACAGCAGCGCCAGCGCCACCTTCGCGCCCACACCCTGAACCGTCTGCACGATATTGAACCATTCGCGCTCCAGCGCCGTCATGAAGCCGAAAAGCCGGATTTGGTCTTCACGGACATAGGTCTCGATGAAAAGAATGCAGGCCTCGCCGACCGAGCCGAGCTTCGACAGCGTACGGGCTGAACAATAGGCGACATAGCAGACGCCATGCACATCCACGAGCACATAGTCTTCCCCGATTTCTTCGATTGTGCCTTTCAGCTTGCCGATCATGGATGATATCCGTCAGGGATGGGTTTCGGGGGTGATGAGGTCGAGCGAAGGAAAGTAGGAGCGATAGCGCGAGGCATCGCGCGTCAGCAGCCTATGCCTTCGCCATTCGGCATGTGCACCGATCAGAAAATCCGGAAGTGTTCTTTCCCGTTGTCCTCCGGCAAGCCGATAGAGGCGATGCGCTTTTCCGGCTCGAAACGCCGCCTCGAAAGGTATGGCCTCGCGCTTCATATCGAGCCAGGATAAGGCGATCGTCAACTCCTCTTCGCTCAAAGGCGAGGCAGCGAGTTCCGACCACACCACCGGACTGATGACGAGATCGCCTTCGCCGACACATTGTTTCAAGAGTTTGGCCGACCATTGTCGCTGGACTGAAGCCGGGCCGAGGATATCGATGAAAATGTTGGTATCAATGAGGGTCGATGTCGTCACGCGGCCCTCTCAGAAACTCCATGAACTCGTCCGTTGTCATGCCGCCAAGGTCAATCGTACCTCTGACGCGCTCGAGCCAATCATCGAAATCGCGAATGGCTGAATCCGACGCCTCTCCGATCTTGACAAGCATCGCACCGCCGCCGGAAGCGATGAAATCAACCTCCGAACCTGGGGTGATGCCCAGCCTGTCTCGAATTTCCTTCGGGATGGTCACCTGACCTTTTTCCGTCACGCGCATAGTAATACCTCTTCAGTAATACCTAGCGACCCTCCGGGAACAAGTCAAGAACAAACTATCCCGCCAGCGCTGCCTGCCGCAGTCTGCTGGTGCCGCGGTTATGGGCATGGCATATGGCGATAGCCAGCGCGTCGGCGGCGTCATTGCCCTTGAACTCGACCTTGGGCATCAGGATCTTCAACATCATGTGGATCTGCTGCTTCTCGCCGTGGCCGACGCCGATGACGGCCTTTTTGACCGCATTCGGCGCATATTCCGAGACAGGCAGGCCAGCGCGCGCCGGCACGAGCATAACGACACCGCGCGCCTGGCCAAGCTTCAGCGTCGCCACGGCATCCTTGTTGACAAAGGTCTGCTCGACGGCGGCCTCATCCGGCTTGTAGCTGTGAACGATATCGGCAAGCCCGTCATGCAGCTGGCAAAGGCGGGATGCCAAATCCATGTCACCGTCCGACGTCACGGTTCCCGACGCCACGAAGCGTAGCGAATTGCCAAGGGTGTCGATGATACCCCAGCCGGTGCGACGCAGGCCCGGATCGATGCCGATGATGCGAATCGTATTCTGCATAAGCCAACCTATCTTTCAGGCCCGACATGTGCCAGCAAAATGTGAACAAAACAAAAACAAGGCACAGATTGCGATTGCCGGAGCCACGCTGAAAACATCGTGACGAAATTGCGGCGATGGGGTTTGGAATGACGAAGCGGCGCTCCTACATGTGCAAGCAACCACTCCTTTCCACCACGCAGGTTTCTTGCCATGGTCCCCTTTTCCATCCTCGATCTTTCTCCCGTTGCCGAAGGCAGCACTATCAGCCAATCCTTCGACAGTTCGAGGCGCATGGCGCAGAAGGCGGAAGAACTGGGCTACAACCGATTCTGGCTGGCGGAGCATCACGGCATGCCGGGTGTCGCCAGCGCCGCGACGTCGGTCGTCATCGGCCATGTCGGCGCGGCAACCTCGCGCATCCGCATCGGTTCGGGCGGCGTCATGCTGCCGAACCACTCGCCGCTGGTCATTGCCGAGCAGTTCGGCACGCTGGAAGCGCTGTTTCCCGGCCGCGTCGATCTCGGCCTCGGCCGCGCCCCAGGCACCGACATGCGCACGGCGCAGGCCCTGCGGCGCAATATAGATGCCGGCGCGCAGAGCTTTCCTCAGGACATCGTCGAGCTGCAGCACCTCTTCAGCCCCGCAGACGACAATCAGATCATCCTCGCCGTTCCCGGCCATGGCGCCAATATCCCTATCTGGCTGCTCGGCTCCAGCCTCTACAGCGCCCACCTCGCCGCCATGCTCGGCTTGCCCTATGCCTTCGCCTCGCATTTTGCGCCAGAAGCCTTGATGGATGCTATCGCCATTTACCGCGAGCGCTTCACGCCTTCGGCCACGCTCGACAAGCCCTATGTCATGGTCGGCGCCATGGGCGCCGTGGCCGATACGGATGAAGAAGCACAGTATCACTTCACCTCCGCACAGCAGCAATTCGTCAATCTCCGCCGCAACGTGCGCGGTCCCTTCCCGCGCCCACGCAGCGACATGGACGATTTCTGGACGCCGATGGAAAAGCTGAACGTGGAAAACACGCTGCGCTATGCCATTGTCGGCTCGCCTGAGACGGCCGAAAAGAAGATTTCGCAGTTCATCCAGGATACGGAGGCCGATGAAGTGATCATTTCGATGCCGATCCATGACATCGAGGCGCGCTTGAAATCCGTGGAGCTGTTCGCAACGCTTCCGAGCTTCCAAAAGGTATCCTAATTCTCGGAAAAACAATTCAACCGGTGAGCCTACCCCTTTGCGCGGCTCACCGGACAATCGACGGGCTCAAACTACGAGCCTCGTCTTCCAATGACGCCGGATGAGCATGTCGAGCGACAGCTTGCCGGCGCCGGCGACGATCAGGGCAAACATACCGCCCGCGATCGCCAGGTCCTTTTCGAAATGCAGCAATTCGTTGTGGCTGGCGAAGTTCGTGTGAAAGAGCATTGCCGTCAACAAGCAGAACAGGCCCAAACCGAATGCCGCCAGGCGGGTCATCAACCCGAACGCAATGGCAAAGCCGGCGCCAAGCTGCAGCACGATGGTCGCGGTCGCGATGGGGGCTGTGACGCCAAGCTTGGCCATGGCCTCCAACGCAGTATCGAAATTGCTGGCAAGTTCGATACCCTCTTCCAGAAAGAGCAGCGACAAGAGGATGCGGCCGAACAGCAGCGCCATATCGGCGAAGTTGACCAGAATGGCATTCTCCTCTTCGAATTCCATGGTCTTTCTCCTTCCCGTGATAAGTTCACCTAAGCTCCGATCATCCCCGGCGGCATCCCCACGACCTGATCAGATGGAATGCCGCCGGATCGGTTGCAGCCAGGTCTTAGTTGGTACTCTTAGCGGCAATCGCCTTGGTCAAATCTTCAAGCTCCTCGCATCCCGCCGGGCAGAGCTTGGTGAGTGCTGCCAGCTGCTCGCGGGCCTTGGGCATGTCGCCGGTTTCGACATAGAGTTCGCCGAGATATTCGTGTGCACCCTTGTGGTCCGGCTGCAGTTCCAGCGCCTTGGTGTAGTAGGTCAGCGACGTCTTGAAGTCGCCGGTCTTGCGCAGGGTGAAGCCCATCAGATTGTAGACATCGGCCTGCTGGTGCTCCTCGGCGATATCGCGAAGCTCGGTGAGCGCGCCGGCATAGTCCTTCGCATCGATCTTCGTACGCACGGAAGTCAGGTCCGGCGCATCGGTCGATTCCATATTGTCGACGGCAAAGGCAATGCCTGCCGTTGCGGCCGAAAGGATGGCGACGGCGCAAAGGCCGGCGATCCCGAAAATGGCATGTCTGAACATGGTATTTGCTCCTGTTTTTGGCCGCTCAGGCCTGGATGGTAGGGGTGAATCCGTAGGCGTTGCCGTCCTTGATGAAGGTGCCGGAGCCCGGGAACGGGAAATGCGAACCGCAGATCCTGATCTTGTCGGCAATGACGCGATCGATCAGCCTGCGGCGGGTGGCGACGGCCATCGGGCCATCCTGGTCGTAGGCGCCTTGCCATTCCGGATGGGGTGCAAGCAGCGCCGGCACATACATGATGTCGGCCGAGACCATCAGCTGCTCGCTGCCGCCATCGATGAGGAAGACGGAGTGACCGGGGGTATGACCATAGGCGGCCAGCATGTGGATGCCGGGTACCACTTCGGCATTGTCCTCGACCAGCTTCCAGTTCTTCCATGTCGGAAAGACGGAGGCGATGCGCCGGCCGGCCTCCTTGCGGCCCTCCGCCAGCTTGTCGACACGGCCGGGATCGGTCCACCAATTGTATTCGGCCGCGTTGACGATCAGCTCGGCATTCGGAAAGACCGCCGCGTTCGTCCCCTTTTCCATCAAGCCCCAGACGTGATCCGGATGGAAATGCGAGATCATGACCGTATCGATCTTCTTGTAGTCGATGCCGGCGGCCGCCATGTTGGCAGGCAGGTGCGTGGCATTGGTCTGCCATTGCCCGACACCCGAGCCGGCATCCATCATGATCTTCCGCCCGCCGATATCGAGAACGACGACGGTCAGCGGAATGGGCATGAAGTCGGTGGTCAGACCCGCCTTGGAAAGCGCTTCCTTGGTATCGTCGACGGAAGCGTTCTTGATGAAGGCCGGATCGTGCGGCTTGCGCCAGATGCCGTCATAGATGGCCGTGACTTCGATCGAACCGACCTTGTATTTATAGAAGCCGACCGTCGGCTCCAGCGGCGTTGCGGCAAAGGCTTGCGGGATGAATTCGAGCTTCGACGACAGCCCGAAGGCTGCCGCGGCTGCAGCCGTGCCGAGAGCGGCGCGGCGGGTCATATCAAACATCGCAATATCTCCTCAGGGTTATGGCTTTTCGGGCCAGGTGGAGGTCGCAAGCGATTGCGACCATCCACTGAGGAAGAAGATCGACGGTGATGAGCGCTTATTCCCAAACGCGCGAAGATTTCTCACAAATCATTGAGATATATGGCATTATTTTTGCCGACATGGATTGAAGCGGTGGAGCCCTCGGCGGCCGCATCCGGGATCTGCAATTTTTGCATCCGATCGGGAATAAAATCCGCGCGGGCGCGATCTAGTATCGCAGGCAACATTGCAAGCACCGTATCCGAAGCTTACAGTCGGTATCGGCGTTTTGCGGGGATCATGATGACAGACGCCCGATTTATGACTTCGATGACGCTCGACGACGAGCTCCCGATATGGAGCTGGCGCCCGCCGCAAGACATCGCGATTGGCAAACTGGAGTGGCTTCTAAGCCGCCTACGCACCCTCCTTGCTGGACCGAAAACGATCAAACACGCCGTCCTCGCAGCGACGGCAGAGCCATCGTCGCATGCCGCGCCTTCAAAGCGCGCGATCGCCTCACCCGACGAGAGCATGCGCCGCTTCCAGCAAACGATCATTCCGCACCTCGACGCCGCCTATAATTTCGCGCGCTTCCTGAGCCGCGATGCCGATGCCGCGCAGGATATCGTGCAGGAGGCATATCTGCGTGCCTATCGCGGTTTTGGCGGCTTTCGCGACGGCGATGCCCGCGCCTGGACTTTCACCATCGTCCGCAACTGCTATCACGCCTGGCTGCAGGAGGGGCGGCGCAAGACCCGCTATGAGCAGCCGATGACGGACGAATGGGATTCGGATGAAGGCTCGCCCTCCCCTGACCCTACCTCCGAAGAGGATACGCCCGAGGCGGCCTTCATCCGCAAATCGGAAACGCAGCGCGTGCGCGAGGTCATCAACAGGTTGCCCGATCCCATGCGCGAGGTTCTGGTTCTGCGCGAACTCGAGGATCTCTCCTACAAGGAAATCGCCGAGATCATCGATGCGCCGATCGGCACTGTCATGTCGCGCCTCGCCCGTGCCCGCCGCGATTTCGGCGAAGTCTGGCGCAGCCTCGAAGGAAAAGGGGCGGCACCATGAGCCGCGCTGAAGGGAATGATCACGGTGAATGGAACGACCTGCTGCACGGCTTCATCGACGGCGAACTGGACGCAGCCAATGCCGCCCGTTTCGAGGCGCATCTGGCGACCTGCCGGGACTGCGCCGGCGAGATGGAGAATGCTCTGATGGTCAAGCGTCTTTCTGCACGCGAGGGCGTCAAATGGCAGGCGCCGGATACCGTCCATGCCCGCGTGCAGGCGGCACTGACGCTGGAGCAATCCATGATGAGGCGCGCAACCACAGCCGCGAGCCAAACGGAGAGCCCGTGGCAGCGTGTCTGGCGGCTCGTGCGCGAATGGAGCTTCGTACCGTCGCTCGCCGTCCTTGCGGCAAGCCTCATGCTCGTGCTGAACGTGCCGCAGCAGAGCCAGACGATCGAGGATCAGCTTCTCGCAAGCCATGTGCGCTCGATGCTCGCCGACCATCTGACCGACGTGCTGACCTCAGACCAGCACACCGTCAAACCATGGTTCAACGGCAAGATCGATTTCTCACCGCCCGTGGTCGATCTGGCAGCCCAGGGCTTCCCCTTGGTCGGCGGCAGGGTGGATTATCTCGATGGTCGGGTGGTGGCGGCGCTGATCTATCGCCGGCACGGCCATGTCATCAATCTCTTCATCTGGCCGGGCGCTGCGGGAGCTAAAACCAATGCCGAGAAGGAGGGTTATAATTTCGTCGAATGGCATGCGGATGGGCTGGTCTTTTGGGCTGTCTCCGATGTCGCCGCACCAGATCTCGCCACCTTCCGCGACGATTTTATCCGCGCGACTGCGCCATAAAGCAATTCCAGGAAAAGTGCGTAGCGGTTTTCCGCCCGGAATTGCGCAAAGAAACAACGCGATAGAGTGTTTTCGCATTTCGGAGAAAAGCGGAAATGCTCTCAAGCAAAAAAAGCCGGCCGCATTGCTGCAGCCGGCTTTTCTGAATGGTCGAACGGGGTCAAGCCGAGAGCTTGGCCAGAACTTCTTCCGAAACTTCGAAATTCGAATAGACGTTCTGGACGTCGTCATCGTCTTCAAGGTTTTCGATGAGCTTCATCAGTGACTGGGCCTTTTCTTCGTCGACGGGCACGTTGTTCTGCGCGCGCCAGATCGCCTTGACGGTGTCGGCTTCGCCGAGCGTCGCTTCGAGCGCCTTGGCGACTTCGCCGAGGGATTCGAAGGCGCAGATGATCACATGGCCTTCTTCATCGCTTTCGACGTCATCGGCACCGGCTTCGATTGCCGCTTCCATGACCTTGTCTGCATCGCCGGCGGAAGGCTTGTAGGTGATTTCGCCGACGTGATCGAAGGAGAAGGACACCGACCCGGTTTCGCCAAGCGCACCGCCGGCCTTCGTGAAGATCGAGCGGACGTTGGACGCCGTGCGATTGCGGTTGTCGGTCAGCGCTTCGACGATGATCGCCGTGCCGCCCGGACCATAGCCCTCGTAACGGATCGCATCGTAATTCTCGGTATCGGCACCGGAAGCCTTCTTGATGGCGCGGTCGATATTGTCCTTCGGCATCGACTGGGCCTTGGCATTCTGGATCGCCAGACGCAGGCTCGCGTTCATGGTCGGGTCGGGCAGGCCCGATTTGGCAGCAACCGTGATTTCGCGCGCCAGCTTCGAGAACATTTTCGAGCGCACAGAGTCCTGACGACCCTTGCGGTGCATGATGTTTTTAAACTGTGAATGGCCAGCCATGGCACCCCTGTTCACGTCTTTTGTTGGGAATGGGCTGCCTTATAAGAGCGAAGCGGCCCTCATTCAAGTAAAAAGCCGGATAATGGGGATGGAGAGCGGTCGCGATCGAGAGGTCTCAAAGGTGATTGCGATGGTCACAGTCCCTTGAGCACGTAGATCAGCGGCTTGCGCGGCAAGGTCTTCACCGACACCGTGACGCTCGGGGTCGGCGCATAGGCGACGTCGAAGTCGGGACCGAACAGGGCCAGGAACTGATCGACCGGCGGACCCCAGCGATGCATGGGCAGGATGAGCGACGAGCGCAGCCTTTTGACCACGCGGCTCATGCTGTCGGCTCCCATGGTCAGGCCACCCTCGACCGGCACCATCACCACATCGAGGCGGCCGATCTCGGCATATTGCTGGTCGGTGAGCTCGAAATGCAGATGCCCCAGATGGCCGATGCAGAGGCCCGCCACCTCGAAGATGAAGATCGAATTGCCGTTGGCCTCGATGCCACCGCCCCAGGAGCGAATATCGGTGACGACATTGCGGATCAACGTGTCACCGACGGTCATGCGGATCTTTGCCGGCTCTCCGGGCGTGTCGCTCCATCCATGCAGCACATATTTGATCGCCGGGTCCGGCGTCAGCGTGTAGTGGCTCGGATGCGCCTTGTTCATCGTCACGACCTCAGGCGTGTAAGGTGGCGGATAAGCGCCGCTATAATCCGTGGCGATGGAAACGCCACCCGGCGTTTCGATGAAAAGCGTGGCATGGCCGAGGAAGGTGATCTTCACGTCGCCATTAACCAGGTCATTGGCAAGCGTCGGGCCGCGAGAAGAAAAGCTGGCGAATGTTGCCTTGGGCAGGGATTGCGCAATCGCCTGGCACTGGCTGGGCTGCGGACGAACCGGACTCTGCTGGGCGTCGGCCACACTCCAGCTAAGGACGATCACCAGGAAAAACACGGCAAAGACAGGAAATCGCTGTAACATGCCATCCCCTCAAGCCAGATAGTGGCCGAAGGATGCGGCACGACCCGAAACAGGTCCAGCAACATTCAGGCACGATTGCTCACAATCGCGTCATCATATGCCGATGATGAATTATAGAGCGTGATGCCAAAAAGTGTAGGCGGTTTCGGACGACATCACGCTCTGCTTCTTTGAGTCTAGAACGGATTCAGATTTTAGGTCGATTCGACCTAAAATCATCCGACTCTAGAGCATGTCGCGGAAAAGTGTGCAGCGGTTTTGCGACGACGACATGCACAAAATCAAAGACCTAAAGCGTGAGAAGCGAATCTGAAAGATCGCGACGCGCTTTAGTGCAGCGATCAGCGCCAGAAGTCAGGAATGGTCTCCGCAAGGCGCGGTCCAAGCCGCAGCGGTGCGATCTTTTCGGCCAGGCCCGTGACATCGGAAATCTCGACGCCGACGCCACAGATGGTAGCTGGCCCCGAAGCCGCCTCGAAACGTCCCTTCGGCATCTTCGAGATGAAGCGGTTGAGCGGCTCTTCCTTTTCCATGCCGAGCGAGGAATCGTAATCGCCGCACATGCCGGCATCCGACATATAGGCCGTGCCGCCGTTCAGAATCTGTGCGTCCGCGGTCGGCACATGCGTATGCGTGCCGACCACGAAGCTCGCACGGCCATCGACGAAATGGCCGAAGCATTGCTTTTCGCTGGTCGCCTCCGCATGGAAATCGAAGACGATGGCATCCGCCTGCTCTTTCAGCGGGCAGGCATCGAGAATGGCTTCTGCCGACTTGAAGGGATCGTCCAGCTCCGGATGCATGAAAACGCGGCCCATGATGTTGGCGACGAGGACGCGGGCGCCGTTGCGGGCGTAATAGAGGCCGGAGCCGCGGCCGGGCGTGCCGACCGGATAGTTGGCGGGGCGCAGGAACTGGTCGTGGCGCTCGCAGAAAATAACGGCTTCCTTCTGGTCCCAGACATGGTTGCCCGTCGTCACGACATCAGCGCCGGCGTTGATCGTCTCGAGGAAGATGTCCTCGGTAATGCCGAAGCCGCCGGCGGCATTCTCGCCGTTGACGATGACGAAATCGAGCTTCAGGTCGGATACGAGGCCCGGCAGGCGGTCCCACACCGCAGTCCGTCCCGTCTTGCCAACCATGTCACCCAGAAAAAGTAGCCGCATTCACTATCCAATCACTTCCGAAACGAAATTGAGTCCGCTCTCGGTCAAAATCGCGTCAAGACGGACATCATGCGGCTCAGCCGGTACTGATGGCACTTCTTGGCAATCGAATGCAATGCCGATCAGCCGCGGATTCAAGCCTTTTTGATGCAAACGCTCGATAGCGCGGTCGTAGTGGCCCGCTCCGTAGCCTATGCGATGGCCGCTTCTGTCGAAGGCCGAAAGCGGTACGAGCATGACGTCCGGGTCCAGCACCGCCGCATCAGGTCCCGGTCCGAAGGTTCCGAATCCGACCGGAACCAAGGGCGCGCCTGCGACAAGCTCACGAAAGACGATGGTGTTGCGATCAAGAATGACAGGCACGCAAAGCCGCGCGCCGCGCTCCCGCAACCGCGCCATCAACGGCCTTATATCCACTTCGGAGCGGATCGGCAGGAAACCGGAGATGATCTCCCCTGGCCCGACATCGATTGCCTGTCCGCCATGCACCGCCATGGCGAGGGCTTTTTCGATACGATCTTCCATTGGAATAGCGTCGCGCGCCGCGAGACGCTCGCTGCGATATCGGGCTTTCAGTTCTTTGAGGCTCATCGGATCTTCGCAAATATCTATGATATCACGAAAACATAATGAGCCGGCCGCCCGTTGCAAAGCGCGAAAACGACATCCAGCCCTCGCAGAAAGAGGTCCGCTCTTTCAGTCCTTGCGGATGATCGACAATTTTCCGTCGCCATCCACATGCGCACGAACATTTTCGTAATTTCGCAGCATCGTGTGATCGGTTTCGATCGGATGCGAATGCGTCGCGGTGATAACCACCACATCCGCACCGGCCGCCTCACCCGCCTTGACGCCGGCCAAGACGTCTTCGAACACCAGGCATTCCGATGGGCTGAGGCCGAGGCGCTGCGCGCCGAGGATATAGCCCTGCGGATCAGGCTTGCCCACTTTCACGTCTTCGGCGGTGACCATAAAGCGCGGAACCGGGATTCCAGCAGCATCCAGCCGCGCCAGCGCCAGCCGATAGGGCGACGAGGTAACGATCGCCCAGCGCTCCGGCGGCAACGATGCAAGGAAATCGACGGCGCCGGGCAGTGCGATCACACCCTCGACATCGGCAATTTCAGCTTCGGTGATCTTCAGCGCCTCTGCGACCGGATCTACGCCAGGCAGATTCAACTGGCCGATCGTATCCACACCGCGCTTGCCATGCATGGTCGGCATGAACTTCTCGACATCAAGACCCTGGGCGCGCGCCCAGTTGCCCCAGACACGTTCGGCGGCAGCGATCGAATTGATGATCGTGCCGTCCATGTCGAACAGGAAGCCGGAATAGGTCTTGGAGAAGGCGGAATTCGTTGCAGCGGACAAGAGCGGACCTTTCTGGATAAGACGGTGAGCGCCTGCGCGCAAACGCGGCGCTCATGATATGCCCTTCCCGACTAACGGCAGCCGTCGAAAGAAGCAAATAAATGCTGGGCAGGACGCTCGGGAAAATCAGCTGGAGACAATGAGTAGAGAAAGACGGAGAGGGCGCGCGGCAGCAAGAGATGCCGCGCGCCATGAGCATTATTCGCCGAGGCGGCTCTTCAGACCCTTGATGATGTAGTTCGCCAGTGCCTCATAGTCGTCATCGAAATGGTGACCGCCATCCATGGCGATAACTTCGGCGCCAGTGCTCTTCAGCAACGGGCATGCGACATCCTCGTCATCGTCCTTGCCGTAGACGCATTGCACCATCTTCGGATTGATCGACTTCAGGTCGTTGACGGGATCGCCTCCCTTGCCCTCGCTCGAAGCCCCGAGCCAGCCCATGACCGAAATCACATAGTCGACCTTCTGCGACAAGGACAATAGCGACATCTGGACGATCTTGTCCTTTTCGGCCTGAGGCAGGCGATTGTAGCTCGCTGGCAGCACGTCGGCGCCGAAGGAATAGCCGACCAGCACCACATGCTTGACCTTGAAGCGCTTGGTGTAGAAATCGATGATCCGGCCGAGGTCGTTCGCAGTCTGCTGCGGATCCTTCTCGGTCCAGAAATAATGCAGGGTATCGACGCCCACGACCGGAATACCCTGATCCTGCAGATAGCTGCCGACTTCCTTGTCGATGTCGCGCCAGCCGCCGTCGCCGGAATAGACGATCGCGAGCGTATCCTCGGTCGGCGTCGTTTCCATGACATCGAGGGGCAGGCCGAGAGGCGACTTGGAGCTGTCGATCGTCTTCATCAGATCGGCGAGCGATGCCTCAAGCGTCGCATAGGTGTCTGCATTGTCCGAATCCGTGGTTTGGACTTCGGGATGGTCCTTCTGGATGTCCTCGACGTGGTCGCGCCCGTCCTTCGGCGCATTGGCTGTGAACGTCACGAGGATCGGGTTCGGCAAGGCACCTTCCTGCAGGCCGAAGGACACCATGTCGCCATCGGTCTTCTTCTCGGCCGGCGTGCAAAGTTCCTGCTTCAGGCCGATGCCCGCGGTCGGATCGACAGCCAGCGTACCGGCAACCGTCGCATCCGGGGTCTGCGCGGCGATCGTCAGCGCCATGGCGCCCCCGGCGCCGACGCCGGCGATGATGGGCAGCTGATAGGTGCTGTCGGCAAAGGAACGCTGCACCTGCTGGCTGAGCGACTCCAGATCCGAGACGATGTAGATGCAGCCATCATTCTGGCTGACATCGTATTTGTTGAGCGAAGCCAGGAAGGAGGGATAATCGATACCGATCACGAGCGAACCGTTGGCGACCAGCTTGTCGGCAACCGCCTTTTCCTTGTCGCCCCAGCCGGCGAGATCGGAAATCAGCACGACTTCGTTCGAAACCTTGCCCTGTGGGCGCATGATGTGCGGCGCCGGGATCATGCCCAGATCGTATTTGGCATCGTCGGCTTCCGCCCGTGCCGGACCCGACACCAGCAGGCCCATCGACACCATACATGCGAAAGCCAATGACATTGCGTATTTCAAGATCATTTCCTCACGACCCCCTTAAGTCCGCCCCCGATGAGGAATGTGGCATCCATCAACGCGATCATTGGACTTACACCTCCCGAAACAGCCAGGTAGCGTGGCTGCCATTCGGGATGGAACTTGGATTTGAAGGCACGAAGCCCTTTGAAGTTATAGAAGCGCTCGCCATGCTCGAAGACAGTCCCACCGACCCTGTCCCAAACCGGCGCCGATTCCCGTCTCGACATGCCCGATAGCGGTGCCATGCCGAGGTTGAAACGCTGAAAGCCCTGGCCTTTGAGGTATTCGAGGATCTGCACGAACAGGAAATCCATCGAACCCTTCGGGGCATCGGGCGAAAAACGCATCAGGTCGACGGACCCCTCCTCCTTGGTCTCCGTCATCAGGATATTCGCAAAAGCGACGATATTACCATCCTTTTTCAACACGCCGATCGGCTGCGAGCACACGTAGTCCGGATCGAACGCGCCCAGCGAGAAGCTCTTTTCCTTGGCATTGTGATCGGCCAGCCATGTATCGGACACATGGGCAAGCTGATCCATGACTTCAGGTATATCTTGAGGTTCGATAACGGCAAATTCTAGTCCATCGCGCACCGCGCGGCTGGCCGTCTGCCTGAGATTGGCCCATTTACCACCCTTGAGCTCGAAATTGGCAAGATTGACCACGGCCAATTCACCGAGCTTATAGGCACGCAGGCCCGCATCGGCGCAATAGGACAGAAGTGCGGGCGAGATCTGGTAGAACACCGAGCGGCAACCCGCCGCGCGCGCAGTCTCGACGAAACGCCAGATCAGATCGGGCAGCGCCTGACGCGGACCGACCGGATCGAAAAGCGCGATCCACGAGCGGCCCTGCTTGCCGTACATGATGAAGGCATCGCCCTTTTCCGAGAACATGATGTTCTTGTCGCCCATACGCACCAGATTGGCATCGGCCACGCCTTGCTTGCGGACGATTTCGACGGCACGCGTCACCGCATCGTCGGTCACGGGCTCCAGGCGCTTCGTCGCCGGGCGCAGAAGGCTGAAGATCGCGATCGCCGAGGACAGGATGGAAATGCCGAGGGCCGCGCGAAGCCCGCGCGGCGCCTCGTCGGCGAATTCGAATTGCCACCAGAGCTGATTGCTGTACCCGACATCGCGATAGACGAAGAACAGCACCACGATCGCGCCGATGCAGATGACGGCAATGGCCGTCAGCCATCCGGCCGTCAGCGTCTGGTTGAGCAGCGAGGCCGGCCGCTTGAATAGGCGGCGGCTGACGACGAGGCTGAAGACGAAGAAGGCCAGCAATCCGGCTTCGACGATGGCGATGGCCTTCAGCAGCGACAGGAACAGGGCAAGCAGCGCCGAAAAGCTCGATACCCACCAGGCGCCGTCCAGGCGCTGGCTGAGGCCGCGCGCAGCCACGATGATTGCCAGCCCAAGAAGGCTCGAAAGAAAATGCGCACTTTCGACCAGCGATAGCGGCAGATAGTCGGACAGCACGATCAGGTTCTGATCCGGCGTCGGCGTGACGCTCGAGAAGACCAGCATCATGCCGAGCAATAGCGCAAAGGCAGACAAGAGCTGCGGCATGACGCGGGCGCCGATGCGGCGCATGCTGGAAGCCACCGGATGATCGACGAAACGGCGCAGCTCCGCCACCGAGATCGCGGCGATCGCGATGACAAGCGGGATGACGTTGTAGATGACGCGATAAAGAACCAGCGAGCTCAGAACGGCGTCTTCATTCACGGAACTGCCGAGCCAAGCGATAATAATCGTCTCGAAAACACCGAAGCCGGCCGGAACATGGCTGAGCACGCCGAGACCGACAGCAATGGCGTAGATGGCGAAGAAGCCCGGCCAACCGATGGAGGTTTCCGGCAGCAGCACATAAAGCACGGTGGCCGAGGCTGCGATATCGAATGCGGTGACCAGGAACTGCCGCGACCATGTGCGCGAATCCGGCAGCCGGACCTCGACCGGCCCGATGCGCACCTCGCGGCCGTTGCGGCCGGCATAGACCACGAAGGCAAGCGCCGCAAGAATGGCGATGGCGATCAGCCGCAGCCACAAGCCATCGACGCCGATCAGCGGGCCGATCTCATCGGCGATGACCAGAAGCGCGATAGCACCGACGGCGGCCAGGCCGAGACCGAAGGCGAGCGTTACGAAAGCGATGACGCGGGTGATGTCGTCGGGCGACAGCCCGAGCCGGGTATAGGCACGATAGCGGATCGCGCCGGCGCTGAGCGCGCCGAAACCCGCCGTGTTGCCGACCGCATAGGCGCTGAAGGAGGTCAGCGCCACATGCGGAAACGGCAACCGCTTGCCGATATATTCGAGCGCATTCTGGTCATAGAAGATCAGGGAGGCGAAGCTCAGGCCGGTAAACAACAGCGCCAGCAGCACCGAGGAGATCTTCGTCGTCGTCAGGGCGTGGACGACGTCGTCATAGCGCACCTCGGTCGTCAGGTCGTAGATCGCATAGGCGGCGATGCAGAAGACGGCGACGGTGAGGAAAGCGACGATCAGCGCCCGGAAGCGGTTCAACAAACCGACGATACCGCCACGTTCTTCCAATTCCTCATCGGCATTTTCCAGATCGATTGGGCTCGACATGCTCTACCTGTTTATAGTGATCTTCGCCGGTTCCGACTGTTCGGGTATTTATTCAGTAGTATCGACGATCCGTCTTGGAGTTGCCGTATACACTTCTTTCGACAAGCCCGTTATGACGCGCGCTCCCATCATTCTAAATTTAGGCAATTTTGGCGCAGGCCCCGTCCCGCCAGCAATGAATCCGTTATTATTTAAAGGATTTTGTCATTCACCCGGCTTTTGAGCTTATCCACACACAAAAGTGATCTTCCCATCCCATCCTGAGCGCCCTCACCATCAACGCCGCTCTTCTTCCGATTATCCGAAGCCTACTACAACGGGAGATGGATATCCATCGCACGGTATCAACCGCACTTCCGAGTGGCTGAATCCGGAAAGAGATAGGCCCGGCGCCGCAATCGGCACCGGGCCACTGACTGATAGCCAGGAAAGGGATCGGGGCGGTAGCGACCGTCGATACGGGTTTGCCGGAACTCAGCGATCCGGTGCCTCCGCCGGCTCGCCGCGCATTTCGCTCAGGAAGAAGCCTTCGCGCAGATTGATACCGTATTCGACGAAGGCTTTCATGCAGCAGAGCATCTGGGTCCAGCCCTCGCAGTTCAGATAGGTGCTACGGCGGCCGGCCTCGTCCTCGCGCCAGCCCGATTCCTCGATGATGACAAGCGTGCCGCCATCCTCCAGCGCATCGAAAGTCATTTCCACTTTGGTTCTGTAACGGACGCCGTCCTCGCCGGTGCCGCCTTCCCAGTGAAGGACGATGCGCTTGTTGATCTCCACTTCATCGACCTCGACGGGGGCGTTCTTCCACCAGATGACGGTCGTTCCCGCCACTAGGGGCGCGCTCGCCCCGCCGACAGTGGTGAAGTAGCTCGAAAGCTTCTTCGGGTTGACGACAGCATCGAAGACTTCATCCACCTTGCGGCCGATCCGTCCTGAAATCCGAACATTCAATGTCATGGCATCTCCTCCATCATTTGTCTGTCGTTATCGCTCCATTGCGAATGACCTCATTATGTTATAAAAATATAACATGTCAAACGAATCGGATAGCGATCTCATTTTCAAGGCCCTTGCGCATCGTCGGCGGCGCGAAATCCTGGACATGCTCAAGGATGCACCGCGCACGACGGGCTCGCTCTGCGAGGCTTTCACGGATATGGACCGCTGCACCGTGATGCAGCACCTGAAAGTGCTTGAAGATGCAGACCTAGTGATCGCCAGGAAAGAAGGACGCGAGCGCTGGAACCATCTGAACAGCTTGCCGATCAAGCAGATCCATGATCGCTGGATCAGCGCCTATGCCGGCCATGCCCTCTCCATCCTCGATCAGCTGAAGAACGATCTGGAGGGCTAAAAAAGATGGTTGGGTTCGGAGAAAGCCGGATTTAGGCTGCGCCGGCGCCGCCCAACAACCGTTTCAGCCTGTCGCTCGTCCCGTCCTCTTCGAGCGGCGTATAGACGACCAGCTTCATGTCGGCACGGTCCATGACGGCAAGCGCGGTATATTCGAATGTCATCAAGCCGCCCTCCGGATGGCGCAGACGCTTGTGACCTGTCAGCGGTCGCAGCACATCCTGTCTCGGCCACCAGGCGCGAAATTCGGGGCTCGCCTGCGTCAACGTGGCGATCAGCCGCTCGAAGTCGGGATCGCCGGCATAACGGGCACTATCGGCACGGAACATCGCCAGCGAATTCGCGGCCACGATCTCCCAATCGACAAGAAGCTGCCGATGCGCAGGATCGGTGAACACCCGATGGACGCTGTTGCGCGCGTCCCCCTGCAGCAGGGCGTAATCGCCGAAAAGTGCGACTGCGGCGGCATTCCAGGCCAGCACATCCCAACGCCGGCCGAGAACATAGGCCGGTTGGCCCCTAAGGCTCGCAAGCATGCGCCGCAGAGCGTCTGGTACATCCTCAGGACCGCGCGAAGGAGCTTCCGCAGACGGCCGATCACTCAGCGTAAAGAGATGCCGCCGCTCGGCCGGATCGAGGCGTAGCGCGTCGGCCAGCGCCGACAGAACCTCCGTGGAGGGGCGGACATCCCGGCCCTGTTCCAGCCATGTGTACCAAGTGGTGCCGACACCGGCGAGAAGCGCCACTTCCTCGCGCCTGAGCCCCGGCGTGCGCCGCCGAAACCCTTCCGGAAGCCCGACGCCTGCGGGCGTCAGTTTTTCCCGGCGGGAGCGCAGAAAGGCGCCGAACTCGCGACGCCTGGCTTCAAGAATGGTCTGGCTCTGGTTGATGGTCATGCTTTATCATAGCAGGATCAATACTAGGATAAAGTCAGAACTGTTTGCCGCGTTCACAAGCTGCCAAATATCCATCATGCAGATAACGAGAAGGCGGTTGCTATGGATATGAGCGGCAAGACGGTCCTGATTACAGGCTCGACGGATGGTGTCGGGCGCCGAGTTGCGGAACGACTGGCAGCAGCAGGTGCGACGGGGATCGTTCATGGTCGCGACAAGACCCGCGCGGAAGAACTGATCTCCCGCATCCAGGATACGGGCGGCAAAGCGGCCTATTATCTCGCCGACCTTTCCTCGCTGGAAGAGGTCCGCACTCTGGCCGACGCCATCGAGCGCGACTACGGTCGCCTTGATGTCCTGATCAACAATGCCGGCATCGGCACCAGTGGCAGCGACGCCGGGCGCCAGGTAAGCCGAGACGGATACGAGCTGCGCTTTGCGGTGAATTATCTCGCCGGCTTCCTGCTGACGCGCCGGCTCCTGCCTCTGTTGAAGGCAAGCACTCCCGCCCGCATCGTCAATGTGTCTTCCGTCGGCCAGCAAGCCATCGACTTCTCCGATGTCATGCTGACGCGCGGCTATAGCGGCGTGCGCGCCTACTGCCAGAGCAAGCTGGCGCAGATCATGTTCACCTTCGATCTCGCCGAGGAGCTTGCCGGCTCCGGCATCACCGCCAACTGCCTGCATCCGGCGACCTATATGGATACGACCATGGTGCGTCAGGCAGGCGTTGCACCGCTAAGCTCTGTCGAGCAAGGGGCCGATGCCATCCTCAATCTGGCCGCCGACACCGCTCTGGAAGGACACACCGGCCTCTATTACGACGGACTGCGCCCATCCCGCGCCTCTGCTCAAGCCTATGACGCGACGGCGCGACAGCGCCTGCGGACACTCAGCCAGAGCCTTGCCGGCCTCGCCTGAACCACATCTCCCAACACTCCCCTACCCCAGAAAGGAGACACCTATGTCGTCTCAACACGTCGCCATTATCGGCGGCTCCTCCGGCATCGGTCTTGCGACCGCCGGCCATCTTCTCGAAAAAGGCTATCGCGTTACCATCACGGGTCGCGATGCCGCCAAGCTCCAGGCAGCTGAGCAGAGCCTCGACGGCGATATTGCCGCCGTGACCATGGATGCTGCCGACTTTGCCGGCCTTGCCGAGGCCTTCCAGGCACTCGGACCGGTCGATCATCTCGTCCTGGCATTGGGCGGCGGCAATGGCGCCGGCCCTTTCGCCACGATCGACCTCGCCGATCTCAGGAAAGGCTTCGAGCAGAAAACGATGGCGCATTTCGCCTGCGCCCAGGCTTGCCTTCCGCATCTTTCGAAGCAAGGCAGCATCACCTTCGTCTCTGCCGTCTCGGCACAGGCGGCGATGCCCGGAACCGCAGGGCTCGGAGCCATCAATGCCGCCATAGCCGTCCTGGCGCCGATCCTCGCCGTCGAACTCAAGCCGGTCCGGGTAAATTGCGTGTCGCCCGGCGTCGTCGATACTCCCTGGTGGGATTTCACCGCAGAGCAGAGGGAGCAAACCTTTGCCGGCTTTGCGGCACGCACGCCGGTTGGCCGCGTCGGCAACCCACGGGAAATCGCCGAAGCCATCGCCTTCCTGATCGGCAACGGCTTCACTAGCGGCCACACGCTGATCTGCGACGGCGGCATCCGCCTCGGCTAGTAATCACCGCGCCGTTGCCGACATCATCGGACAATAGCGCCCTCAGTCGTTGCGAACGCGGGCCTGAAGCTGGGTCAGGATCTCGATCAGCCGCGGCGCCATCTCACGGATTTCGACCAGATGAATTGAACTGAGCATTTGGAGAACCTTTTCGGACTTTTCCGTCAATTGCAGCGTCTGCCGGCGCTTGTCCGTTGGATCGGGATGACGGGTGACATAGCCGCCGTCGATCAGGCGCCCCACAAGTTCTGTCGCGGTATGCGGTGCGATCAGCAGCTTTTCCGCGAGCATGCCGATCGTCATCGCCTCGGCGGCGCCATTCCCTTTGATCGCCAGCAACGCCTGATGCTGCTGTGGAGGCAGGCCCGCCTCCTGCGCCGCGGACGTGCTGAAATCCATGAACTTGCGCAGGGTATAGCGCAGCGTCGCCAGCGCCTCATAGTCAGCCTGCGAAAGAGCTTCATCCAAACGTCGCACCATCAAAATCGTCCTCATTGCCGCTATTCGCGGTCCTCAAGCATATCGCGCAAAATCTTCAGCGGTTTTGCGGCAACCCTATGCTCTGGATCAAGAACCAAAAGTGCCGAAACCGAATCTTGCAGATCGCAATGCACATCGGTTGATTTATATCGCATTACGATATATTTGCCGTCTCCAAGCGGGGAACGGCTGAAAGGCGGTCCCGCGCGCTTGGAGCATTCCAGGAAAAGTGCGCAGCGGTTTTCCGTCCGGAATGCGTAAGAATACGAAAATAGAGCGCTTTCGCTATTCGAAGAAAAGCGGAAATGCTCTGGCACAGAAGGCCTCCCATGCAGGACATACCCACCTCACAAAGTCACAGCCACGATTTCTCCGGCGGGGCCTCCCGCAAGGACAATGGCGATTTCACCACGGACAAGCGCGTCCTGATGCTGATTGCCATGGCGCTCGTCGTCGGCACCGGCGGCGCCTTCGCTGCCTGGGTACTCATCAACCTCATCGCGCTCGTCAGCAATGCGGTCTGGCTGTTCAGGATCAGCACCGAGCCGCTCTCCTTTGCCACGGTGGCACGCTCGCCTTGGATGGTCGCCGCTCCCATCCTGGGCGGCCTCGTCATCGGCCTGATGGCACGTTACGGCTCTGAGAAAATTCGCGGCCACGGCATTCCCGAAGCCATCGAGGCGATCCTGATCGGCGGCAGCCGCATGTCGCCGAAGGTGGCGGTGCTGAAGCCGCTTTCATCGGCGATCTCGATCGGTTCCGGCGGTCCATTCGGCGCGGAAGGTCCGATCATCATGACGGGCGGCGCCATCGGTTCGCTCTTTGCGCAGTTCTTTCATATGAGTGCCGCCGAGAGAAAGACCCTGCTTGTTGCCGGCGCTGCGGCCGGCATGACGGCGGTGTTCGGCACGCCGATCGCGGCCGTCATGCTTGCCGTCGAACTGCTGCTCTTCGAATGGAAGCCGCGCAGCTTCATCCCGGTCGCGGTCGCAGCCTGCGTCTCGGTCGTCTGGCGGCCGCTCCTGATCGGCAGCGGCGCGCTCTTCCCCGTGCATTTCGACATGTCGCTCTCCTGGTGGGGCATCGTGCTCGCCGCTGGCCTCGGCATCGTCTCCGGCCTGCAATCCGGCCTGCTGACGACTTTGCTCTATAAGATCGAGGATGCCTTCGAGAAGCTGCCGATCCACTGGATGTGGTGGCCCGCACTCGGCGGCCTCGTCGTCGGGCTCGGTGGGCTGATCGAGCCACGCGCGCTGGGCGTCGGCTACGACATCATCGCCGATCTCCTGCATAGCCGCATCGCCGTCGGGGCCGTTCTGGCAATCCTGTTGGTCAAGGCGGGCATCTGGCTGGTGGCACTGTCCTCTGGCACATCGGGCGGCGTCCTGGCGCCGCTGCTCATCCTCGGCGGAGCCCTCGGCTGGCTGGTCGGCCTCGCCCTGCCCGGCGATCCCGGTTTCTGGGCGATGCTCGGCATGGCGGCGATGATGGGAGGCACGATGCGCGCTCCGCTGACGGGCACATTCTTCGCCGTCGAGCTGACCGGTGATACGAGTGCGCTGGTGCCCCTGCTTGCGGCAACAGTCGCGGCCTATGCCGTCACTGTCCTTCTGCTGAAACGATCGATTCTGACGGAAAAGATCGCCAGGCGTGGCCAGCACATTACCCGCGAATACGGCATCGATCCGTTTGAGCTGACCCGTGCTCGCGACATCATGATCGCCAAGGTGGACACCTTGCCAGCCTCCATGCGCCTGTCGGAAGCGCTAGCGCAGATGACGGAGCAGCCGGATGCGCATCGCTTCTATCCAGTCGTCGGAGAGAATGACCGCCTCGTCGGCATGATCTCGCGCGCCGATGCTTTGCGCTGGCAGGGCGAACCGGAGCTCTTGGATCAGTCGCTCTATGACGTGATCTCGGATACGTCTCTTCCCGTTGCCTATGCCGAAGATACCGTGGGACGCGTTGCCGATATCATGATCCATGCCGATACGGGACGTGTTCCCGTCGTCGAACCGCAGACCGGCCGCCTCGTGGGCCTCATCGCCCGTAAGGATCTGCTGCGGCTGCGCACCGCGACCAATCGCGCGGAGCTGGAACGCGGCGCTTACCTGCGATCCAAAGGCTAAGGGGGAGGAGTGGCGTCAGCGCGGCAAAAGAACTGCGCGGCGCCTTCCTTGGCCATCTGCCGGAAAATTTAAGAGCGATCCACGACGACCGATGGATGTTTACGATCCTGGGTGCCTACAAACGTAGGTGGGCACCGTGTGTCCAGGCCCACGGGCCTGGTCAGGGACAGCTCCCTTTGGATCGAGTATGGCCCCAGGGATTGTGGTTCCTGTCGGGAAGCGCAGACCGCCTGAACTATATAAAGAGCTTTGAAGCTTTCTACCAGAGGGCACCGATGGGCAGCCCCAGAAATAACTCAAGCCTGCTCGACGCCCGGCCGCTCTAAAAGCTTCTCGGTGATGCCGTGAATGCGCGTCGTCACCTCATCGATGACGCTTGCCAGCGTCTCCTCGGCCCGCGCATTGGCTGCCACGGTCGTATCGCGGGTGCTGGTCAGGGCTTCCAGCTCCGTTTCCAGCGAAGACACGCGCCGGGTCAATTCGCTCACCTCGTCCATGATCATGATGCCGGCCATGACGGTCACCCGGAGATCGCCGATCTCACCGAACTGGCTCTTCAAATGCATGACATAACGGTCGAAGCGATTGGCAAGATCCGTCAGATGGCCTTCCTGGCCTTCTTCACAGGCCATCCGGTAGGCTTTGCCGTCGATCGTTACCGTTACTTGTGCCATTCGACTTTCCGATCATTGCCGCGCTGCGACGGCTGCCTCCCGAGGGATCAGCGGTCCAGCACGGCTCTTATGGTTTCCATCGCCGTGACGAGCCGGCGCGACACTTCGCGATTGACCTCTTCCAGCCGGTTCGCACGGAACTCGGCCTGGTCCAATTCCTGAGCAAGGCGGGACCGATCGGCGTGAACCCTGCGGACCTCGCCTTCTATATCGCTCTGCGCCCGTTCCCGCTCGAACCGTCCGTCAACCGCGCTCTCCAAAGTCGAAAGCGCCTGGCGCAATTGGGCGAGCGCCGCGTCCACCGTTTTGCCTGAAGGTGTCATACCCTTCGCATCTCCGCGCAAGGCCCGAATCAAAACATCCGGCCACTTGTCTGATTTCGCAACAATATTCAACTCGGCAACAGCACGTCAATAAAGGCTGTCATGTGGCAGCCCCCCTATTCTGTGGATGAATGCCGCCTTTGCCGCCTGCACAGGCCTTGTCGCATGATTGTCGTCTTTTGTAAAAGTGAACGGGCAAATGTCAAAAAATTGCCCCGAGAGGCTTGTATTGGGTCCTCGATTTATTGACTTGCTCGCCCTAACTGCTATGTCTCGACCGCCTGAGGCGACGTTGAAAATGGCGTTCGGAAGAGCGTCTCCCCTTCACCCGCCTTTCAACCGATGACCCTCCTCCCCAAGCGTGTGGCCATCCCCCGAACCCGGAACACTGCGGAAAAACCCATGAACTCTCGCGAACAACACGACCGGATGGCGAATGCGATCCGTTTCCTTGCCATGGATGCTGTCGAGAAGGCCAATTCCGGTCACCCCGGTTTGCCGATGGGGATGGCTGATGTCGCCACCGTTCTCTTTAGCAAATATCTGCGCTTCGATCCGAAGAACCCGCTTTGGCCGGACCGCGACCGCTTCGTCCTGTCGGCTGGCCACGGCTCGATGCTGCTTTATTCGGTCCTCTATCTGACCGGCTATCCCGACATGACGGTCGAAGAGCTCACACGCTTCCGCCAGCTCGGCTCCAAGACCGCCGGCCATCCGGAATACGGTCACGCCACCGGCATCGAAACCACCACCGGCCCGCTCGGCCAGGGCATTGCCAATGCCGTCGGCATGGCGATCGCCGAACGCAAACTGCGCGAGGAATTCGGCTCGGAACTTCAGGATCACTACACCTACGCCATGTGCGGCGACGGCTGCCTGATGGAAGGCATCAGCCATGAAGCGATCGCGCTGGCCGGCCACCTCAAGCTCAACAAGCTGATCCTGTTCTGGGACAACAACTCCATCACCATCGACGGCGCGGTCTCATTGTCGGATTCGACCGACCAGATCATGCGCTTCAAGGCCGTTCACTGGAACACGATCGAAATCGACGGTCACGACCAGGCCGCCATCGCTGCGGCCATCGAAGCCGCACACAAGTCCGACCGCCCGACGTTGATCGCCTGCAAGACGATCATCGGCTTCGGCGCTCCGAACAAGCAGGGTACGCACAAGGTCCATGGCTCGCCGCTCGGCGCCGAGGAAATTGCCGCGACCCGCGTCGCGCTCAACTGGCCCTACGAGCCCTTCGTCATCCCGAACGACGTCCTCGGTGAATGGCGCGCTGCCGGCGAGCGCTCCGTCGGCACTCGCGAGGCCTGGGAAGGCCGCCTTGCTGCCGCCGACCCGGCCAAGAAGGCCGAGTTCACCCGCCGCTTCGATCACAAGCTGCCGGCCGGATTCGACGCCGCCATCAGCGACTACAAGAAGAAGCTCGCGGAAACCAAGCCGACGGTCGCGACCCGCAAGGCATCGGAAGATGCGCTCGAAGTCATCAACGGCTTCATTCCGGAGACGCTCGGCGGCTCGGCCGACCTGACGCCGTCGAACAACACCAAGACCAGCCAGATGAAGTCGATCACCCCGACTGATTTCTCCGGCCGTTACATGCACTGGGGTATCCGCGAACACGGCATGGCTGCCGCGATGAACGGCATCGCGCTCCACGGCGGTCTCATTCCCTATAGTGGCGGCTTCCTGATCTTCTCGGATTATTGCCGTCCGCCGCTGCGCCTCGCTGCCCTGATGGGCATCCGCGCCATCCATGTCCTGACGCATGATTCCATCGGCGTCGGCGAAGACGGCCCGACCCACCAGCCGGTCGAGCAGGTCGCAAGCCTGCGCGCCATCCCGAACTTCCAGCTCTTCCGCCCGGCGGATGCAACAGAAACGGCGGAATGCTGGCAGATCGCCATCAAGACGACCAACCGTCCGTCCGGTCTCGCCCTGACCCGTCAGAACCTGCTGGCCGCTCGTACCGAGTACAGCGAGAAGAATCTCTGCGAACTCGGCGCCTACACGCTGGCCGGCAATGCCGATGCCAAGGTGACGATCTTCGCTTCAGGCTCCGAAGTCGAACTCGCCGTCGCCGCCCGCACCGTTCTCGAAGGCAAGGGCGTCTCCACGCGGGTCGTTTCGGTTCCCTGCACCGAACTCTTCTTCGAGCAGCCGGACGCCTACCGCAAGGAAGTCATCGGTAACTCGCCGGTCAAGGTTGCCGTCGAAGCTGGCGTTCGCGAAGGCTGGGATGCCTTCATCGGACCGGAAGGCGCCTTTATCGGCATGAAGAGCTTCGGCGCTTCGGCTCCGTACAAGGACGTCTACAAGCATTTCGGCATCACCACCGAAGCCGTTGTTGCCGCTGCTGAGGCAAAGCTTTCCTGAGGGCGCTGACAAGCGCTCTCAAATCCCATAGATAAACACCCTGAATGAAAGGGAGTGACATTCATGACTGTAAAAGTAGCCATCAACGGTTTTGGCCGTATCGGCCGTAACGTCCTGCGCGCAATCGTCGAATCCGGCCGCACCGACATCGAAGTCGTTGCCATCAACGATCTCGGCCCGGTCGAAACCAATGCTCATCTGCTGCGTTACGATTCCATCCATGGCAAATTCCCCGCCGAAGTGAAGGTCGAAGGCGACACGATCATCGTTGGCGGCGGCAAGCCGATCAAGGTCACGGCGATCAAGGATCCGGCAACCCTGCCGCACCGCGATCTCGGTGTTGACATCGCCATGGAATGCACGGGCATCTTCACCGCCCGGGACAAGGCCGCCGCTCACCTGACGGCCGGCGCCAAGCGCGTCATCGTTTCGGCTCCTGCCGACGGCGCCGACCTGACCGTCGTTTTCGGCGTCAACCACGACCAGCTCACCAAGGAGCATTTGGTCATCTCCAACGCGTCCTGCACCACGAACTGCCTGGTGCCGGTGGTCAAGGTTCTCGACGACGCGGTCGGCATCGACCACGGCTTCATGACGACAATCCACTCCTACACCGGCGACCAGCCGACGCTGGACACCATGCACAAGGATCTGTACCGCGCCCGCGCCGCAGCCCTGTCCATGATCCCGACGTCGACGGGCGCAGCAAAGGCTGTCGGTCTCGTTCTGCCGCACCTCAAGGGCAAGCTCGACGGCACGTCGATCCGCGTTCCCACGCCGAACGTCTCGGTTGTCGACTTCAAGTTCGTGTCCAAGAAGGCAACGACGGTCGGCGAAATCAACGAAGCCATCAAGGCTGCATCGAACGGCAAGCTGAAGGGCATCCTCGGCTACACCGACGAGCCGCTGGTTTCGCGCGACTTCAACCATGACAGCCACTCGTCGATCTTCGCGACCGACCAGACCAAGGTCATGGAAGGCAACTTTGTGCGTGTCCTGTCCTGGTACGACAACGAGTGGGGCTTCTCCAGCCGCATGTCGGACACGGCCGTTGCCTTCGCCAAGCTGATCTGATCATGGCCTTCCGCCCGCTCCTTCCGACGACAGTCCGCTGGCGTCCCTTGGAAGGAGACGGGCTGGAGCACCTGACGATCACCCCTCTCGATAATGCCGGCAGCGCGGCCATCCGTGCTGCCGGCATTATCATTGGTGCCCGCGGCGGCACGCCCTATGGCATCTCCTACCATATCGACTGCGCCACCGATTGGGCCGTTCTTTCCTTCTCCGTCGAAACCACCGATGGCCGCCGCCTGGCGCTGATCTCGGACGGCAAGGGACATTGGCGCACCGAGCATGGCGTGACGTTGCCGCAATTCGACGGCTGCATCGATATCGATCTCTACGGCTCGCCCTTCACCAACAGCCTGCCGATCCGCCGGTTGGAGATGACGCCCGAAAGCGGAACCGCCAAGCTCTCCATGCTCTATATCCCGTTCGACACCTTCGAGCCGGTGCGCGACGGTCAGCACTACACCTGCATCGCGCCGGAGAAGCTTTACCGCTATGCGGCCGAAGACCGGGATTTCACCGCCGAACTTCCGGTGGATGAGGATGGGCTCGTGATCGACTATCCCAGCCATTTCAGGCGCGTGCATGTCTGAGCGAAGGCCTCGGTATAGAGCTCGACATCGGTATGGTCGCCTTTGAAGGCTCCGTCGCTGTCTGGCATGAAATCAACGAGCAGCGAGCTTGTGCATGGATCCTCGGGTCAAGCTCGAGGATCCATGCACAAGCCTTTCGGTATGGCCCAAGGCATCATGAGCACTTCATTCGCTATCCATCGATTTAAACGTTTCGGGCGGTAAGGTGATCTATTGTAGATTTCGAAGTGCATTCTTGGGTTTCAGAGGCCTAATCGCAATTGCTCTTCAAAAAGGCCCAATCTTTGCTCTCCCTGCCCTGCTATGGTCCAGATTCACCAATAAATTTTGGATAGGAAGTCTCCCAGGGTATTCCAAGCCGCTTCGCCGTTCTGGCAAAAGCGCATCACACCATGACGTCGCAATCTTCAGAGCGGGCTTCAATTATAAAGCTCCTCTGAATGAGGCCATATTTGCCAATATGGCCGGCAAGACTGCATGATGGGGTGACGAAGGGACTCCGGTATTCCGGGCTTTTAGCCCCAGCAGAGCAGCGGCGCACGGAAAAGGGGAAGAAAAGGTGGAGGCATTTTACGTCATCGTGCTGATCAGCACGGTTCTCATTCTCATTGCTGCCTTCTCCAGCCTCCTTGCCTTCCGCTTCGGCGCACCCCTGCTGCTGCTCTTCCTCATGATCGGCCTTGCCGCCGGCACGGACGGCCTCGGCATCGAATTCTCCAATAATTATCTCGCTTATATTCTCGGCTCCCTGGCGCTTGCCATCATTCTCTTCGATTCCGGCTATGGTACGCCGATCCAGGCCTTCAAGCTTGCTGCGGCACCCGCGCTGACCATCGCTTCCGTCGGCGTCATCGTAACGGCCGCATTGTTCGGCCTCGCGGCCACCTGGCTGCTCGGCTTCACCTGGCTGCAAGGCCTGCTGCTCGGCTCCATCGTTGCCTCGACGGATGCAGCCGCCGTCTTCTTCCTGCTGCGCATCGGCGGCATCAATATCCGTGACAAGGTGCGCTCGACGCTGGAAGTCGAATCCGGCACCAACGATCCGATGGCGATCTTTCTAACGCTCGCCTTGGTCGAGCTGCTCGCAAGCGGCGAAGGCTATGCCGGCATCAACCTCGCCATGCTCGCCACCTTCGTCCAGCAGATGGGGCTAGGCGTCATACTCGGCCTGCTCGGCGGCATGATGATCGTCCTCATCGTCGGCCGCTTGGAAACCGACCGCGGCCTGACCCCCATCTTCGTGCTGGCGCTGGCACTCCTCGTCTTCTCGTTTACCGGCGCCGTCGGCGGCAGCGGCTTCCTGGCCGTCTATGTCGCAGGCATCTATGCCGGCAATCGCAAGCTGCCCGCATCCGCCTCGATCAAGCGTTTCCAGGACGGCATGACCTGGCTGGCGCAGATCATCATGTTCCTCGTTCTCGGCCTGCTCGCGACCCCATCGGAATTTCCGGCGATCGCCGTCCCTGCCGTCGCGCTGGCATTGTTCCTGATCTTCGTTGCCCGACCGATCGCCGTCTGGCTCTGCGTGCTGCCTTTCGACTACACGCAGCGGGAGACCGGCTTCGTCGCCTGGGTCGGTCTGCGCGGCGCCGTCTCCATTCTTCTGGCGATCATGCCGATCCTCGGCGGCCTGCAGGCCGGCCAGACCTATTTCAACGTCGCCTTCATCGTCGTGTTGGTGTCGCTGCTCGTCCAGGGCTGGACCATCAAACCGATGGCGCGCCGCCTCGGCCTCATCGTTCCACCGCGCATGGGGGCGATCGACAAGGTCGAAGTCGACCTGCCGGGCACGGTCAACCACGAACTCCTCTCCTATCGTGTCGTGAAGGACAGCCCGGTCCTGCGCGGCGAACGCATTCCGCGCTGGGCGACGCCGTCGCTCATCGTTCGCGACGGCAAGTCCATGCGCTATCAATATGCCGGCCGCCTGCGCGAAAACGATATCGTCTATCTTTTCGTCTCTCCCAATTATTCGCGCCTTCTCGACCGCATCTTCGCCAGCCGCGCGCCGGTCGATCCCGAGGATGCCGAATTCTTCGGTGCCTTCTCGATCTCGCCGCTGCGCCCCGCCGCCGATCTTGATGCCGCCTATGGGCCGGGACTACTAAGCGAACAGGAGAAGGGGCTCACCATAGCGGAGCTCATGCGCCATCGCCTCGGTGGCAAGGCCGACTATGCGGATCGCGTTCGTCTGGGCGAGATTATCCTCATCGTCCGCGATCTCGACGAGAACGATCATATCCAATCCGTCGGCATGTCGCTCGAAGCGGTGGAACCGCCCGTCATCATGCCGATCTTCATCAATCTCCACGATATTTTGAAGAGCATCCGCGCCTATCTGCAGAAGCGCCGCGAACGCGCGCATGAAGCTGTTTCGGACGAATCAACGCCGGGTAAAAACGACGCCTGAATGCCTTGAGCGATCCCTGGAAAAATGCGCGGCGGCTTTCCGTCCGGAATTGCCAAAAATCAGAAAAATAGAACCGCTCAGTGATCCCATGAAACGCCGAACGGTTCTTGCGTCTCCGATCATCCGTAGTATGGTCGGCGCGCTTTTCGCCACCAACAATATCGGATCCTTCCCATGGCAGCCTTCAAAACTCTCGACGATCTCACCGACATCTCCGGCAAGCGCGTGCTCGTGCGCGTCGACCTCAACGTGCCGGTCAAGGATGGCAAGGTCACCGATGCGACCCGCATCGAGCGGGTCGCCCCGACGATTCTCGAGCTGTCCGAAAAGGGCGCCAAGGTCATCCTGCTCGCCCATTTCGGCCGCCCGAAGGACGGCCCTTCCCCGGATCTTTCCCTCGGCCTCATCGTGCCGGCGGTTGAAGAGGTCCTGGACCATGCCGTTCTCTTCGCCTCCGACTGCATCGGCGCCCCCGCTGCCGACGCCGTTGCCAAGATGAACAACGGCGACATCCTGCTGCTGGAAAACACCCGCTTCCACAAGGAAGAGGAAAAGAACGATGCAGCCTTCACCAAGGCGCTCGCCGTCAATGGCGATATCTACGTCAACGACGCTTTCTCGGCCGCGCACCGCGCCCATTCCTCGACGGAGGGCCTCGCCCACCTGCTGCCGGCCTATGCAGGCCGCACGATGCAGGCAGAGCTTGAAGCCCTGGAAAAGGGCCTCGGCAATCCGGTCCGCCCGGTCGTCGCCATCGTCGGCGGCGCCAAAGTTTCCACCAAGATCGACCTTCTGACGAACCTAGTGAAGAAGGTCGATGCGCTCGTCATCGGCGGCGGCATGGCCAACACCTTCCTCGCCGCCCGCGGCACCAATGTCGGCAAATCGCTCTGCGAACATGACCTTGCAGACACAGCCAAGCAGATCATGATCGAGGCGGCCACAGCCGGCTGCGCGATCGTGCTGCCTGAGGACGGCGTCGTCGCTCGCGAATTCAAGGCCGGTGCCGACAACGAAATCGTCGCAATCGAAGCGATCCCCGCCGATGCCATGGTACTCGATGTCGGTCCGAAGTCCGTCGAAGCCGTCAAGAACTGGATCGGCCGTGCCACGACGCTGGTCTGGAACGGCCCGCTCGGCGCCTTCGAAATCACGCCTTTCGATGCCGCAACCGTCGCAGTTGCCAAATATGCCGCCGAATGCACCAAGTCCGGCAAGTTGACCTCGGTCGCCGGCGGCGGCGACACGGTTTCGGCGCTCAACCATGCCGGCGTTGCCGACGATTTCACCTATGTCTCGACGGCGGGCGGCGCGTTCCTCGAATGGATGGAAGGCAAGGTCCTGCCGGGTGTCGCAGTTCTGCGGGCCAGCAAATAAACAAGCCTTATCGCGGTGAACGATGCGCGCCGCGAAAGCTAAAGCTTTCGCGGCTTTTCCATGAGTGCTAGGATTACATGAAAGACTTTCAAACGGTTGAAATCATTTCAATCGTTTCAATTAGTTAGCCTGCCATTTCCCTCCTTCTACACTTCTGTTATCGCCGATCTATATTGTTCTTGTCGCCGAATGAAATCGCCTTGGAGAAACAAAATGAGCGAACGAATTGAAGACATTGCCGTAAAGATGGTTGCTGGTGGCAAGGGCCTCCTGGCGGCGGACGAATCCACCGCCACGATCAAGAAGCGCTTCGACGCCATCTCTCTCGTATCAACGGAAGAGAGCCGCCGCGACTATCGCGAAATGCTCTTCCGCTCCGACGACGCAATGAAGAAGTACATCTCCGGCGTCATCCTCTATGAGGAAACCCTCTTCCAGAAGGCCGCGGACGGCACCCCCTTCGTCGATATCATCAAGGCTGCAGACAGCATTCCCGGCATCAAGGTCGATGTCGGCGCCAAGCCGCTCGCCGGTTTCCCTGGCGAAACCGTCACCGAAGGCCTCGACGGCCTCGCCGATCGCCTGGCGAAATATTATGATGCCGGCGCCCGCTTTGCCAAATGGCGCGGCGTGATCGCCATTTCTGATACGCTGCCGACCTATGGCGCCATCAAGGCCAACGCCCATGCGCTTGCCCGCTACGCCGCCCTCTGCCAGCAGGCCAAGATCGTTCCGATCGTCGAGCCGGAAGTGCTGATGGATGGCGAGCCCGGCACGCAGAGCCTCGACCGCAGTGAGGAAGTTACCCGCTGGACGCTGCAGATCGTCTTCCAGGAGCTCGCAGAAGCCCGCATCAAGCTCGAAGGCATGATCCTGAAGCCGAGCATGGTCATCGACGGCAAGAAGGTCCGCAAAGCCTCAGTCGAGCAGGTCGCCGAACGCACCGTCAAGGTTCTAAAGGAAACGGTTCCGTCAGCCGTTCCCGGTATCGCCTTCCTCTCCGGCGGCCAGTCCACCGAAGAGGCAACCGCCCATCTCTCCGCCATCAATTCCGGCTATGAACTGCCCTGGAAGGTGACCTTCTCCTATGGTCGCGCCCTGCAGGACAGCGCGCTGAAGGCATGGGGCGGCAAGCCGGAAAACGTCGCCGCCGGCCAGCGCGCCTTCACCCATCGCGCCGAGATGAACTATCTCGCCGCCAAGGGCAGCTGGACGAAGGATCGCGAACAGGCTGCCTGATGCCAGCTGGAGCAATTCCAGGAAAAGTGCACTGGAATTTTCCGTCGGGAATTGCGCGGAAACAAACGGATAGAGCGGTCCAATAACTCGGTGAAAGCTGAACCGCTTGAGTATTCGAATGAACGAAAAGCCTCGGTCGCGATCGGGGCTTTTTGCTTTCGGACAATGGCCAACCGAGCGTTCAGAACAGAGCAAGTTACATCTGACACAATGGTAAGAATAGCTTTGCTGTGATATCGGAAAACAAACCATGTCAAATGGATGTTACGAAAACGCGGCACTAGCTTGTCCCACTTATAATAAAAGGGGTCAAATAGAGGGGTTGCCATATGCTTGCTTGGCGCAGTTTTGTTGCTGTTCTTTCTGTAGTCCTAGTTGCACAAATAGACATTGCTCGCGCCCAACAATTGCAGACGGCTGTTCCCGTTTTCTCCGCGACCGGACCGGACGCAGAGGCTTACGGTGAGAAACTCGGCTACCCCGTAGGCCTGCCGCTGAGCGAACAACGGAACATGATCGGCAACTTCAGTCACGCCGATAAGCTCGCGCCAACGCATACGATCGCCGCCGCCGAGCATCCGTTACAGCTTTTACGCGCCCCGTCCGAAATTTCGGTCAAGTTCACGTTCGGCACCGAAACGGCCTCCTTGTCGAAATATCTCGACACCAATCCCACCACGGGCCTGCTGATTGCCCACAACGACACGATCCTGTTCGAACATTACCAATATGGCCGCACCGACCGCGACCGCCTTGTCTCGCAATCCATGGCGAAAACCTTGACCGCTATGATGATCGGGATCGCGATTTCCGAGGGCGCCATCCATTCGATCGACGATACGGTTGAGACCTATGTGCCGGAGCTGAAAGGCACAGAAATGGGCGTCACACCGATCCGCGCCTTGCTGCATATGGCCTCCGGCATTGCCTTCACGGAGAACTTCGGCAATCCCGACGATAATGTTCGCCTCAGCAATTCACTGCTCGGCCCGGAAAAGCTCGACCCCATTACGGCCGTATCGCGCTTCAACAAGCGAGTGGCGCCTCCCGATACTGTCTGGCACTACAGCAATCTCGATACGGAGGGGCTGAGCCTGGTCCTGACACACGCCACGCATATGAGCATGGCGGACTATCTCCAGTCCCGGATATGGCAGCCGATGGGCGCGGAAGCCAACGCGAACTGGCAGATCGACAGCACCGGCCAGGAGGTGGGCTACTGCTGCTTCAGCGCGACACTGCGCGATTATGCCCGCTTTGGTCTGCTGCTCGCGCATGACGGCGCCTTGAATGGCCGGCAGATCATCCCGCGCCAATGGCTGCTCGATGCGACACAGCCGGTCAAGCAAGGCTCGTTTCTTGCGGTCAATCACGAAACGAACCCCTGGGGCTACGGCTATCAAACCTGGCTGATGCCCGGTCCGCGCCGAACGTTTTTCCTGGACGGCAAAGCAGGCCAGCGCATCCTGGTCGATCCTGCGACACACCTGGTTCTCGTGCACACAGCGGTACGTGCAAAGCCCGGCGATGTCGGCAGTGCCGAGCTCGTCGAACTCTGGTCCAGCGTGCTCAAACAGTTTCAGAGCAATTAACGCGATCGCCATTGCGTGATGCAGCCTTCAAGCTGACACGTAAGGCGGGCTGCCAGAGGGCACTGCTGGTGAAGTTGTCACCGGCACAAGTTCCCGCTTCCAGCATCAGCCGGGCAACGGCTAAATCCTCGCAGATCTATGAAGCTGTGGGGCCGCCATGAACACTGTCGCTTATGTCACCGTCGATGTCTTCACATCCGAACGCTTCGTTGGCAATCCGCTGGCGGTCATCCCCGATGCCCGCGGTCTCGACAGCGACGCCATGCAGAAGATCGCAAGCGAATTCTGCTATTCCGAAACGACTTTCGTGCTGCCGCCGGAAAACCCGGAGCATACAGCCCGCGTCCGCATCTTCACGCCCACGGCCGAAATCCCCTTTGCCGGCCATCCCAATGTCGGCACCGCCTTCGTCCTCGGCCAGCAACAAGCGATCTTCGGAAAACCCATAAGTGACAGGCTGATCTTCGAAGAGGATGCCGGGCTTGTCGAGGTAACGTTGCTGCGCAACGGCGGTGGCGTCTCCGGCGCAAGCATCCGCGCACCGGGCAGACTTACGATCGGCGAGACCATAACCGACGAACTGATTGCCGCTTGCGTGCAGATCGATCCGCAATCGATCCGCCACGCAACCCATGCGCCGACCTTCGCATCCGTCGGCCTGCCTTTCGCCTTTGCAGAGCTGGATAGCCTCGAAACGCTCGCCAAGGCACGGCCGAATTCCGCCGTTTTTGCCGAGGCGGCCGCGCGGCACAAGGAAGACAAGACCGGCTTCTCGCTCTTTCTCTATGTGCGCTCTCCCGAAAACCCGTGGGCTATCCGCGCCCGCATGTTTGCCCCGCTCGACAATGTGACGGAAGACCCGGCGACCGGCAGCGCCTCCGCCGCGATCAGCGCCTATCTGACGTCCCTGCTTCCCGCGCAGGACGCGGAGGTAAAGATCACCATCGAGCAGGGCGTGGAAATGGGAAGACGCAGCCTTATCGGCGTCGATGTCAGGAAATCTGCCGGCACGGTAAACGAAGTCTTGCTGTCGGGCAGCAGCATCTCCGTCATGCGCGGAGAGATCCAACTTTAGGCAGCCGCGTGTTGCGGCGCTGAAGCCCTGAAACCAGCCCGAAATGCGCTAAAACACCTCGTTGATAACGAGCGCCACCGTCCAGACGGCAAAGGCGAAGATGGCGATCTTCCAGAAATCCGCCCTGCGTCTCAAGCCTGGCAATCCCAAGGGCTTGATGACATGCACCGCCATGGCGAGCAGGAGCAGCACCGCTATGGCTTTTGTCACGCTATTTTTCCCCGTTTATGCAAGAGTGAGGGCAGCCGCGACCAAAAACCGCTGCACGCCTTTCGCGATCATGCTCTAATTGTCATAGGACGGACATTTTTCCGCGCCAACAGACTGTTTCTACAGGCCGATAGCGGCAATCCGGGACACAATCAATAGCGAATGCAGGCAGGGCACGATCCTGTCTTATCGGCTCCTAAAAACGAGCCGCATGAAGGTGGGGAGCATGAAAAGAAACATATTGCCGGTACTCGCTCTGCTGTTCGGCACGCTGTTCCTGTTTACGGGCAATGGCCTGCACAGCCTCTTGCTGCCCGTGCGCGGCACGGCCGAAGGCTATGCGACGACGACGCTCGGCCTACTCGGCACCACCTGGGCGACCGGCTTTGTGCTAGGCTGCCTGACCGCGCCGAAACTGGTTCGGCGCATAGGTCATGTGCGCGCCTTTTCGGGCTTCATCTCCGTCATCGCCATCATCGCGCTTCTGACCGGCATCATCGTCGACCCCATCTGGTGGGTGGCGTTGCGTGCCGTGACCGGCTTCTGCACGGCCGGCACCTCGATGATCATCGAGAGCTGGCTCAACGAACGCGCCACCAATGAAAGCCGTGGCGCGATCTTCTCGCTCTATATCGGCATTACGCTGATCGGCGCCGTCGCCGGTCAGATGATGGTGCCCTTCGCCGATATCCACACGCCCATCCTCTTCATGGTGTGCGGCATCTGCTATTGTATCGCCATGCTGCCGACCACGCTGTCGACAGCCGCCTCGCCGCAGCCGCTGAAGGCCGTCAGCCTCGACCTGAAGGCGCTGTACCGCAATTCGCCCGTCGCCTCGATCGGCATCCTGCTCGTCGGCATCGCCAATGGCGCATACGGCACGCTCGGCGCCGTCTTTGGTGCCAAGGCCGGCCTTTCCGAAGGCGATATCGCGCTGATGATGAGCTC
This sequence comes from Martinezella sp. CNPSo 3732, assembly GCF_057784515.1. Lineage (NCBI taxonomy): Bacteria > Pseudomonadati > Pseudomonadota > Alphaproteobacteria > Hyphomicrobiales > Rhizobiaceae > Martinezella > Martinezella sp. CNPSo 3732. The sequence continues at coordinate 126,786 of NZ_JBXSOO010000015.1, forward strand.
GACCATCTTCGCCGGCGCCGTAATGCAGCTGCCAGCCGGCCGTTTATCCGATCGCATCGATCGTCGCTACGTGCTCGCGGGCATGGCGGCGATTGCAGCCCTCGACGGACTGCTGCTCTTCCTGTTGAAGCCCGGCAGCCCGGCTTTCCTCATCAGCATGGTCGTCATCTATGGCGCCGTCGCCAACACGCTCTATCCGATCGCCGTCGCCCATGCCAACGACTTCGCCGCGCCGGAGGATTTCGTCAAGGTGTCGGGCGGTCTGCTGCTGCTCTACGGCATCGGCACGATCATCGGCCCGACGCTGAGCGGCCCGGTCATGTCCTCCATCGGCCCCTACTCGCTATTCTTCGTCACCGCTATCGCCCACGTGCTGATTACCTCCTATTCGATCTTCCGCAGCCGCATGCGCGCCGCAAAGCCGGCGGGCGATCGCGACGCCTATACGACCATGCCATCGGCCAACGCGCAGATGATCACACCGGAGAGCATGGCGCTGGCGCGCAGCGAGACTTCAAAAAAGGACGATATAACTGTAAATTACGGCACCTGATCCCTCGTGAAGGGAAAGGAGGAGCCGAAATGAGCCTATTCGATGATGATCGTCCCAAGCAGCCATCCGCCCACGAGATCGGCAGCGACCTTTCGTTACTATCGGTCGACGAGCTGAAAAGCCGCGTCGCATTGCTTCAGGGCGAGATCGCCCGGCTGGAAGAGGAAATCGCCACCAAGGCCTCCGGCCGCAAGGCGGCGGATAGCCTTTTCCGCTTCTAAAGCTCAGCGCCAGGGAGGTATCGCCGCAGCACAAAATCTGGGCAGCGCAGTTCAGGATTAAGGCATGGTCAACTGAATATTAAGCTTTACGACATATTACTATGACCATCCAGATTCGCTCTGGACTCAGACAGTTCCTCCACTTGGCGAATTGGTCTGATTTTTCTCCCTGTTTTACCTTGAGAGCCGCTTTTGCGGCTCTTCTTTTTTGTCCTGTATCGCGGACCTCGCCGAAACTGTGGAGATTAACCCTTTCTTAAGAATCGCCTTGCGAATTTCAGTTAAAACAACCATCTTAAAGTCATAAAAGCGGATGCCGAAAGCTCTTAGGGACTTGACCGGCTTTTCCTGAACAAAAGTGTTGCGTGAAGCAGGGATTTATTCGATGTCGGAACTTGGGTTGAACACGATCAGCTTTGCTGGCCACGCCGCATCGTCGGCGCAGTTCAGGGCGCTTTATTCTGAAGGCATGTCGCTAGTCGAAGAAACCGCCGGCTATCTCGACGGGCAGGGCCGCGCCGCTTCCAAGGTTCTGCCGCGCATGGCCTCCGTACTCTACGCCGCCGAATCCATGCGGCTGACCACCCGCCTCATGCAGATGGCATCCTGGCTGCTGCTGCAGCGCGCCGTCAACAACGGCGAAATGTCGCGCGATCAGGTATTGACCGAAAAGAACAAGGTTCGCCTCGACGGCTTCAACGTCGACCGCACCGCACCCGGCTGGAATGACCTGCCGGAATCCTTCCGCGATCTGGTGGAGCGTTCGCTGCGCCTGCAAAACCGCGTCGCCATCCTCGATCGCGAGATCTACCGTCCGACGGAACCTGCCATCGTTCCGGACAACCAGAACAGCGTCAAGGCACAGCTGACCCTGCTGCAGACCGCTTTCGGCGGCAACTGAGCTTGAGACAATCCCCAATGAATTTGGACCGGTCGCGCCTGACGTGGCCGGTTTTGTTTTGGGCAGTCATTCATCCCTCGGAAAAGCCGCGCGCGAAGCTAAGCCCCAAGTAGCAAGCGGGCAAAGCTTGACGGTCTCAGCGAGACCTCTGTAAAAAAGAGTGCCTGCCTCTCTCAAGGGACGGGCAAGCCGATATCGAATCCGCGTGGAGGACCCAATGCGCCGACTCACTTCTCACGAAAATCAAATCCGAAATTCTGAGAAGATGATGAACCATGCGCACATTGAATCTGGGCATCCTCGCCCATGTAGACGCGGGCAAGACTAGCCTCACGGAGCGACTCCTTTTCGACACCGGCATAATCGACAAGCTCGGCAGCGTCGACACCGGCAGCACACAGACAGATAGCCTCGAACTCGAAAAACAACGCGGCATCACCATCGCCGCCGCGGTGGTTTCGTTTGCCGTCGGTGACGTGACGGTGAATCTCATCGACACACCTGGCCATCCGGACTTCATTGCCGAGATCGAACGAGTGCTGCAGCTGCTTGATGCGGCCGTGGTCGTCGTGTCGGCGGTCGAGGGCGTGCAATCGCAGACCCGGGTGCTCGTCAGGGCTTTGCGCCGTCTCAGCATCCCTTTCATCTTTTTCATCAACAAGGTCGACCGCCTCGGCGCGCGCTATGATGAGGTGCTTGAGGACATTGCAACCCAACTAGCGGTCCGCCCCATTGCAATGTCGATCGTCCATGATGCCGGCAGCAGGCTCGCCACGGTGGAGACCGCCGATCTTGGAAGCGATCCGCATTTCTCGCGCCTCTGCGAAGCCCTTTCAGTCAACTACGAGGCTTTGCTGGAAGATTACATTCTGGCTCCCGAGCGCCTGACGCGGCAGAGGTTGGAGCAGGGCCTTGTCGATCAGGTGGCGAAGTCTCTGATTCATCCGGCATTCGCCGGCACGGCGACGCGGGGCCTCGGCATCCCTACCTTGATTTCGGCGGTCCAGACTTTGCTGCCCAGCCGTCAGCCGAACCATGACGGCCCGGTTATCGGGACGATCTTCAAGATCGAACGCGGATGGGGTGGCGAGAAGCTCGCCTATCTCTATCTGGCGTCTGGCACGGTCGGCCTTCGCGACGATATCGAGACCGCGAACGGCCCGGCAAAGATCAGCAGCCTTCAGCTCTTCCGGGATGGCAGGGCGGACAAGGTCTCACAGATCAGCGCCGGACAAATCGCCAAAGTCGGTGGACTCCCGAACGCCCGTATCGGCGACTGGATCGGCACCGAAAGCCGGCCAGGCACGCTTCGCCACTTCGCGCCGCCCACTTTGGAAACCCGCATCCGCCCGATGCGCCCCTCCGAAAACGCGGCGCTCTGGCTGGCCCTTGGTCAGCTCGCTGAACAGGATCCGCTCATCAACCTGCGCTCCAACGAGGAAACCGGCGAGATATACGTCTCACTCTATGGCGAAGTGCAGAAGGAGGTCATCCAGGCAATCCTCTCGAGCGAATTCGGCCTCGACATCGCCTTCGAAGAAAGCACCGTCATCTATGTCGAGAGGCTGGCTGGAACGGGAAGCGCGGTTGAGCACATATTCAAGGAGCCGAATCCGTTTCTTGCTACCGTCGGCTTGCGCGTCGAGCCGCGGCCGGAAGGCAGCGGAAACAGCTTTGCCCTGGAAGTGGATGTCGGCCAGATGCCCGCAAGCTTCTACCGGGCGGTCGAGGAAGCCACGTTCGAAACGCTGAAGGAAGGTCTTTTCGGCTGGCAGATCATCGACTGCCATGTCGCCATGACGGCGGCGCGGCAAAGTTCGCCGGCGAGCACGGCGGTGGATTTCCGCAAGCTGACACCATTGGTGCTTGCATCGGCGCTTTCATCGGCACAAACGATCCTCTGCGAACCTATCGAGCATTTTCACGTCGAGATACCGGCAACGGCTTTGGCCGGTGTGCACAGCCTGCTCGCGAGATCCGGCGCATCGATGAGAAAATCGCTAATCGACGAGGGACTGGCCCGACTGGAAGGCACGGTGGCATCATCGATGATCCAGACGCTCCAAAGGCAATTGCCGGGATTGTCGGGCGGAGCCGGCGTCCTGGAGCACGCCTTCGATCACTATGCACCCCTATCGGGTCCGCACCGTGCACGGGAACGCGCAGCAGTAAATCCGTTCGATCGCGCCGATTACCTGCGGCGTATGCGATGAGGGTGCAAGGCTCCGTATCAACGCAAAAAAGCCCGGCAAAACCGGGCTCTTTTCAAGCAACAAATCGCAGAGCGATTAGATGCCGAGACCGCCGAAGCGCTTGTTGAACTTCGAAACACGGCCGGCACGGTCCATCAGCTGCTGGTTGCCGCCGGTCCAAGCCGGATGGGACTTGGAGTCGATTTCGAGGTTCATGACAGCGCCTTCAGAACCCCAGGTCGAGCGGGTTTCATATTCGGTACCGTCGGTCATGACTACCTTGATGGTGTGATAGTCGGGATGAATGTTGGCCTTCATAACAATCTTCCTGTCATGCCAGGGTCCATTTGTCGCAAGGCATTGCGGCAACCGAACCGATTGAATAAATGAAGCCGCAGTCCGTTAAAGGCCACGGCTTCCAATTAAGATGGCGTGCCTATACATGAAGGCAGCGGCGATAACAAGGGGCGAAACGCCGAGTCCCTTGCTGATATGGGGATTGGAGACGACTTGTCAGAAACTGGCCAGGCTGAGGAAAAGAAAAACCGTTCAATCCGTCCTCTCGGACGACTGGCGCCATACCTCAGGCGATATCGAGGCATGGTGGCCGGGGCAATCATATCGCTCGTCATCGCTGCCGTTACCTCGCTTGCTTTGCCAGTCGCCGTCCGCCGCATGATCGATCACGGTTTCGATCAAGCCGACCGCGGCCTGATCGACAGCTATTTCGTGGCGATCATGATCATGGCCCTGCTGCTCGCCGCTGCGAGCGCGCTGCGCTATTACTTCGTCATCTCCATCGGCGAGCGTATCGTCTCGGACATGCGCCGCGAAGTCTTCGACCACGTCACGCGGCTGTCGCCCTCTTTCTTCGACGTCAATCAATCCGGCGAGATCGTCTCGCGGCTGACGGCCGATACGACACAGATCAAGTCCGCGGTCGGCGCCACCGCGTCTGTCGCGCTGCGCAACCTGATCCTCTGTCTCGGCGCCGTGATCATGATGATCGTTACCAGCCCGAAGCTCTCGAGTATCGTGCTGATCGCGATCCCGATCATCGTCCTGCCGCTGGTCAGTTTCGGCCGTTCCGTGCGCAAGCGCTCGCGGGCCGCGCAGGAGACGCTGGCGCAGGCATCGGCCTATGCCAACGAGACCATCGCGGCCAACCGCACCATTCAGGCCTATAACGGCGAGGACGCAGCGGCGCAGCGCTATGGCAGCGCCGTCGAGGATGCCTATCAGGCGGCACGCGCCGCGATCAAATCCCGCTCGCTGCTGACGGGCTTCGCCATTGCCATGGTCTTCGGCAGCATCGTCGCGGTTCTCTGGGTCGGTGCGCAGAATGTCCTCGCCGGCACGATGTCTGCCGGCACGCTCGGCCAGTTCCTGCTCTATTCGGTCATCGCAGGCTCTTCGCTGGGCTCGCTATCGGAAGTCTGGGGCGAGCTGTCGCAAGCTGCAGGCGCTGCCGACCGCCTGGGCGAGCTGCTTGCCGAAGTGTCCCCCATCACCACCCCCGCCAATCCGCTGCCCTTGCCGCAGCCGCCGCAGGGCCGCGTGGAATTTTCCGACGTCCACTTTTCCTACCCGTCACGACCGAATAGATCGGCGCTGCATGGGCTCTCCTTCTCCGTGAAGCCGGGAGAGACCGTCGCGATCGTCGGCGCGTCCGGTGCCGGCAAGAGCACTATCTTTTCGCTGCTGCTGCGCTTCTACGATCCGCAGAAGGGCCGAGTTGCCCTGGATGGTGTCGATGCGCGCGATGTGCTGCCGGATGCTCTGCGTGAGCGCATCGCCATCGTCCCTCAGGACACCACGATCTTTGCCGCCTCCATCCATGACAATATCGCCTTCGGCCGCCCGGGCGCCTCACGCGACGAAGTGCGCGCCGCCGCGATCGCCGCGCAGGCGGACGAGTTCATTTCGCGCCTCGAAATGGGCTATGATACGCAGGTCGGCGAGCGCGGCGTCACCCTTTCCGGCGGCCAGCGCCAGCGCGTCGCCATTGCCCGCGCCATCCTGAAGAATGCGCCAATCCTGCTGCTCGATGAAGCGACCTCCGCGCTCGATGCCGAAAGCGAGACGCTCGTTCAGAAGGCGCTGGAGGGCTTGATGGAAGCACGCACGACCCTGGTCATCGCCCATCGCCTGGCGACCGTGCTCAAGGCCGACCGCATTCTGGTGCTGGATCAGGGCCACATCGTCGAGGAAGGCACGCATCAGAGCCTGATCCGCCATGGCGGTATTTATGCGAAGCTCGCCCGCCTGCAATTCGATGCCGGCATCGAAGAACATATGCTCATCGCAAAATAGCGATAACCGGGCAAGTCGTGCCAAATACAACCTTGTGGAAATAGTTTCAAAGTTGAGCTAGATTTTCGGCGTTATCCCGCGCTGACGCGATTCTAGGAGACGAGAACCATGTATAAATTTGAAGTCTACAAGGACAAGGCTGGCGAGTTTCGCTTCCGCTTCAAGGCCTCGAACGGCGAAACCATGTTCGGTTCGGAAGGCTATAAGGCGAAAGCCTCGGCCCTGCATGCCATCGAATCGATCAAGGCTCACGTCGGTGCCGCCGTCATCGACGACCAGACCACCGCCACCGCATAATTCTCGCGTCACGCACTCGCTGCAAAGCCATTAACGGCCGGCTGCCTTTCGGGCATGTCGGCCGTTTTGATTTTTCGGCCACGAATTTCAAGAAATCTTTTCGCGAGTGTCGAATTCACTCGTGCCCGCGGCTCATTCTATCGAAGCGGCAGGAAGCCGTTTTGCCAACGGTGTTGTATATTCCGGCATCAGCTTTGCAGGCTACGCCGTCCGGCTGTCGTCAAAACTGCAAATGGGAGATCTATCTCATGCAATATGCTTTGATCATTCGTGAATCAGCCGAGGATTTTCGGCGTCGTGCCGATCCGACCTATAAGAACGGCTGGATCGCCTACACACAGGCGCTGATCCAGGCCGGCATCATGACGGGAGGCGCGGGATTGACGGGACCGGAGACGGCAACGGTTGTCCGTCGTCAGGGCGAGGACCACGAGGTAAAGGACGGTCCGTTCCCTGACGGTAAGGAGCAGCTTGGCGGCTTCTACCTGATCGAAGTGCCGGATCTCGATGCCGCGCTGGAATGGGCGCTGCGCGTACCGATCTCCCAGCAAGGTTCGGTCGAGATACGGCCGCGATTGCAGATGTAGCCATCATGGAGTTGGATGCTGGACGCGCCGCCGAGCAAACGGCGCGTCAATCCTACGGCAAGCTGATTGCCTTTCTCGCCGCGCGCTTCCGCGACGTGCCGGCGGCCGAGGACGCTTTGTCCGATGCGATCGCGGCAGCGTTGAGCACCTGGCCGGAACGCGGCATCCCCGACAATCCGGAAGCCTGGCTGCTGGTTGCAGCCAAGCGTAATCTCCTTCGCCGGATCAGGCACGAGAACGTCAGGGCCGGAGCGCGCGACAGGATCATGATGGCCTTCGAAGAGGCGGAGGAACGCATGAATGCCGACAATTCCACCTTTCCGGATGAGCGCCTGAAGCTCCTCTTCGTCTGCGCCCATCCGGCTTTGGATCGCTCAGCTCACACTCCGCTGATGCTGCAAGCCGTGCTGGCCGTCGATGCCGCGACCATAGCCAAAGCCTTCCTCGTTTCGCCGCAAGCCATGAGCCAGCGGCTGGTGCGAGCGAAAATCAAGATCCGCGACGCACATATTCCCTTTATCGTTCCGGACCGGTCCGTGTTGCCGGATCGATTGGAAAGCGTGCTCTCAGCGATATATGCCGCCTACGGCCTCGGCTGGGACGGCGTCGACGGAGAGATCGGCAAGCAACGATCCCTGGCGGATGAGGCCATTTGGCTCGGACGCACGTTGCTTGCGACCCTGCCCGAGGAACCGGAGGCGGCAGGCTTGTTGTCGCTGATGCTCTACAGCCAATCCCGTCATGGAGCCCGCCGCGATGCGAATGGACGATATGTTCCTCTCGACCAGCAGGACATGGCCCTGTGGGATGCCGAAATGATTCTGGAAGCCGATAATCTATTACGAAAGGCTGGCACATTCGGACGCTTCGGCCCGTTCCAGTGTCAGGCTGCGATCCAGTCCGTGCATGCCGACCGGCGACGCTCGGGCATCACTGACTGGGCAGCTCTGGCCAAACTCTATGAAGCGCTTGTGATCATGAAGCCGACGGCCGGCGCGCGCGTCAGCCACGCGGCCGTAGTTGGCAAAGTGGAAGGTCCGGCTGCTGGGTTGGCTCTCCTTGACCGGATAGCCGAGCGCGAGATCGTCAACTATCAACCCTATTGGGCCGTGCGGGCTCACCTGCTGACCGAAGCGGGAGATGCGGAAAGGGCCTCCAATGCCTATCGGACCGCGATTGGCCTCAGCGACAGCGAAGCCGTACGGCAATTCCTGCAAGCACGCCTCGATAGTATCGCATCGCCGGAGCGATGACGGATTATTTCTCCGTCAGCTTCAGCTCGATGCGGCGGTTGGTGGCGCGAGCATCCGGCGCATCGCCCGGTGCGATCGGTTGGAATTCGCCGAAGCCAGCGGCGACGAGCCTGTCGGCGGGCACACCCTGTGAGATCAGGAACTTGACGACGGCGATGGCGCGCGCCGACGACAGAGCCCAGTTGTCCGGGTAACGCCCATTGCCCGAAAGCGGCACATTGTCCGTATGCCCGTCGACGCGTAGCACCCAGTTGATCTCGGGCGGAATTTCCTTGGAAAGGTCGATGAGAGCCGTGGCAAGCTTCGTCATCTCCGCCTGGCCCGCCGGGTTGAGATCGGCAGCGCCGGACGGGAAAAGCACCTCGGACTGGAACACGAAGCGGTCGCCGACGATGCGGATATTATCTCGGTCCGAAAGAATTTCGCGCAGGCGGCCGAAGAAGTCGGAACGATAGCGGTTCAGCTCCTGCACGCGCTGCGCCAGCGCCACATTCAGCCGCCGGCCGAGATCGGCGATCTTCACCTGCGATGACTGATCCTTGGCCTCGGAAGCCTGAAGGGCAGCTTCGATAGCGGCGATCTGGCTGCGCAGGGCGGCAATCTGCTGATTGAGGAGATCGACCTGGCTCATTGCGCGCGCGCTCACCTGCTTCTGCTCATCAAGCTCCTGCGAAAGCGATCCGGCCCGCTTTTCCGCAGCCTGGCTGCTGCCGGAGCCTGCTGCGAGCAGGGCCTGCAGCCGCGAGCGCTCTGTCTCCGCCGAGGACAGCGATGCCTGCAGATTGGCGACGGCATCCTCCAGATCCTGCTTGCCGCTTTTTTCCAGCGCCAGTTGCTGCACCAGATCGTTGATGCGGCTGTTGAGACGATTGAGCACTTCGTCGCGCCCGGAAATCTCACGGCTGAGGATGAACTGGCCAACGACGAATACCGTCAGCAGGAACATGATCGCCATGAGCAGCGTCGACAGCGCATCGACGAAACCGGGCCAATAGTCGACGCTTCTCTGGTGGCGTCGGTTGCGAGCGAGCGCCATGGCTTACTTGCTCCCGGTCTTCTCGGTATGGCTGATCCTGTCGGCGAGGCGGTCGAGCGTGCGACGCATCGATTTGGCCTCTTCCTGCTGCGCCTCGATCCAGTCGCGCAACATCTGCTGCTCGTTGCGCATGTTCTTGACCAGGCCCTGAATGCCTTCGGCAAGGTTTGCCATCGCCGTCACAGAACGCTGGCCGCCGCCCTCCTCGGCAATCTTGCGCAGATAATCCGACAGCGCCCGCACATCCTCCGAAGAGGCGCCGGTCGCGCCTTCGATGACCGGGGCGATGTCGGAGCCGACGTCGGTGACGGAAGAAAGCCAATTTTCAAGTTCGGTATAGAAGCGGTTCTGCGCACGGCCGGCCTGCAGGTCGAGGAAGCCGAGGATCAGCGAGCCGGAAAGGCCGAGCAGCGAGGAGGAGAAGGCCGTGCCCATACCCACGAGCGGGCCGGAAAGACCTGATTTCAGGGCGCTCAGAATATCGCCGGTGTCGCCGGCGCCGGCATCGAGGCCTTGGATGACGTCGTTGATAGAGCCGATCGTGCCGATCAGACCCCAGAAAGTGCCGAGCAGACCGAGAAAGACGAGAAGGCCGATAAGATAGCGCGAGGTATCGCGCGATTCGTCGAGGCGGGTGGCAATCGAATCGAGGATCGAGCGCAGGGTCGCCGTGGAAAGCTGCATGGCACGGCGGTTGCCGAGCAGCGCCCGCATCGGTGCCAGCAGCCGCGGATTGCGGCCAACCTTGTCCGCATTGCCGACGGCACGGAAATGATTGAACCAGCGAACCTCCGGCCTCAGCATCAGCACATGATTGAAGACCAGGAGGATGCCGACGACCAAAACGCCGACGATCAGGCCATTGAGGCCGGGATTGTGCAGAAAGGCGACCTGCGCCTGGCGGAAAAGGATTGCCACGATGAAGCCGACAATGACCAGGAAAAGAACCATGGTCCAGAAGAAAGCCATCGGGCTTGAAAGCTTATAGGCGTAATTTCCCGATACGTTGTCGGTCGATCCGAGATCCGACAGATTCACATTTTCCATCACACGCTCCGACACCGCATCTTCCGCAGGCGGAGACTAGAGCAACATTGTGCCGAATTGAAGAGACGGAAAGCACAAAACAGTCCGTTGGCAACAGGCTGTTTTGTCATTCGAAAAAGCGAATGGGGGAATGGCTTACTTCGTCGGGATCGGTCGCTTAACTACTTCGGCGAGTGCTTTCTGGATATGCTCGTTGCCGCAGATGATCGAACTGGTGCCGAGCATGTCGGTGCCGCCCTGGAAATCCGAGACGAAACCGCCGGCTTCGCGGATCAGCAGAATGCCGGCTGCGATATCCCAGGGAGACAGCCCGGTTTCCCAGAAACCGTCGAAGCGGCCGGCAGCGACATAGGCAAGATCGAGCGATGCGGAACCGAGACGGCGCACACCGGCAACCTCGCCCATGACATGACGCAGCTCAACCAGGAACTTGCCGTGATTGCCGCGGCCGAGATGCGGAACGCCGCAGCCGATGACGCTATCCGACAGCACGCGGCGCGAGGCGACGCGCAGGCGGCGATCGTTGAGGAAAGCGCCGCCGCCGCGTTCGGTCGTATAGAGTTCGTCCGTCGCCGGATTGAAGATGACTCCGGCGACGATCTCGTCGTTGCGCTCGAGCGCGATCGAAACGGCGAACATCGGAATGCCGTGCAGGAAGTTGGTGGTGCCGTCGAGCGGATCGACGATCCAGCGATGGGCGCCATCCGTGCCCTTGACCTCTTCGCTTTCCTCGCCGAGAAAACCATACGTGGGACGAGCCTTCATCAGCTCGTCGCGGATGATCTTCTGCGCCTTCAGATCCGCCTGGCTGACGAAATCGCCCGGTCCCTTCACCGAAACCTGCAGGTTCTGCACTTCGCCGAAATCGCGGCTGAGCGACTTGCCTGCCTTGAGGGCAGCCTGAACCATGACATTGAGAAGAGCAGAACGGGCCATCGGGTTTCCTTGGATAATGCAGAAAGCGCTGACCGGGCCCGAAAGCAGGCCCCGACGGAGCGGGAGCGTCAGCGGAAATAAAAGATTGGCGGCCTCAAGACCATAAAATTGCGGGAATTTCAAGTGGTGAGGCCACGGCAGACGCAAACTGACCTCAGATCAGCTCCGCCAGGGCTCGATCCGGCACCTTTATTATCGCGCGCGCCGATACTTGTTGGCTGCATCGATGGCCGCCTTCTGCTGATAGTCCTCGATCCCTTGATAGAAATCCTCGAGCTCGGGGTCTTTCAGGCCGGCACGGCGGGAAATGACATACCAGGTGGCGGCAGCCACCGGATCCTGCTTCGTGCCGATGGCGTTGATATAGAGATGTGCCAGCTTGTTTTGCGCAACGACGTTGCCGCGATAGGCTGCAACCCGCATCCAGTTGAAGCCGTTCTCGAGATCCTGTGCGCCGCCGGTGCCGTTGATCAGCCAGATGCCCATATCGAGCTGGGCGGTATCGAAGCCTGCATTGGCGGCACGCGACAGCCACTCCCGTGCACGCGCTTTCTTTTCCGGCGGCAGATCGGGAAGGTTGAGATAGAGCTGCGACACGGCATATTGCGCGTCGGCGATGCCCTGCTCGGCGGATTTCTCATAATAGGGAAGCGCCATCTGCAGGCCCTTGGGGCCTGGATTTTCGGCCGTCAGCATCTGGGCTACGTTGAATTCCGCCGAAGGTTGACCTGCATCGGCCGCCTTCTTCATCCAGTCGTCGGCCTTCTTCTGATCGCGGGGCACATCGCGCCCTTCCATCAGGATCAGCGCGTATTTGAACATCGCCGTGGGATCGCCGCCCTCGGCCGCCTTGCTGTACCAGAAGGCGGCGTCCTTTGTGTCGCGTTTAACGCCCAGGCCCTGTGCCATCAGCTCAGCGATCAAGGTCTGTGCGGCCGGATCGCCAAGCTGCGCCCGCGGCAATGCTTTTTGGAAGGCGGTCAGGTAATAGCCGCGCTGGAAGGCACCATAAGCATCGTCCACCTTGCCGGTGAAAGGCTTTTCCGGCGGCAGGTCGGGCAAGTTTGCCCCCATGCGCTCGAAAACCCCGACACCCTGGGATGGCTTGATGTCGCTGTCAGCTTTCGGCTCCGCGCCCGGCTGGATCTTTTCGGTCTTGAAGGTGCCAGCATCGGCGCCCAGAGGCCGCGTCATGACATTGTCGTTGTGCTGCGGTGCAGCCGGCACGGTTGTGTCGTCGTCGGATTGTGCATTGTCATCGGGACGTGCGCCCTTCTCCGCCGGCTGCGAAACACCGGGCAGCGACGTGTCACTGTTGCCTGATTGCGCTGCGGCCAGCAACGGAAATGCGGCGAGTCCGGCTGTAAGCACGGCAAGGAAGGATCGATGGCGGAATCGAGGCGCTGACGACATGAATCGCTATCAATCCTCAAACCGTGGCGCTTTTTCGTCCAGAAGCGCATTCACTTCCGCAACGATGGACGAGGCAGCGGCAGGGTCGGCAAAAACCGCCTGATGCAGCGCGACGAACTCGGCACCCGTCAGGGCTACCTCCAGCGCCGACTTCGGATCGGTACCGCCCATGACGATGCAGGGGATTTCGATCATCGAGGCCCACCATTCGCCAAGCGCCAGATTTTTCGGATGCGCGTCCGGCTTGATGTCGCCGTCAAGCTTGCCGAAGAAGATGTAGTCCGGCCTGAGCTCGCCGACCTCCAGCGCGCTATGCCTGTCGGCCGCGCTGCCGCCGCCGACGATCAGCTTCGGCACGAATTTTTCCACGGCTTCGGTAAGCTCGGTGATATTGCCGGCGATATGCAGCCCATCGGCCTTGGCACGGCCCGCCACGCGGCTGTCGCCGGCAATGAGCGCCGCCGCACCTGCGGCCTGAATGACCGGCACCAGCTTTTCCGCATGTCTCTGAAAGGTGCTGTCATCGAGACCGTACTGGGGAATGATCACCGAGGCGACGTCTCCGCCCCTCAAGGCATCGGCCACCGCCGTCGCCCGCTGCTCTATATCGGCAATGTCGGGAACGATGAGAACGAGACGGCAACGATCTTCGGGCACGGTCATGCGAGCTTCCATGGTTTCGGCTTCCATCGTCAGCGATGGCGCACCGGTTCGATAATCGTGAGTAAATCCGTTAGCTCTCTCTGACAAGGGGCAGCGACCGAAACCGGCAATTCGCAACAGAGGACACTCACGGCGCGAACCTCCGCAGGCAACCATCCTTACAATATATCATGCAGCGCACAATTAACTTGCCGCCCTTTGGTGTTTGACGTAGCTTTCCGCCATGTCGACCATGGACCCTTTCGCAGCCATCGCGGATCCGAACCGGCGTCATCTGCTGGAGGAATTGCGCCGCGCACCCAAGACGGTCAACGAACTGGCGCAGGGCCTGCCAATCAGCCGCCCGGCTGTCTCGCAGCATCTCAAGGCGCTGCTCGACAGCAACCTCGTTTCCGTCACCAATGAAGGCACGAAACGCATATACGCGGTCAACAGCCGCGGCTTCGACAAGCTGAACCTATGGCTGGATCAGTTCTGGTCCTGAAAAGGCCCTTCGCTTTCGCGGCATTTGGCATTTGGCAGCCGGCGGCGGCGACAATGACAGCGCGAACCGCGGTTTTGGCCTGCCGCCCCTGGAGCTAAGCCAGAGATAGAAACGACATGACTTCCGGATGGGCCAGCGGCGTGACGAAACTGGCATCGTCGCGACGTGCCATCAAAACCCGGCCACCCTCGATGAATGAGGACTACAACGAGCCGAGAGTCGTCAGCGACGACATTTGTTGTATAAGATGGGGAAAAATTGCGCCAACCCCTACTTTCGACGCTATGACGCTGGCGCATCCGTTTTGACGGAAATGCTCATCGATCCTGGCTGGAAAATTGCCTCAAGACCTTTCGATCTGCCTCTCTTGCCCCAAGATCGATGGCTTTTTTGAACTTTGGAACGTTACCTCAGTGAACAGAGGAACGCAGACGCTGGATTTCGTCCTTGACGCGCAGTTTCCTGCGTTTGATGTCGGCTATTTCCGTATCATTGCTAGAGGGAGATGACATTGCCGCATGCAGCGCCTCCTCGAGCGCGACATGTTTCTTTTCGAGCGATTCAAGATGAGCTTGAACAGTCATATGACCCTTCCTTCCTCTTTAAGGGCCCTGACCATCCATTCGCCAAGGCCCTAGGTGTCAACCCTCCCACTGTGCCATAATATCCAGCCGTTGTCGAAGGCGAAAACGTGGCCTATAGGCGGCAAATTCGTGATGAAGGATAACTTCCCGTTATCGCCATTTGGTGATAGGAGCTTGCGGAATTCAGGAGGCGGAACGAATGCGATTCCGCGATATGCTGGGGAAATGAACATGGCCGATCAGGAACAGGCGGAAATCAGGCTGATCGTGGCGCGTTTGCGCCAGGAACACGAGGATTATGATGCCGCAATCAATGCCATGATCGAGACGGGCTGCGATGCCCTTCGTATCCAGCGCATGAAGAAGAAGAAGCTCGTCATCAAGGACAAGCTGACCAAGCTGGAAGACCAGATCATCCCCGATATCATAGCCTGAGGAGCACAAAGCAACGATGATGACCGAAAGACCGCCTGTCGCCATCATCATGGGAAGCCAGTCCGACTGGGAGACCATGAAGAATGCCGCGGACACCTTGGAAGCGCTCGAAATCACCTATGATGCGCGCATTATTTCGGCTCATCGCACGCCGGACAGGCTGGTGAACTTCGCCAAGGGCGCAAAGGACGAGGGCTTCAAGGTCATCATCGCCGGCGCCGGCGGCGCGGCACACCTGCCGGGGATGGCGGCGTCCATGACGCCGCTGCCGGTCTTCGGCGTGCCGGTTCAGTCGCGCGCGCTCTCCGGGCAGGACAGCCTTCTTTCGATCGTGCAGATGCCCGCCGGCATTCCCGTCGGCACGCTGGCCATCGGCAAGGCCGGCGCCGTCAACGCCGCCCTTCTTGCCGCCGCCGTCCTGGCACTTGGCGACGAAGAGATCGCCGACCGGCTCGACGAATGGCGGGCGCGCCAGAGCGCGGCAGTCGCCGAATATCCGATGGACGACCTATGAACGTGAAGACGATCGGCATCATCGGCGGCGGCCAGCTCGGCCGCATGCTGGCCATGGCGGCCGCCCGCCTGAATTTCCGCACCATCATCCTCGAGCCGCAGGCGGATTGCCCGGCCGCCCATGTCGCCAACGCGCAGATTGCCGCTGCCTATGACGATGCGGCCGCGCTTGCCGAGCTGGCGAAGCGCTGCGATGTCGTGACCTATGAATTCGAGAATGTGCCCGTGACCGCCGCTGAGGATCTTGCCTTGCAGGTAACGGTCTATCCGCCGCCCAAGGCGCTGGAAATGGCGCAGGACCGGCTGACCGAAAAGAGCTTCATCAATGGCTGCGGCATTCCGACGGCCCGCTTCCATGCCGTCGACAGCCAGACCGATCTCGAAAAGGCGCTCGCCGATTTCGGCGGCCAAGGCGTGCTGAAGACCCGTCGTCTCGGCTATGACGGCAAAGGGCAGCGCGTCTATCGCTCCGCCGCCGACAGCACCGAGGGTGGCTATGCAGCCTTGGGCAGCGTACCTCTCATTCTGGAAAGCTTCGTATCTTTCGAGCGCGAAATCTCGATCATCGCCGCCCGCGGCAGCGACGGGAAGGTTGCCTGCTACGATCCGGCCGAGAACGTCCATCGCAACGGCATTCTCCACACCTCGACGCTGCCGGCGAGCATTTCCGCGCAGACGGCCGCGACCGCGCGTGAAGCTGCGGAGAAGATATTGACGGCGCTTGGTTATGTTGGCGTCATCGGCATCGAGTTCTTCGTGCTTGCCGATGGCAGCCTGATCGCCAATGAAATGGCGCCGCGCGTCCACAATTCCGGCCATTGGACGGAAGCCGCCTGCGTCATCTCGCAATTCGAGCAGCATATCCGTGCCGTCGCCGGCCTGCCGCTCGGAAATCCTCAGCGCCATTCGGATTGTGTCATGACGAATCTGATCGGCGACGACATTCTGGCATTGCCGGAATGGCTGCGCCTTGACGACACACTCGTGCATCTCTACGGCAAGACCGAAGCCCGGCCGGGCCGCAAGATGGGCCATGTCACACAGCTTCTGCGCTGAGATCAGCGGGAAAAAGCCCCTGACATGGTTGACAGGCCCAGTATGACAGGGTATTTGCTCCCCACCCTAAAGAGCGCGCCCTGAGCGCGCTTTTGATTGTTAAAAGACCCGGGCGAATGTGACATTCCCCCTCAGAGATCGCGGATCAGAAAAATGAAGATCAAGAATTCGCTCAAGTCGCTCAAGGCGCGCCATCGTGACAACCGTCTCGTCCGCCGCAAGGGCCGCATTTACATCATCAACAAGCTGAACCCGCGCTACAAGGCTCGTCAGGGCTGATACAGCGCGCGGCTCCGGTCCCATGGATCGGCCTCAGTTTTAGTTGATCGCATCAAATTTGTTTTGATCTTCGACATTGGCGGGCTACTATGCCCGCCATGCGCATTTTTGCTTTGTCATATCTAGCCCTGCCGATTCTGTTTGCTCTGACTGCCTCTGCGCCCCATGCGGCTCTGGCTGACGAGCAGAACCCTGTGGAAAAGCAGAATTCGGGCAATTCCTCCGGCACCCTGTCACCCAAGCAGCAGCTCGACAATCTGTTCACAGCGCTGAAGCGCCAACGCGACCCCGACCAGGCAAGCTTGATTGCGGATCGGATCAGTGCCGAACTCAGCGATTCCGGCAGCGCCACCATCAATCTCCTGATGCAATGGGCCGACAAGGCCATTCAGGAAAAGCGCAATGCCGCCGCGATGGATTATCTCGATCAGGTGATCTCGCTGAAGCCCGACTATGTCGAAGGCTGGAACCGCCGCGCCACGCTCAATTTTGCGATCGGCGACTATCGCAAGTCGATGGAAGACATCAATCAGGTCCTGCGCATCGAGCCGCGCCATTTCGGCGCGCTGGCCGGCATGGCGGCGATGCTGACCGAGCGCGGCAACGACGCACAGGCTCTCAGGGTATGGGATCGTTTTCTGGAAGTCTACCCGGCGAATCGATCGGCCCAGGAAGAAGCCGGCAAGCTCTCGGAAAAACTTGCCGGCAGCCGCACCTGATTATATGCGGCGGTCTCACGGCCGAAATCGCATTTGGAGGGATGAAAAGCCGCAATATCGCGCTAGATTAGCGTCTTAAGATATTTGATCCGTGCCGCAATGATCGATTCTCTGTTCGCCGTCATCATTCTTCTTGTCGTCTCCGCCGCAGGCTTTTCCGCCTACAAGACCCGCGCCATCGAGCAGGCCTATCCCAATATTGGCGAGCTTACCGATATCGGCGGTTATCGCCTCAACGCCGTACATCTGCCGCGCCCCACAACCGCGGATCTACCCGCCTTGATCTTTATCCACGGCGCCAGCGGCAATCTGCGCGATCAGCTGGCAGCCTTCGCAGCGCCCTTAAGTGGCCGCGCTGAAATGCTATTCGTCGATCGCCCCGGTCACGGCTATTCCGAACGCGGGACCGCCGAAAACGCCCTTCCCTCCGGTCAGGCCGATGCCATCGCCCAACTGATGGATAAGCGCGGCATCAAGAGCGCCATCATCGTCGGCCACTCCTTCGGCGGCGCAATCGCAGCTGCCTTTGGCATGCGCCATCCTGAAAGAACCGAGGGCCTGCTCTTTCTCGCGCCGGCAACACACCCCTGGTCCGGCGGCGTCGACTGGTACTATACGCTTGCCGCCACGCCCGTCTTCGGCTGGCTCTTTACGCAGATCTTCGTTATCCCGCTCGGCTTGCGCCGGGTCGAGACCGGCACGCTCAGCATCTTCCGCCCGAATGCGCGGCCGGCCGACTATATAATGAAGACGGCACCGGAACTGGTGCTGCGGCCGCGGACCTTCCGCAACAACGCGATCGATGTGGTCAATCTCTTTGCTTATGTCTCGGCCCATGCGCCTCGCTACAGCGAGATCAAGGCACCCGTGATCATCATTACCGGCGACAGCGACGATGTCGTGCTGGAGGAGTTACATTCGCGCGGGCTTGCCCGGGATATACCAGGTGCTGAACTCATCACCATCCGCAATCTCGGCCATAAGCCCGATTATGTAACGACGGATGTCGCGATCGCCGCCATGGAACGGCTGGCAGGCCAGCCGCGCGATCTGCAAGTGCTCGCCGCACAGGCGGAAATCCGCATCAGCAGCCTCGGCAGCGACGTTTCCGGGCGACAGCCTTCCTCTCAGGCCGTGACGACATCCTGACCAGGCACATCCTCGAATATGCGGCTCTACGGCACGGTCTCGATGGTCTGCCGCACTGCCTGCAGCATGATGGATGCCAGCCGTTCCGTTGCCGGACTTCCCTCCGCCTCGGCACGATGCAGCACGAGATCGAGCGTCGGCAAAGCCGGTAGGCCGGCCTCATCAGGCGTCAATTGCCGCACCTTTGGCGGCAGGCCGAGCGGTGTGCGCAGTGTTAGACCGAGCCCAGCCGCCGTCGCAGCCCAAAGGCCGCCGAGGCTCGGGCTGACGAAGGATATCCGCCAGCCGATACCGGCGCGATCGAGCGTCTTCGTGGCGATGTTGCGCAGCAGGCATGGCGCCTCGAGCGAGGCCAGAGGCATGGTCTCGCCGCTATCGGCCCGCCAATGCGTCGCGCCATTGGCCGGACCGACCCAGCAGAGCGGCACTTCGGCGATGCGGTCTGTGTAAGCGGTGCGGAAACCGTCGCTCCAGGCAAGCGCCAGATCGAGCTTGCCTGACGTCACCCGCTCCACAAGCTCCAAGTTGCGCACCACGCGCGCCTCGATGCGTACCTTCGGATGCGCGCGGGCGAAGCGCCCCAATACGTCCGGCAGCAGCGTCTCGCCAAAATCCTCCTGCAGACCGAGGCGTACCCAGCCTTCAAGCTCGGTCCCATGCAGCGCCGTGGCCGCCTCGTCATTCAGGTCCAGCAGCCGCCGTGCATAGCCAAGCATCGTCTCTCCGGCCTCCGTCAACGCCAGCCCTCTGCCCACCTTGCGGAAGATCGGCGTACCCGCCTGCTCCTCAAGCTTCTTGAGCTGGGCGCTGATCGCAGACGTCGAGCGTCCGAGCCTGTCGGCCGCCTTGGCATAGCTGCCAAGATCCATACCGGTAACGAAGCTGCGCAGCACATCGAGATCGAAGATGACTTTTCGCATGGATAACCATCCATATTTTTGGGACTATATATCCAGAATTATCTGATTTTCAGGATGATTATCCACTGGCATTCTATGATCGTCAAGTGACACGGAAACAGGAGCAATCCCATGCCATTCACCCGCATCACCCTTCTGCGTGGCAAGTCGCCGGAATATCTCAAGGCACTTTCGGATAATTTTCACCGCGCCCTGGTCGAAGCCTTCGAGGTGCCGCCGACCGATCGCTTCCAGTCCATTCATCAGCTGGAGCCGCATGAGCTCATCTTCGATCGCACCTATTTCGCCAGCAAACCGCGTTCGGACGATTACGTTTTTTTCGACGTCACGATCGGTAAGCCGCGCAGTACCGAAGTCAAGAAGGCTTTCTATCGCCGGGTCGCCGAACTTCTTGCCGATTCGCCCGGTATCCGTCCCGAGGACATCATGATCACCATCACGACGGCGACACGCGAGGATTGGTCCTTTTCGGACGGCATCGCGCAAATGATCGAACAGGCTTGAGAGCCATGCCTCAGACCACATCTACCCCATCGCCCACCATCCATCGCGCCGGCACGAATATGCGGCCATCACCCGAGGGCATCGCCACGGCCTCCTTCCTGGTGGAGTCGCTTGTGGAGAACACTGAAAACGGTGGTCTCACAGCCATGCGTTGTGAGCTCGAACCCGGCGTGATGACCCGCTGGCATACGCATCCGCATGGACAGATCCTCTATGTTCTGTCCGGCGTCGGACTTGCCGAACGCTTTGGCGGCCCGGCCGAGGAACTGCGCACCGGCGACTGCATCAGCTTCGCGCCGAACGAACGCCATCGGCACGGTGCAGCGCCGGAAAATGCCTTTTCCTATATCAGCATCCAGGCGGCGCAGGATGGAAGCGCCGTAACCTGGCTAGAGGAATGATCATGATCGCCATGCAATATAACTTCCCTCTCCCCGCGGATTACGACATGGCGATTATCGATCGCCGTATTCGCGAAAAAGGTCCCTTGCTCGACAATCTCCCGGGCCTGAAGTTCAAGGCCTATCTGACGGCAAGAAAGGGCGATGCCGTCACGGGGAGCCGCCAGAATTTCTACTCGCCCTTCTACGTCTGGCAGCAAGAGGAGGGCCTGAGCGACTTCGTCTGCGGTCCTGGTTTCATGGCCCTGACCGAGAATTTCGGTCGCCCTCAGGTCAATACCTGGATCGCATGGCACACCGAGACATCTGCGGATATTCGCGGCGCCAAGTTCGCCACACGCGAGGTGGTCGTAATCGACGCCGAAACATCGCTTGCCGACCTCCGCGCGAAGGAGGCCGAGGCAGCGGCGCAGGCCATATCGGACAGCGAAGCGCTTGCCTCGGTCGCCGCCTTCGAACCGGCCCACTGGACGTTGGTGCGCTTCCGCCTCTTGGCAGAGTCGCCGAAAGATCCGGCGCGGCCAGGAGTCCAGACCTACGATGTGGGGCATCTTTCGCTGCCTGGCATCGCCTGAAGTGTCACGGAGACAATCTCGTTGTTTTAAAGGAAGGACGGGCGCTTTATGGAGGGAAAGTCTTTCTGAATCCGAAGAGTGAACCATTCATGGTCGATATCGCAATGATCGAAGCCGCCCGCACTCGCCTCGCCGGTCGGGCGCGCCGCACGCCGCTGCTCTCTTCGCCCTTTCTCGATGAGATCGCCGGGCGCCGCCTGTTCGTGAAAGCCGAATGCTTGCAGCACTCGGGCTCCTTCAAGTTTCGCGGCGGCTGGTCGGCGGTCTCCGCGCTGGAACCGACCGTACGCGCCAGGGGCGTCATCGCCTTCTCCTCCGGCAATCACGCGCAGGGCGTGGCGCTGGCAGCCAAGCTGCACGGCATCCCCGCCGTCATCATCATGCCCACCGATGCGCCGAAGCTGAAGATCGCCAATACCCGTGCCTTCGGCGCCGAAGTCGTGCTCTATGATCGTATCCAGGAAGATCGCGACGAGATCGGCGCGCGCATTTCCAAGGAGCGCGGCCTGACGCTGATCAAGCCCTTCGACGAACCGCAGGTGATCGCCGGCCAGGGAACGACCGGGCTGGAAATCGCCCAACAGGCGGCGGAGGAAGGCATCGAGGCTGCTAGCGTGCTCGTGCCCTGCGGCGGTGGCGGCCTGACTTCAGGGATCGCTCTGGCACTCGAATCCCGCGCACCGGGATTAAAGGTGCACCCATGCGAGCCGGAAAACTTCGATGACACCACCCGCTCGCTGGCCTCGGGCAAGATCGAGCGCAATACCGCGCTGCAGGGCTCGATCTGCGACGCCATCATCACGCCGCAGCCAGGCAACATCACCTTCCCGATCCTCAAGCGCCTCTGCGGTCCCGGCCTCGTCGTGACAGATGAGGAAGCGCAGAAAGCCATGGCGCTCGCCTTCACTCGGCTGAAGATCGTGGTTGAACCGGGCGGCGCCGTCGCGCTTGCTGCGGCACTCTTCCACGGCAGGCACATCGACGGCGATACTGTGATCGCCGTCACCTCAGGTGGCAATGTCGACAGGGAAGTCTTCGAGGCGGCGTTAAGCCGCCACTAGGTCTTTAATTCACGGCGCGACGATAGAGCGCCAGCGACCCGGCGAGAGCCAGCAGCGCGCCGCCACAGGCACGCTCGAGCCATTTCGCCCCTTCCGATTTCAGGACGCGGACGGCCTGCGAACCGAAGACCGCATAGCCGAACATGATCATGAAATCGAGTGCTGCGAAGATCGCACCCAAAACGATATACTGCTGCATCTGCGGCGCCGAGGGATCAATGAACTGCGGCAGGAACGCCGAGAAGAAAAGATAGCCCTTCGGGTTGGTGACCGCGACCATGAAGCTCTTCAGCCCAATGGAGAAAGCGGTCCCCTTCGATTGGCTCGCACTCGCCTGCAACGCGCCGTCGATGCTTCCCTTCGAACGCAGCATTATGATGCCGAGAAAGGCGAGATAGGCCGCACCCACCCATTTCAGAGCCGAAAACCAGAATTCGGAAGCCGCCAGCAGGGCGCCAAGCCCGATGGCAACGGCGCTGATCAACACCGCATCGGAAAGAACGGCACCGATCATGCCCGGCAAGGCGCGCCGGACGCCAAAACGAGAGCCATTGGTCAGCGCCAGAAGCACAGTCGGCCCCGGCGTCGCGATACCGATGAAGGAAACGGCGGCGAAGGCGAGCAGCGTGGTCAGATGCATGAGGGTCCCTCCTCTGGAAGGGAGGAAGGTTGCATGTGGGAAGGTGGTTAGCAAGGGGCTTGGTGGAGGCATTCAGTCTGCCGCACCTATGATACCCCCTCTGTCACTTCGTGACATCTCCCCCTTGCGGGCAGGGGTATCGCATATGAACTGAAATCGCAGCTGACCCCTTCTCCCCAGCAGGGAGAAGGTGCCGCCAGGCGGATGAGGGGGTGCCCGCCAAGACTACGAAAATCCATGAATTCAAATCGATAGCCCCCTCATCCGACCCTTCGGGCCACCTTCTCCCCGCGGGGGAGAAGGAATTTCCGGTGCCGAGCCACCCCATATGCGATACCCCTGCCATTGTGGGGGAGATGTCAGCAAAGCTGACAGAGGGGGGTATGCACCCTCCACAAACTCGATCAGCTATGGATAAATCTCCCAGCTCCCGAACTACCTCGCTAACCCCGAATCCTGGGCTGCCAACACGCCAATCGCCGACCAATCCAGCTCCTCGCCGCCATGCGCCAACAAGGTCAGGAACCGGTCGCGCAACAGGCTTGCCAGCGGCAGCGGCACGTTCAGCGCCTCGCCGGCAGCCAATGCCAGCCGAATGTCCTTCTGGCCGAGCGGCGCGGTAAAGCCCGCCGGCTGGAACTTGCGATCCGCGATCAGCCCGCCATAGGTCTTGTAGACAGGCGCGTTGAAAAGCGTCGAGGTCAAGAGATCGAGATAGGCATGTCGGTCGACGCCGCCCTTCTCGACCAGCGCCATGGCCTCGCCAAGCGACTCGATAACCGAAGCGATGAGGAAATTGCCGCTGAGCTTGACGAGATTGGCCGCCTTCGGCTCCTCGCCGAGAACGAAGGTGCGCTGACCGATGGCGTCGAAGAGCGGCGTGACCGACTGGATGGCGTCTGGCGTACCCGCAGCGGCAATAAAAAGCTTTGCCGCAGCCGCCGCTTCCGGACGGCCGAAGACGGGCGCTGCCACGAAGTGCTGACCTGCCGCGGCATGTTCCCTCGTCAGCCTTTCCGACATGGCGACGCTGATCGTGCTGGCGGAAATATGAACTGCACCCTTGCCAAGGCTTGCCAGAACGCCGCCATCGCCATGGACGACGGCCGATAGCGCATCGTCATGAGCGAGCATGGTGAAGACAGCCTCGCCGCCGCACGCGTCCGCCACCGTCGCAGCAACCTTGGCGCCCTCGCCTGCCAGAGCCTCGGCCTTGCCGCGCGAGCGATTGTAGACGGTCACCTCATGCCCGGCCTTGATGAGATTGACGGCCATGGCGCTGCCCATCTGGCCCAATCCGATAAATCCGACTTTCATTGGCATATCTCCTTCTCAATCCGCCTGCTTGCGGATTGCAGGCGCTTCGGCTTCAAGAAAAAACCCGCCGTCTTT